>NZ_JAMYPY010000004.1:0-447837 GCF_040320605.1 Mesorhizobium sp. M0659
CCTCGCCGATCGCTGCCACCAGGCCGGCGTGATCGTCGGACACAACCAACTCGACGCCCTTGAGGCCGCGCGCCTTGAGGCCGACGAGGAAGTCCCTCCAGGCCGAGCGGCTCTCGCGATTGGCCATCTCCACGGCCAGGATCTGGCGCCTTCCGTCCCAGTCGATACCGACCGCGATCAGCACCGCCTGGCTCATGACAACACCGGCTTCACGCACCTTCTCGTAGCGCGCATCGAGGATGAGGTAAGGAAACGGCTCTTGAAGGGGGCGCC
The DNA here is from genome assembly GCF_040320605.1 of Mesorhizobium sp. M0659. Lineage (NCBI taxonomy): Bacteria > Pseudomonadati > Pseudomonadota > Alphaproteobacteria > Hyphomicrobiales > Phyllobacteriaceae > Mesorhizobium > Mesorhizobium sp. M0659. The sequence continues at coordinate 274 of NZ_JAMYPY010000004.1, forward strand.
TGGCAAAGGCAGCGAGGCTCTCGTCCAGCCGCTTGTTGATGGCCGAGATCGACGAGGCCGAGAAGGCATGGCCGCACAGTTCTTCCGTGATCGCCTTCACCTTGCGGGTCGACACGCCCTGCACATACATCTCCGCCAGTGTCGCCACCAAGGCCCGCTCGGAACGCTGGTAGCGCTCGAACAGCTCGGTGGAGAAGCGCCCGGCCCGGTCCTGCGGAACCCGCAGCTCGAGCTTGCCGACCCGCGTCACAAGGGTACGGCCGTAATAGCCCGAGCGATAGCCAAGCCGTTCGGGCGTGCGCTCGCTCTTCGAGGCACCCAGCGCCTCGTCCATCTCGGCCTCAAGCACCTCCTGCATCACCGCACGGAGCACTTCGTGCAATCCATCCGGGTTCGAAAGCAGAATGTCTTTGACGGCAGCGCTGGCGGTCTTAACTTCAGTCTTGGTCATGGTGGCGTTCCTTCGCGGGAATCAGGTGACGTGAACAATCACCAGCCTGCCATGACCGCCCCCTCTCAGCGAATTTGCAGAACTCTCAGCACACTACCGCCCCTCATCCGGCTGCCGCCACCTTCTCCCCGTATAGTGACGGGGAGAAGGGAGACACTCTGGCAACACTCACCTTCTTCGGTTAGCTTCGCCAAAATTCCTTGGCGGAAGGATGAACCTTTTTGAACCGATCGGCGACAGAGCAGACAGGAGCCAGGCGGCTCGACCGGCCATGACGGCAGCGACCGAGACTGATCGCGCGCTTGTCGACCGGGTCGCGAAGGGCGACCGTGCCGCTGTTCGGCTGCTGTTCATGCGTCACCACGCGCGGGTCTACCGCTTCGTGGTGCGCCAGACGGGATCGGAAATGATGGCCGACGATATCGCAAACGAGGTCTTTCTTGAGCTGTGGCGCCAGGCGCCCGGTTTCGAAGGGCGCTCGGAAGTCTCGACATGGCTGCTCGGCATCGCCCGCTTCAAGGCGCTGTCGATGCTGCGCAAGAAAAAAGAAGACTGGATCGATGACGACGATGCGGCGCAGGTTCCCGATGGCGCCGACACGCCGGAAGTCGCCACCATGAAGGAAGACAAGGGCGCCGCCTTGCGGCGCTTCGTCGATGCCTTGCCGGAGGAACACCGCTCGGTGGTCGACCTTGCCTATTACCATGGACAGTCGGTGACGGAGATCGGCGAGGTGCTCGGCATCCCGGTCGCCACCGTCAAGACCCGAATGTTCTACGCCCGCAAGAAACTCGGCGAAGCCCTCAAGGCCGCCGGTTACGACAGGGGGTGGCCATGAGCAATCCTGAAGATATGAGCGCCGCTGAAAAAATGTCACGCCGTGACGAAATGGAAACGCTGCTGCCGTTCTACCTGAACGGCTCGCTGGAAGGCTCGGACCTCGAAGCCGTCGAGGAATGGCTGGCGAGCGATCCGGCGGCGATGGCGGCGCTTGGCGAGGCTGAGGCGGAATTCTCCGGCGCCACCGCCGCCAACGAGGCGATCCGGCCACCGGCCGATGCGCTCAGCCGCTTTGCCAGGGCGCTCGACGCCGAAGCCGGACCGGTCCGCGCTCCCGCGGGCCGTTCCTGGCTGGCGCAGGCACTCGGCCGGTTCACGGCGATGCCGGCCACGGTCGCCTGGGCGGCAGCGGCGGTGCTGCTGGCGTTGGTCGTGGTGCAGTCCTACGTGCAGACCGGCGGCAAGAGCCATGATTTCGAGATTGCCGGCGCCGAGGATGATCTGGCGAAACTGCCGTTCGCGCTGGTCAAGTTCAAGCCGGATGCGAAGATGTCCGACATCGCTGTCTTCCTCGACCAGAACGCGCTGAAGATCGCCGGCGGGCCGGCCGCCTCGGGCGTCTTCCGCATTGCCATCCCGGTCAAGACCGGAGGAGACTACACCAGGCTCGTCGGCCTTATTGCCGCCCAGCCGTTCGCGGAGACTGTGATCGAGGGAAGGAAACCGGTTGATGGCAGCTAGGGCGGTCATTCGATTTGCGGCGATCCTGGTGGCGGCGACGACAATCGTCGCCGTGCCGGCGTCGGCGCAGACCAATGATCCCAATGCCGGCCGGGCCGACTGCACCGACGCGGCCGGAGCGGCGGCTGCCGACTGCCCGAAAGACGGCAATGAGGCCAACGTCGGCGGCGAACCAGGCGCAGTTACCCTTCCGGCCCTGATCGTCGACCTGTTTCCCAGCCCACCGGCTCCCGTAGCGCCCGTGCCGACGCCGCGGCCGTCAGCGCCGCCTGCCGACACGCAGGCCGGGCCACCCGCCGGCGGGGCGATCGTTTCGCCGACCGATCTTGTCGCGACCGCGCCGCGCCGTGCCATCGCCGGCGAGTTCGTGCCCGACGAGGTGCTGGTGACCGTCGACGGCGATGCCGGCGCCGTCCAGCAGATCGCCGCCTCCTTCGGCCTTGAAGTGCGCTCGCAGCGCCAGTCGCGGCTGCTCGGCACCACGCTGGTGCGCTTCGGCATTCCCGACGGCCGCCCGGTCGGCGCCGTGCTGGCGCAGCTGGCCGCCGATGGCCGCACCCTGCGGCGCGAGCCAAACCATATCTATTCGCTGCAGCAGGCGGCCGGCATCGTCAACTATGCCTTCGAGCGCATTCAGCTCGACAACAAGCAAGCCAGTGGCGAAAACGTGCGCATCGCCGTCATCGACACCGGCATAGACGACACCAATCCGGCGCTGTCCGGCGTCATTGCCGACCAGTTCGACGCCATGCCCAACGTGCCGGTCGAAAAGCGTGACCACGGTACCTCGGTCGACGGGCTGATCGCCGGCGTCGGCGCGCTCGAAGGCATGGCGCCCGGCGCCAGGATCTATCACGCCCGCGCCTTCGAGGACGGCAGGTCGACCATGGATGTCATCCTGTCGGCGCTCGACTGGGCGGCGGACCAGAATGTCAGCATCATCAATATGAGTTTCGTCGGCCCCAAGAACGATCTGCTCGCCACCGCCTGCCGCAATGCGCGCGGGCTCGGCATCATCCTGGTCGCTGCTGCCGGCAACAACGGGCCGAAAGCGCCCTATGGCTACCCCGCCGCCTATGACGGCGTGATCGCGGTCACCGCCACCGACGCCAAGGACGGGCTGATGCAGCAGGCCAATCGCGGCGCTTATGTCTTCATCTCGGCGCCCGGCGTCGAGATGGTGGCGCCGAGCGGCGCCGGCTCTGACGTCGTCACCGGCACCTCGTTTGCCGCCGCGATCGTGTCCGGCGCTATCGCCAATTTGATCCACGCTTCACCCGAGCGCTCCGCCGACGACATCGAAAAGGCGCTGGCCGCCACCGCCAGGGATCTCGGTCCGAAGGGACGGGACAATGATTTCGGTTATGGGCTGCTGGATACGAAGGCGGCGGCGAACAAGTAAACCGGGCGAATTTCGCGCCACCCAATTCAGAGCGCCGGACCCAGCCGGACAGGGCTGCCATCATGGAAGCGTGACAGCCGGAAGCGGCTGAGGTCGTGCCCCGTCTGGTTTCCCTGGATCAGGTCGGCAACGACACGGCCTATGCCAGGCCCGATGCCGAAGCCGTGACCGCTCATTCCCGTCGCGACGAAAAGGCCGCCGACTGCCTCAACCCGATCCACGACAGGGACGACGTCCGGCATGGCGTCGATCATGCCGCCCCAGCCTGCCTTCAGGCGAACTGCTTCGAACTGTGGAAAAAGACACCCGAAGTTACGTTCTATCGAACGCAGACCGGCTCGTTCAGGGGGCGGGTTCAGCACTCGCATTTTTTCGAAAGGACTGACGGAATCCGGCGCCCAATCGCGCGGCGTCGACCAGGCGTCAGGGTAGCCTGACGGGGCGAACGGAAAGTAGCGCGTCCCGAACGGATTGTCCCTGAGGGCGGGAAGGTATTTGGTGGCGTGCCGGAATGCGTCGGGCCCCAAATAAAGCAAATGGCTGCCGCCCGCGGCGAGCGTATATCCGCCATCCTGCCTGCGCCGGAACGCGATGTGTTCGTCGGCTGCCGCACCTGCATAGACCTCAGGCATGGGCTCCGTTGCGGCCACGGTTACCCTGACGCTGAGCTGGGGGATGGAGACGCCGTGTCTTCTCAGGAACAGGGATGACCAGGCGCCGCCCGCGACCAGCACGCTGGAGGCCTCGACATACCCCGCCTCGGTCCACACGCCCTTGACCTTGCCGGCCGAGATTTCGAGGGCTCGCGCCGCACAATTCTCGACAATTTTGACGCCTTTTCGCACGGCAAGCCGGGCAAGCGCCGGCACGGCCAACCAAGGCTCCGCCCGCATGTCGGAGGGCGTCGTCATCGCGCCCTTGAATTTGCGTGACATGCCTTTGATGAGCTTCGCGGTTTCATCTGCGTCCAGCAGGCGCGTGTCGAGCGCATGGATCGCTGCGATCTTCATGAACGCTCCGAAGCCGGCCATGTCCTTGTCCGAGTTCGCCAGGTAGGTCACGCCCGTCTGGGTCAGCCCGATGTCTTCGCCGCACTCCTCGGCCAACTGCCGCCACAGGCGAATAGCCTCGATGACGACAGGCAGTTCATCCGCGTCTCGCCCCTGCTTTCGGATCCAGCCCCAATTGCGCGACGACTGTTCGGCCGCAACGCGTCCTTTTTCCAGCAGCGTCACCGCAATGTTCCGCTGCGCCAGGAAAAGCGCCGTCGTCACGCCGATGATGCCGCCACCAATTATGACCACCCCCGACGTTTTCGGCGGTGGGCCAGGATGCCGGATTGGATCCGTTTCGGAGAACGGGAATATGGGCAAGTGGCGCACCCTGAGGACTGGTTGATGGCTCTGGCTTACTGGTTGCCACCCACTCGAAGCCAAATCAAGGACAGGTCCAGGCAGACCGTTGTCCCAACAAAGTCAATCTATCTGCGGGCAACATCCACAAGGGTGAACTTGCCCAGCGGAGCGATGGATTAATCCCTAGACGGGGGCGCCTGCGACCGAACCCCTCACCACCAGATCGACTGGCCAGACCTCGCCTCGCGCCCCTTCTTCCAAGCCGGAAATGCGCGCTGCCAGGCGTTCGGCGATGCGGGCGCCGGCGAGGCGGATCGACGAGCGCGTCGTCGACAGCGGCACGGAAAAATTCTCCGGCTTCAGCCATGGAAAGACGTCGTCATGGGCAATCAACGACAGGTCGCCGGGAATGGTCAGGCCAAGGTCGCGCACCGCGCGCACGACGCCGAGCGACATGATCAGGCTGGAGCAGGCGATCGCCGTCGGCCGCTCGCTCTGTTCGAGCAGGCGCCTGGCGGCGCGGTAGCCGTTCTCCTCGGTCATGGTGAGTGAACAGACATGGCGCTCGCCGAGCGTCAGGCCGCTCGCGGCCAGCGCCCTGCGCATGCCGCGCTCGCGGTGGATGGCGAAGGTCTCGCGGTCGTCGCCATTGATCAGCGCCAGCCGGCGGTGGCCGAGCTGAACCAGCAGCCGGGCGGCGTCGTGGAAGCCGCCCTCATTGTCGATGTCGGTGAAGGGGTAGTCGAAATCGAAGCCTTCGCTGCGGCCATGGACGATGAAGGGAATGCCGAGCGTGTTGACCAGCGCCACTCGCCGGTCGGCCGGGCGCGGCGAGGAGATGTAGACGGCGTCGACCTGGCGGTTGGCGACGATGCGGCGATAGGTGGTTTCCTGGTCGTCGGCATCGGCCGGCGACAGCACTAGGTCGAGCTCGTGCGAGCGGGCATAGTCGCCGAGACCCGACAGGAACTCGACGAAATGCGGGTCGATGTCGACGGAGGCGCCCGTCGGCAGCACATACCCGATCATGCCCGTCTTGCCGGTCGCCAGCCGGCGCGCGCTCGGGTTGGGCCGGTAGCCGTGGCGCTTGGCGGCATCCACCACGCGCCGGCGGGTTTCCTCGTTGACCTCGGGATAGCCGTTGAGCGCACGGCTTACCGTTGTCTGCGACAGGGCCAGCATATGAGAGAGCTGCTTCAGGTTCACTGGGAGGCCTCCAAGCCTCAAAGCGCTTTTAATTTTGAAGCCACGCGGCGCCACAATGGGCGCGGCCGAGCTGGTCGACCATACGCACTGGTCCGGCCAGTTTGAAGCTTAATACGGTGCTGCACCGCCGTAAAACTGTGCTGCAGTGCACTTTACCAAGTCTTGCGGCCCGCAATTAAATCGATTAGCCCACCGCCCTCTTGTCTTCCAGCCGATTCAATGGCCAGATCAAAAAGACCAAAGCGCTTTGGAAGACTCTTCGAAAGGTTGCGGTTCCTTTCTGAACGAGTCACAGTCCTGCAGCGTCGGCGGGCGGAATGGAGGTTCCGCCCGGGTGTATGTGTCCACACTGGGAGGAATACCGATGAAGAAGATGCTTCTGCTTGGCGCAGCGTTTGCCACACTCGCCTTGTCCCTGCCGGCGCAAGCCGAACTGAAGTTCAAGCCCGGGGAAGACAAGCGCTTCAACTGGGCCAATTACGAAGAGCTGAAGAAGGTCGATCTCAAGGGCGAGACGCTGACCATCTTCGGGCCCTGGCGCGGCGAGGACGAAGGCCTCATCCGCACTGTTCTCGAATATTTTCAGGAAGCCACCGGCGCCGAGATCAAATACTCCTCGTCGGAAAATTACGAACAGCAGATCGTCATCGATACCCAGGCCGGCAGCCCGCCCAATATCGCCGTACTGCCGCAGCCGGGCCTGATCCAGGATCTGGCGTCCAAGGGCCTTTTGACGCCGCTGGGCGACGACACCGCCAAATGGATCAAGGACAATTACGGCGCCGGCCAGTCATGGGTCGATCTCGGCACCTTCAAGGACAAGGACGGCAAGCCGGGCTTCTTCGCCTTCCCCTACAAGGCCGACGTGAAATCGCTGGTCTGGTATTCGCCCGACAATTTCGAGGAAGCCGGCTACAAGGTTCCCAAGACCCAGGAAGAGCTCGCCGACCTCGAGAAGAAGATCATCGCCGACGGCGGCACGCCGTGGTGCATCGGCCTCGGCTCAGGCGGCGCTACCGGCTGGCCGGCGACCGACTGGGTCGAAGACATCATGCTGCGCACCCAGACGCCCGACGTGTATGACAAGTGGGTAAAGAACGAGATCCCGTTCAACGATCCGGCGGTGGTCAACGCCATCGACATTTTCGGCAAGATCGCGACCGACGACAAGATGGTCGACGGTGGGGCCAAGGCGGTTGCCGCGACCGACTTCCGCGACAGCCCGAAGGGCCTCTTCTCGGTGCCGCCGAAATGCTACCTGCACCATCAGGCATCGTTCATCCCGACCTTCTTCCCGGAAGGCACAAAGGTTGGACAGGACGCCGACTTCTTCTACTTCCCGCCCTATGCATCCAAGCCCGAGCTCGGCACGCCTGTGCTCGGCGCCGGCACGCTGGCCATGATCACCAAGGACTCGAAGGGTGCACGCGCGTTCATCGAATTCCTGAAAATGCCGCTGGCGCATGAAATCTGGATGGCCCAGGGCGGCTTCGTCACGCCGCTCAAGTCGGTCAACAAGGATGCCTATGCCAGCGACGCGCTGAAGAAGCAGGGCGATATCCTCGCCAATGCCTCGACCTTCCGCTTCGACGGTTCGGACCTGATGCCGGGCAAGATCGGCGCCGGCGCCTTCTGGACCGGCATGATTGATCTGGTCGGCGGCAAGTCGGCGCAGGATGTCGCCACCGACATCCAGAAGAGCTGGGACGCTATCAAGTAGTCAGCTGGCAAGCAGTCAGCTGGCAAGCAGTCAGCTGGCAAGTAACCACTGCCAAGTAATCAGCCGCTTTGGCGGCAAATTCAGGACTTCCTCCACAGACTGGGTCCGGGCCGCTATGGCCCGGATCCGACCGGCGCCTTACGCCGGACCGATTTGCGTTCGTTCGTTTCAGAATAACTTAAATCGGCGCAGAGCCACATCGCCAGGGCTGTTCAAGGCCCGGCCGATCATGCGCAGGGAAGAGGGACCCATGGCTGCTCAGATCTTATCGGCCATTTTTGTCATCATCATCGGCGTCGGCGGCTGCGTCGCCTATTTCTGGGGCGCCAACAAGCTGGTCGACCTGATATTCCCGTCGCGCGGCGTGGCCGGGGCTGCGGCCATCGACAATCTGCGCCGGCAAGGACTGGTCCGTCCGTGGCTGTTCGTCGGCCCGGCGATGATCATCCTCACCGTCTACCTGATCTATCCGGTGGTGGCGACGCTCTGGCTGTCCTTCCTCGACCGCGGCGGCCAGCATTTTGTCGGCTTCGCCAACTATGAATGGGCGTTCGGCGACCGCGAGTTCCGCAACTCGATCCTGAATAACATCATCTGGCTGGCGGTGGTGCCCGCCGCCTGCACCTTTCTAGGGCTGATAATCGCCGTGCTCACGGACAAGATCTGGTGGGGCACAATCGCCAAGAGCCTGATCTTCCTGCCGCTGGCGATCTCCTTCGTCGGCGCCAGCGTGATCTGGAAATTCATCTACGAATATCGCGGCGAGGGCCAGACGCAGATCGGCCTGCTCAACGCCATCATCCAGTATTTCGGCGGCCAGCCGCAGGTCTGGATATCGCTGCCGTTCTGGAACAATTTCTTCCTGATGATCATCCTGATCTGGATCCAGACCGGCTTTGCCATGGTCATCCTGTCTTCGGCGTTGCGCGGCATCCCCGAAGAGACGCTTGAAGCCGCGGTCATCGACGGCGCCAATCCGTTCCAGATCTTCTGGAAGATCATGGTGCCGCAGATCTGGGGCACCATCGCCGTGGTCTGGACGACGATCACCATCCTGGTGCTGAAAGTGTTCGACATCGTGCTGACCATGACCAACGGCCAATGGAACAGCCAGGTGCTGGCCAATCTGATGTTCGACTGGATGTTCCGCGGCGGCGGCGATTTCGGCCGCGGCGCCACCATCGCCATCATCATCATGATCGCGGTCATCCCGATCATGGTCTGGAACATCCGCCAGGCGAACAAAGAGACGGGAGGACATTGAGATGGCCGTCGCGACCGGAAAGTCCTTTGCCAGCCGCTTCGGCGTCCACATCGCCGTGCTTGTCTTCGTCGCCGTCTGGACCGTGCCGACGCTCGGCATCCTGGTCTCGTCGCTGCGCGACAAGGACCAGATCATCGCCTCGGGCTGGTGGAACTCGTTCTCCAGCTCCAGCCAGACTGAAGCCGGCCGCCTGCCGCCGGCCTCGGCGCAGGTCGAGAAGGACGGCAAGTTCGTGCTTGCCGGCAATATCTTCGGCGACGGTGCTGCGCGCAACATCAGCGCCTTCGGCGTCAAGTCGGCGGCACCGACGCAATATCCGGCCGGCACCACTGCCGATCTCGGCGACGGCGTGACCTTGCAGCTCAATGCCGACGGCACGTTCGTCATGAGTTCGCCCAAGGCTTTCGAAGGCGACCGTGGCCAGCGCGTCTATTACGCCTCGTCGGCGCCACCGAAATTCACCACCGACAATTACAAGACCGTGCTGTTTTCGGAGGGCATCGGCCGCTCGTTCATAAACTCGCTGACCGTTACCATCCCGGCGACGGTCATCCCGATCCTGATCGCCGCCTTCGCCGCCTATGCATTGGCGTGGATGCGTTTTCCCGGCCGCGCCTTGCTGATCGCCACCATCATCGGCCTGCTGGTGGTGCCGTTGCAGATGTCCTTGATCCCGCTTTTGAAAATCTACAACGGCGTCGGCATATTCTTCGGTGTGCCGTCGAAAACCTATCTTGGCATCTGGCTGGCGCATACCGGCTTCGGCCTGCCCTTCGCCATCTATCTCCTGCGCAGCTATATTGCCGGCCTGCCGCGCGAGATCATGGAATCGGCGCGCATAGACGGCGCCAGCGATTTCGAAATCTTCGTCAAGATCGTGCTGCCGCTGTCCTTCCCGGTGCTGGCGTCCTTTGCAATCTTCCAGTTCCTGTGGGTGTGGAACGATTTGTTGGTGGCAATGGTTTTCCTCGGTACCGAAGGGGACCAGATCGTGCTGACCGCGAAGCTCAACGCGCTGCTCGGCTCGCGCGGCGGCGACTGGGAAATCCTGACGACATCGGCCTTCGTCACCATTATCGTGCCGCTGATCGTGTTCTTCTCGCTGCAGCGCTATTTCGTCCGCGGGCTGCTGGCCGGCTCGGTCAAAGGAGGTTGAGACTTATGCAAGCCGCTTTGAAGGCGACCTCGAAGCCCGATCTCGCCGTCGATCGCGACTGGTGGCGGGGCGCGGTGATCTACCAGATCTATCCGCGCTCCTATCAGGACTCCAATGGCGACGGCATCGGCGACCTCAAGGGCATCATCCGCAGGCTGCCCTACATCGCCTCGCTCGGCGTCGACGCCATCTGGATTTCGCCCTTCTTCAAGTCGCCGATGAAGGATTTCGGCTACGACGTCTCGGACTATTGCGACGTCGACCCGATGTTCGGGACGCTCGCCGATTTCGACGCGCTGGTTGCGGAAGCCCATCACCTCGGCCTCAAGGTGATGATCGACGAGGTGCTGTCGCACACCGCCGACAACCATCCATGGTTCAAGGAGAGCCGCGCCAGCCGTAGCAATCCCAAGGCCGACTGGTATGTCTGGGCCGACGCCAGGCCGGACGGCACGCCGCCCAACAACTGGCTGTCGATCTTCGGCGGCTCGGCCTGGCAGTGGGACACCAGCCGCCAGCAATATTATCTGCATAATTTCCTGTCCGAGCAGCCGGACCTCAACTTCCACAATCTGGAAGTCCAGGACGCGCTGCTCGACGTCACCCGCTTCTGGCTGGAGCGCGGCGTCGACGGCTTCCGCCTCGACACCATCAATTTCTACTTCCACAGCCAGGGGCTGGAGAACAATCCGCCGCTGCCGCCCGAAGAGCGCAACGACCAGACAGCACCTGCGGTCAATCCCTACAACTACCAGGACCATATCTACGACAAGAGCCGGCCGGAAAACCTTGCCTTCCTCGAACGGTTCCGGGCGCTGCTCGACGAATATCCGGCGGCCGCCGCGGTCGGCGAAGTCGGCGATTCGCAGCGTGGGCTGGAAGTGGTCGCCGCCTACACCGCCGGCGGCAAACGCGTCCACATGTGCTATTCCTTCGATTTCCTGGCGCCGGAAAAGATCAGCGCCGCCAAGGTGCGCCAGGTGCTGGAAGCCTTCGGCAAGGTCGCCAGCGACGGCTGGTCGTGCTGGGCCTTTTCCAACCACGACGTGATGCGTCCGGCCTCGCGCTGGGCCGCCGACGAGGCCGACCCGGCCGCCTATCTGAAGGTTATCTCGGCGCTGCTGATGTCGCTGCGCGGTTCGGTCTGCCTCTATCAGGGAGAGGAGCTTGGGCTGGGCGAAGCCGAGTTGCGGTTCGAGGATCTGCAGGACCCCTACGGCATTCGCTTCTGGCCCGAATTCAAGGGCCGCGACGGCTGCCGCACGCCGATGGTGTGGGATGCAACCGCCAGCAATGCCGGCTTTTCGACGGCCAAGCCCTGGCTGCCGGTGCCGGGCAAGCATTTGTCGCAAGCGGTCAATGTTCAGCAGGGCGACGCGGCCTCGCTGCTCGAGCACTACCGGCGCTTTCTCGGTTTCCGCCGCCAGCATCCGGCCTTGGCCAAAGGCGAAATCGAGTTCATCGAAAGCGAGGGCGACACCGTCGCCTTCACCCGCCGTGAGGGCAATGAGCAGATCGTCTGCATCTTCAATCTGGCCAGCAAGCCGGCCGAGGTCGATCTCGGTGGTCAGGCGCTGCTGCCCTTGGCCGGGCACGGTTTTTCGGGACAATCCGGCACAGGTTCCATCCGCCTCGGCGGCTACGGCGCCTGGTTCGGGCGCATCGACTGAGTTTTTGACGAAACTGGATTTTTTGAGGAAATCCAGGTTCTCTAGGGAAATCACTGGGAGGAAATTATGGCCGATGTCACGCTGAGACAGGTGAAGAAATCATACGGCAATCTGCACATTCTCCACGGCATCGACCTCGACATAAAGTCGGGCGAGTTCATCGTCTTCGTCGGCCCGTCGGGTTGCGGCAAGTCGACCTTGCTGCGGTCCATCGCCGGGCTTGAGGAGATCACCTCCGGCGAGCTGAAGATCGCCGGCGAGGTGGTGAACGACGTGCCGCCTTCCAAGCGCGGCATCGCCATGGTGTTCCAGTCCTATGCGCTCTATCCGCACATGACCGTCTACGACAACATGGCCTTCTCGATGAAGATCGGCAAGGAAAGCAAGGCCGAGATCGACAAGCGGGTGCGGCAGGCCGCCGAGATCCTGCAGCTGACCAAATATCTCGACCGTCTGCCCAAGGCGATGTCGGGCGGCCAGCGCCAGCGTGTCGCCATCGGCCGCGCCATCGTGCGCAATCCGAAAGTGTTCCTGTTCGACGAGCCGCTGTCGAATCTCGACGCGGCGCTGCGCGTCGCGACCCGCATCGAGATCGCCAAGCTCAAGGAATCGATGCCTGCCACGACCATGATCTACGTCACCCACGATCAGGTCGAAGCGATGACGCTCGCCGACCGCATCGTCGTGCTGAAGGATGGCCATATCGAGCAGGTCGGCACGCCGATGGACCTCTACAAGAAGCCCGGCAATCTGTTCGTTGCCCAGTTCATCGGCTCGCCGGCCATGAACATCCTGCCGGCGACAATCGACAGGACGGGCAACCCGACAATCGTCAGCCATGTCGGCGGCCGCAAGGCAACGGTGCCGATCGCAACGCCGGCGTCAGCAAAGGGTGCGGCAGTCAGCTTCGGCGTGCGGCCGGAGGATCTGTCGGCCGCCACCGGCGCGGAATATCTTTTCGAGGGCGTGGTGGACTATGTCGAGCAACTCGGCGAGGTGCAGCTTGTCTATGTCGATATCGGCCGCGCTGACCTGCCGTTGGTGACCAAGCTGCCCGGCAATGTCGAGGTCAAGCGCGGGGCAAAGCTGCGACTGACCGCGGATGCCGGGGACCTGCACATCTTCGACGCCGATGGGCACTCCTTCTCGCTCAAGCCGGTGGATGTGAAGGCGGCTTGAGATAGCTGCGTCGTACAGGCATGAAAAAAGAGCGGCGGGCCAGGCCCGCCGCTCTTTTTAAGCTTCGGCTGTTAGTTGTTGCCGAACCGATCCCTGTCGCTGCTCGGCGGGACGAACTTCTGTTGGTCGTTCGACGAGTTCAGCAGCTTGTAGACCGCCGAGTTGGTGCCGGTCGACGAAGTGCGAGTGGTGTCGACGGCAGCGGCCGGCTGGTTGGCGCCATTGGAGCCATAATTGTCGCTGCCGGCAAAGGCAGCGCTCGAAACAGCCAGAACGGCTGCGGTGGCAAGAACGATCTTCTTCATTTTAGTCTCCTGAATTTTTCTGATGCCGCCAGCTGCAGCGGATAAGCCCGCCACGTGCTGGAAACCGGCTTTTAGCGGCCGAAAAGGTTACGGTCGGCACCGTGGGCAGGCGCCTGCTCGGCTGGAGCCGACTTCTCAACCGAAGCCGTATGGCCACTATCGGTCGACGTAATCGCAGGCTGGTTGGCGCCGTTCGAACCGTAGTTGTCGCTGCCGGCGAAAGCGCTGCCGGAGATGGCCAAAACGGCGGCGGCAGCAAGGATGATCCTTTTCATTTCAAATACTCCTGAATTTTTTGGGATCCCGAGAGCGACGGGTTAGCCGCCCTTCTTTGGTCGGGATCAGCGATTGCCGTAGAGGTCGCGGTCGGCGCCCTGAATGACAGGCTGCTTGTCAGCGTGCGCCGGCTTCTGAATGGAAGCCGTATACGAGCTGTCGACCGAGACGGCTGGCTGGTTCGCACCATTGGAACCGTAATTGTCGCTACCGGCGAAGGCGCTGCCGGTGATCGCCAAAACGGCTGCGGCAGTGAGGATGATCTTTTTCATTTTTAGTACTCCAGTTTGTCTGTCCGTCTAGCGGCGTGTCTTGGGAGGAATTCGCGTCGTTCGGACAGCCCCGATGTGGGAAAGCCATAGGCTGGTTTCCAATCACGAAGTTGTTCCGTGTGGACCACGGTCCTGCACCTTGAAATTGTGCCAGGAAGTTCCTCTATGGTCATTTATCGCATTGTTTTCAGTTGCTTATGTCGAACCGAGTGGTTCGCTCCCGTGTCGGTTTCCGGGCCGTCGTTCACACCGCCTGCACGCATTGTCAACAGAAACGAACCGTTCGGTTCGATTAGAGATTGCTAATAGTAACTTTTCGATACCGTTGAGCCCTTTTTGCCCCCGATCGAACTGGATCCGCAGCGATTCGAAACGGCGATGATGGCGTCCAAGAAACGTCTCAGCTCTTTGACCGGCGGCGGGGGGCGTATGCCGCGCGTGTCGCGCCGCATGGATACGATGTCGCTTTCATGCCGACGTCGCGATCGCTGCCGTGATTAGATGATCGCATCTCAGGTGCCGCTTCGTGACGACGCAGCGGAGAATTGGGAAGCCGGTCAGAATCCGGCGCTGCCCCCGCAACGGTGGTGGAGTTGAAGTCGCAACGGGAGACCACTGGGCAAGAGCCTGGGAAGGTGTCGCGATGGTCCGCAAGGACAACTCCAGAGCCCGGAAACCAGCCCGAGATGCATAGACTCGACTGATCGCGGTGGGCGGTCAAGAGGTGGATAGTGCATGTCCGGCGCCGCGCCGGCCTGCGTCCGATCCTTCCTCCATCACCACCAAGTTCAGTCCTTAAACCACGAGGACAGAACTATGGATACGCGCAACGACATGCTGAGGCTCCTGAACGGCCGCAAGCAAGGCTTTTCGCTGGAACAGCCCTTCTACACCGACCCGGACTATTTCAAGCTCGACATGGAGCTCATCTGGTATCGCGACTGGCTGTTCATCGGCCATGATTGCGAACTGCCGAAGCCCGGCAGCTATATCACCGTGCAGATCGGCGATTATCCGGTGGTGCTGGTCCGCGACCAGAAGGGCAACATCAACGCCTTTCACAATTCCTGCCGCCATCGCGGCAGCCGTGTCTGCAACACTGAGAAGGGCATGGCGGCAAAGCTTGTCTGCCCCTATCACCAGTGGACCTACGAGCTTGACGGCCGGCTGCTGTTTGCCCGCCAGATGGCCGACGGTTTCGACAAGAGCCAGTTCGGCCTGAAGCCCGTCGCCTGCGAGAGCGTCGGCGGCTACATCTTCATCTGCCTGGCAAAAGAACCTGCCGACTTTGCCCCGATGCGCGCCATGATAGAGCCCTACCTCAAGCCGCACCGGCTGAATGAAGCCAAGGTCGCCTTCGAGAGCACCATCATCGAGAAGGGCAATTGGAAGCTGGTCTGGGAAAACAACCGCGAATGCTATCACTGCGCCGGCAATCATCCGGAGCTGTGCAAGACATTCCCCGAAGCGCCGACGGTGACCGGCGTGCAGGGCGCCGACAGCGATCCGGAGATGCTTGCGCACTGGGCGAAATGCGAGGCGGCGGGCCTGCCGAGCAAGTTCCGCATCGATCCGGCCGGGCAATACCGCGCCACCCGCGCGCCGCTGCTGCGCGATGCCGTCAGCTACACGATGTCGGGAAAGCGCGCGGTGACGAAGGACCTGTCCGACACTGTTGCCGCCGACCGCATCGGCACCTTGATGCACTACCACTATCCGACGACCTGGAACCACATCCTGATCGACCATGCGGTCACCTTCCGGGTGCTACCGATCAGCGCCACCGAAACCGCGGTGACGACCAAGTGGCTGGTGCACAAGGATGCGGTCGAGGGCGTCGACTACAACCTTGAAGAGCTCACCCACGTCTGGACCGAGACCAACGACCAGGACCGCCGCATCGTCGAGGAAAACGCCTTCGGCATCCTGTCGCCGGCCTATGAGCCCGGCCCCTATTCGGAGCTGCACGAGGGCGGCGTGATCCAGTTCGTCGAATGGTACGCGGCCTTCATCGGCCCGCGCCTTGCCGAAGGCGGCCGGCCGGCGCTGCGCAGCGTCGCGTGAGCTGGAGCAGGCGAAGAGGGACCAGAGGATGAATGCGATGACGGATCTTGGGCTCTATCGCCATCTCGACCAGATGGCGCCGTGGAACGATAGGCTGCAGGTGCTGGAAGTGATCGGCGTCAGCGACGAGGCGCCCGACGTCAAGACCTTCACCTTCCGCTCCGACAACCAGACCTGGTTCCGCTACAAGCCGGGCCAGTTCCTGACGCTGGAACTGCCGACACCGGACGGGCCGCTGATGCGCACCTACACGCTGTCGTCGTCGCCATCGCGGCCGTTTTCGATCGCGGTGACAGTGAAGGCGCAACCGGGCAGCATCGGCACACGCTGGATGTTCGACCAACTGGTGCCCGGCTCGCACGTCAAGGCCTATGGACCGGCGGGCGACTTCTCGTTGCACAGCCACCCGGCGGCCAAATATCTGTTCATTTCGGCTGGCTCCGGCGTGACACCGATGATGTCGATGCTGCGCTGGCTGAACGACTGCGCGCCATGGACCGATGTCGGTTTCGTCAACTGCGCGCGGCGTGCCGAAGAGATCATCTTCCGCAAGGAACTCGAACTGCTCGGCGGCCATATGCCCGGCCTGTCGCTCGGCTTCATGATCGAGGAACGTTCCAGCCGCGAAGGCTGGTACGGCCATATGGGGCGCATCGATGCGATCCGGCTGCCCTTGCTGGCTCCGGATTTCCGCGAGCGCGAAATCTTCTGCTGCGGCCCCGATCCGTTCATGCGCGCCGTGCGCGGCATGCTGGATGCCGCCGGCTTCGACATGACGAAATACCATCAGGAGAGCTTTGCCGCGCCTGTGATGGAGGAAATTCCGGCGCCGTTTGCCTCCCCGGTCGAGGACGGCATCGCTGCACCTGTCGAAGCCGTGACGCCGATCCGCTTCTCGCTTTCGGAGGTCGATGCCGGCTGCGTCGCCGGCCAGACCGTGCTGCAGACCGCGCGCAGCTCGGGCGTGCGGATTCCCGCCGCCTGCGAGTTCGGCCTGTGCGGCACCTGCAAGGTGAAGAAGGTCTCCGGCGAAGTCGAGATGAGCCACAATGGCGGCATCCTCGACCACGAGATCGATGACGGTTTCATCCTTGCCTGCTGCTCGAAACCGTTGTCGGCGCTCGAAATCGAGGCTTGAGCCGGTCGACTTCGCCGCAACGGTCGCCGACGCAGGCGTTGTGTTCGCGGGTCTTTGTCTTGCCAAGCATAGGCCGAGTGATTTAGACGCACTTAGGAAGGGCTGGCAGACCGTGAAACCGGCGCATCCCTTCATGGGCGCATGGAACGGGGGACAGAGCGATGCAACAGCGGGTCTATGGGGTCGCAAGCAAGGACATCGTTTTCGAATCATTCGATGGCGAAGCCGTCGTTCTCGATCTTTCGAACGGTAAGTATTTCGGCTTTTCCGATTCCGGCAGCCGGGTCTGGCAGGCTCTGTCGTCCGGCGTCGCCACTGAAGCGCTGGTCGGAGTTGCCGCGGGCGCCGCAAAAATAAGCCTGGCCGACCTCGAAAGCTTCATTGCCCGACTGCTCGATTTCGGGTTGCTTGCGCCAGCCGAAACACCGGCACAACCGCTTTCGGGCGAGCTGTCGTCTGCGCTTGCTGCCAGCAATGAGCCGCTCAAGGTCGATGTCCACGACGACCTTGCCGATCTCATCATTGTCGACCCGATCCATGAGGTCGAGGAACCTCTCGGCTGGCCGGCGGTGAAACAGGCATAATCGTTTCCCTAAAGCGCGTCGCGTTTGAACGGACTCAGGCGACGCGGTTTAGATCTTTGATTTTATGCATGTCGTCGTCTCAAAACCGGGGCCACCCCGAGCGACATGCATCAGGCGACCCGGCGCAATTCTGGACGCTGGAACAACGAACACATGCCTTTGATCACGCTGCAAACCCTGCCGGATTATGCCCGCCATGTGCTGGCGGCCGCGGAAAGCGCCGCCGCCTTCTATCCCGTTACCGCCAGCGTGCGGTTGCCGGGGCTGGACCTGAGTGTCCACCTCGACCATGGCACGCTGGCGGAAGCCATGAGCCATGCCTTCATACCGGCCCCGGAAAATCCGTCTGCATCTGACGGCTGCCGCATTTTCGTCGCCCACCCGGCCATCGATGGCGTCCCCGCCCCGGCCACCTGGGGCCGAGGCGATTACAACCATCATGCCTTTGCCAACCGGCTGGAAGAGGCCGGATTGCGCGGCAGCTACTATCATGACCTCGACTTTTGGCAGTTCCATGATCCGCAACGCCATGTCGGGGCGCAGCTGATGATGTCGGCCGACGCCTTTCCGCCATGGGAACAAGGGGCGCCGCTGCGCGCCTTCCTGCATTGGGAATATGCGGCGCGCGGCATGCGGCTCACCCATGCCGGCACGCTGGGCATCGATGGCAAGGGCGTCCTGCTGGCGGGCTCCGGCGGTGCCGGCAAATCGGGAACGGTCGTCGCCGGCCTGCTCAATGGGCTCGATAGCGTCGGCGACGACTATGTGCTGATCGACCGGACCGAGGGGGTGACGGCCTATCCGCTGTTTGCCACGCTCAAGCAGGATCCGGAGGGCTTCAAGCGGCTGAAGCTGGAGGGTCGGCTAAATTCGTACCAACCGCTGAACTGGCAAGGCAAGCATGCCTTTCACATCAACGAGGTCGCGCCTCGACCAACTCCTGCAAGTCTGGACATTATTGCTTTGATAGTGCCCCATATCAGGGGAGGTGCGAGAAGCTCGGTCATGCCCATATCGCGCAAGGATGCCATGATCGCCTTGGCGCCGTCAGGAATCGTGCAGATGCCGGGCGAGCGGGAAGCGGGCTTTCGCTTTTTCAGCGAGCTTACCCGCGATCTGCCATGCTACCGGCTGTCGCTGGGGACCGAGCCGCGCGAGATCGCCGGCACGATTGCGGATTTCGTCCTTCGGGGCGCTGCATGAAGTTGAGCATCATTGTGCCGGTCTACAATCGGGAGATCTATGTCGTTTCGACGTTGCGGTCCCTGCTCAGGCAACGCGACGATGCCGATCTCGATATCATCGTTGTCGACGACGGCTCGACGGACAGCTCCGTTGAAGCAGTCCGCGCCATCATGCGGGAAGCGTCGTGCATCCGCCTGTTCCAGCAGGCAAACCAGGGCGTGGCCAACGCGCGCAACACAGGGCTGAGGCAGTTGCTGCCGCAAACCGAACTGGTGTCGTTCCTGGATTCGGACGACGTCTCGCCGGCTGGACGATTCAAGGCTGGCCTACCCCTGTTCGCGGCCGACCCTGCGCTCGAGCTGACCTACTCGCTGATGACGCGCGTCGATCTCATGGACGACGAAACCCTGCAGCCGGCACGGGGCGGCGCAGGTCCCACCGTGCGCGGCGTCAGCCTTAGCGCCGGGATATTCCGCAGGGCACTCATCGACCGTACAGGTGCTTTCGACGAGGAGTTCCGGCAGGGCGAAGACGCCGACTATCTGCTGCGCATTTTCGAAACCAGCCCAAAGCACATTTTTCCCGACACCGTCGCGGTATACTACCGGCGCCACCCCGGCAATTTGACCAAGCAAAGGGATGTGGCGGTGCGCGAATATCTACGTGTAATTCAGAAATCCTTGCGGCGGCGCAAGGCCGATCCGTCGCGGCGCCCGGTCGAGGGGCTTTTCGAGATCAAGCGCCCGGCAGAGTGGTGAAAGAATGAACAGATCACAGCCTGGAATGCGTGCGTGAAGCTGAGCGTGATCATGCCGGTCTACAACCGCGAACGCCATGTCGGCTTGGCGCTGCGCTCGCTGCTGAGGCAGCGCGATGCCGCCGATCTCGACATCATCGTTATCGATGACGGTTCGACCGACAGTTCGGCGGCGGTCGTGCGCTCGCTGATCGCGGAGGCGCCGTGCATTCGCCTTTTCCAGCAGGAGAATGCCGGGGTGACGCGGGCGCGCAACGCGGGCTTGCGGCAGTTGCTGCCGCAGACCGGGCTGATATCGTTTCTCGATTCGGACGACATTTCCCCGCCGGGCCGCTTCAAGGCGGATCTGGCCTGTTTCGACGCAGACCCCACCCTCGAGCTCACCTATTCGCGCATGACGCTGGTCGACGACATAGATGACGATACGCTGGAGCCGACAGCCGACAGCCACTCGATGACGGTTCGCGGCATTCACCTGTCTCCCGCTATCTTCGTCCGGCGGTTGGTCGAACGCATCGGCAGCTTCGACGAGGATTTCCACCAGGCCGAGGACACCGACTATCTGCTGCGCACTTTCGAAAGCGGGCCGAAATTCACGATGCCCGACACTGTTGCGCTCTATTACCGGCGCCATCCCGGCAACATGACCAGGCAGGCCGATGTTCCTTTTCGCGAATTCATGCGCGCCGTCTACAAGTCGATGAAACGGCGCGAGGCCGACCGCTCCTTGCACCCTGTCGACGGCATCTTCGATTTCAAGGAACTTGCGAATTGGCGTTTCCTGTGATGGCCAGCTACGGCGTCGTCATTCCGGCCTTCAACGCGACCGCCACCATCGCCGAGACGCTGCGATCGGTCGCGGCCCAGACGGTCCAGCCCGACGCCATAATCGTCGTCGATGACGGCTCGACCGACGATACGGTCGCGGTGGTCAATTCGCTGGGCATGCCGGTGCAGGTGTTGCGCCAGGACAATGCCGGACCAGGCAGCGCCACCACCAGGGGCATCGCCGCGCTGGCGACGCCCTTCGTCGCCACGCTCGATGCGGACGATCTGTGGCTGCCGACCAAGATCGAAAGGCAGCTGGAGCATTTCGAGCGGTTTCCCGCGACGGCAGGAGTCTTTGCCCACTGGCGGACGTTTCGCGATGACAAGCCCGATGTGCAACAGGACGTGGCCGTGGCGGGCTGGTCGCGCACGACGATGATGATCCGCCGGGAGGTAGCCGAGGCCGTCGGTCCGATCATCGACCCGCAAGGCGGTCGCGGCGACATGGTCGACTGGATCGCCCGTGTCCGCGAGGCGGGCTTTGCGCTTGCCATGCTCGACGATGTCCTGACCTTGCGCCGCATCCGGCCCGACAGCATGTCCTATGGACGCGACCCCGTGCGCGACCGCGGTTATGTCGAAGTCGTAAGGCTGGCCATGCAAAGGCGAGCAGCGAAAAAGGCGAGCGCCGACTGATGGCCAATGCCATGCGCCGTATCGGCCGTCGGTTTCCGGACTATGGTTGGTCATGGCCCACGGGCGGCCTCGACCAGTTGCTGAAGGCCGCATTGCTCCCCGATGAAGAGGCGGCCGGGGGCTATGCGGCGCGCTGGCTCGACGAGAACGATATCGACCATGCTGCTTTCCGCGAGCATCGGCTGCTGGCCGCGATCTCCGACAGGTTCGGCCGCAAGCTCGCTGGGCATCCGGCCTATCCACGTCTTGTCGGCCTGCAAAAGATGCTGTGGACCAAATCGCGACTGGCTGCGCGCGAGGCCGAGCCGGCGCTACAGGCCATGATCGACGCCGGCTGCGCGGTGATGCTTATCAAAGGCGCCAGCCGCATCGCCGTCAACGCGTCGGCGCAGCGCGGCCGGGTGGCGCATGACATCGACATACTGGTGCGCCCGCAGGCCATGATTGCCGCCTTCGATGTGCTTAGCGAACGCGACTGGCAGATCGCCACCGGCGTCAGTCCGCAATATCTGCGCACCAGGCTGGCGTCCTTGCGTTCGATGAATTTTTTCAAGGGCAGTTTCGGCGACATCGACCTGCACCAGCTCGCTTATGACGGGTCGCAGCAAAGCGCGGAAGATGATCTGGCGATCTGGCAGCGGGCGCTGTCAGCCGACTTCAATGGCGTCCGCGTGCTTGTTCCCTCTCCGGCCGACCGCATGGCGCTTGCCATCGCACATGGCGGCCTCGATGCCCACACCCACAGCGACTGGCTGGTCGACTGTGCGGTCGCCATCGAGAGTGGCGCAGTCGACTGGGGCGTGTTCGCCGACATCATCGCCAAGCGGGGCCTCGCCGTCGCCGCGGCGGTGGCGCTCTCCTATCTCTGCCTGGAGATCGGCATTGCGGTGCCGGAGGCCGAACTTGCAAAGACGATTGAGTTGGCCGACCGCGCCGGCCTGTCGCGCTGGTCCTCGGTGCTGCAGGCCAAGCCGCGCACCGATTTCGGCGGCCTCGTTTGGCTGTCGCGCGGCTTTGCCAAGCAGTTGCGCCTCAAACGCAAAAAGGGCCGCCTGCAGCAGCCGACGCCCGCCGTCTGGCGCGGCAGGCCGACATTGCGCAAGGCAAGAGCGACGTCGGCGCCGTTTGCACTTTCCCAGACCCTGCCGCGCCCGGACAGGACTGGAGCGATGGTGCTGGACGTCACCGTCAGGATCGTCGTTCCACCAATCCGGCGCCGCATTGAGATGGAAATCAATGCCGGCGGCGGCCATGTCGCCCGCCTGCGTTCCATAGTGATCAGCCGCGCCGGCGGCGGACGTGTGCTGCGCTTTCGCGGCAAGCTAACGGTGGACGACACCGGCCGGCCTCTGGTGATCGAGGCACGGCCATCGCGCCAGTTCCGCAACTGGGACAATGAGGCCGAAGTCGCCGCCTATGGCGCGCTGCCGTTCCAATTGCTGTCGGCAAGGTTTTCACCCACCTGAGAGCGGGTGGCTGTTTCCATGAAACGGTGAACCACTGTGGCCCTCTCAGACGCCATAGCGCTCGGTGCGGATGATTTCCGCTGATATGCCGGCGTCGATCAGCGCCTGGGCAGCCGCCGAGACGAAGGCGTTCGACCCGCAGACGAAGGCGAGCGCCGGCGGCCGCGGCAGCCGCGTGAGCGCCTGCATGACCATTGCCGTGTCGATGCGCCTCGAATAGTCGGACGGGCGCCGTGCCGCCTCGCGCGTCAGCGTCAGCACCAGCTCGAACCCGTCGCGGCGGTCGCCGAGACCGATCAGATCGTCGCGGAAGATCACCTCGTCCCAGACCCGCACCGAAAACATCAGCTCCACCGGCACCGCCGATTTGCGCAAGGTCCGGTGACGCACCATCGCCATCAGCGGCACGACGCCGGAGCCGCCGCCGACCAGAAGCAGCGGCCCGCCATCCCCATCGGACCAGACGAAATGGCCGCCGAGCGGCCCGCGCAGTTCGATCTCGTCATCGACCGCGGCGATGTCGTGGAAGAAGGGCGAGACTTCACCGTCGTCGAGCTTCTCGATCGCCAGCTCGATCGTGGCGCCGCTCTCCGGCGCCGAGGCGATGGAATAGGAGCGGCGCGCCTGGTAGCCGTCAGGCGCAGTCAGCCTGACATCGACATGCTGTCCGGCGCGATAGGCGAATGGCCGTGACAGCGCGAAGAAGAAACTGGTGACGCGTGGCGTCCGCTTTTCGATCCGGGTGATTTTCGCCGTCTGCCAGGGAGATTGCGGCGCTTCGCTCATGGATCGCCGCTATAGCGCTGCTCGCGCCACGGGTCGCCATAGATGTGATAGCCGCGCAATTCCCAGAAGCCCGGCTCGTCGCGCTCGGTGAACTGCAGCCCGTTCAGCCATTTGGCCGATTTCCAGAAATAGAGATGCGGCACCAGGAGCCGCGCCGGGCCGCCATGGTCGGCCGTGATCGGCTTGCCCTCATAAAGCAGCGCCACCATCGCCTTCCCCGCGGTGAGATCCCTGGCCGGCACGTTGGTGGTATAGCCGTCATAGCCATGCGCCAGCAGGAAGCCGGTCGGCGCTTCGATGCCGGCATCGGCAAGGATGTCGTCGACCAGCACGCCTTGCCAGGCGGTATCGAACTTGGTCCAGGCGGTAACGCAATGGATGTCGCGCGTCATCTTGGTCAAGGGCAGCGCGTTGAACTCGGCCCAGTTCCACTTCTTGATCGGGCGTGGCCCGTGCTTGAGCGTGAACGACCAGTCCTCGGTGCGCACGCGCGGCGTCGGCCCCGCCGACAGCACCGGAAAGCCCTGTTCGAGATACTGACCGGGCGGAATGCGCGCATCGGTCTCCGTCGGAGGCTTTCGACGGGAGGAAAAACCGCGAGTGACCATTTGACTGTCCGTTTTTAGCAGGCCATTGCCGGCCTGCCGTAATGTTCTCGAAGATGTCGCGGCGGGCAATAGGAATTTCGGCGGCCGTGCGGCAGGCCTGTCGGTGGTCCGGCGAGCCTGCCATGATGTCTCAACCGGCGGCGAAGGATACGGCGACGAAGATTTGCGCGTCGCCCCGGTCGACCAAAAGCAGCACCGACTTCCGGCCCGCCTTGCCGGCCTCGGCGATCGCCTGGTTGGCTTGCCGCGCATCCCGCACGGGCGACCGGTCGACGTCGACGATGACGTCGCCCGGCTGCAGGCCGGCATTGGCAGCTGCCGTGTCCGGATTGACGCGCTCGACCACGGCGCCACGCTGGTTCCAATCACAATGTCGTCAGAGGCCTCCGGTGCGTCTGAGATAGGCGGTGGCGATCTCGCGCATGCGGTTGCCGTCGAAGCTGGGCCCGTGGCCGCCATGGCCGAGGCGAACAGGCAGGTCAAGGAGCCGCTGCATGGTACGGCGATAGTCAGGTCGGGAGGAATCCGGCAGGTCGTCGATCAGCGTGGAATCGTAGATGGCGTCGCCGGCAAAGAGCAGGCCGTCCGCCTCGTCGAACAAAGCGATTGAATCCGGCGAATGTCCGGGCAGATGCAGGACGCGGAACTGCCTGTCGCCGAGGTCGACGATGTCGCCCTCGTCCAGCGTGCGCGTCAGCGGCGCCGGCGGGATCTTGTAGTCGGCCGCCGTCCAGCCCGGCGCCGGCAATTTCGAAACGGCGCCGTCGAGTTTGTTGAACATGTAGGCGTAGGTCACCTGATCGTTCATGGTCTCGAAATGCTCGCCACTGTGCCGCGGCCCGGCGCGCAGCGGAAACTCGTGCAGCGAGCCGACATGGTCGAGATGGATGTGGGTGGCGACTACGATGAGCGGCTTGCCCTCGGGCGTGTCGATCTCAGGCGCCAGCGGGCAGATGCCCATGCCGGTGTCGACCAGCAGGTCGGCGTCGCGTCCCCTGAAATGCCAGATGTTGGCGCGCACGAAATCATGCACGAACGGCTCGGTCAGCATCGTCGTGCGGTCGTCGATGATCGTCTTGCCGAACCAGTCGCCGACAACGCGCTCGCCACCAAAACGGGCGCCGCCAAAACGGCCGCCCATCAGACGAAGGGCTTTCCCACCTTGTATTTTTCCGGCACCAGCCGCTTCAGGTAAGCCATGCCCGCTTCCGACAGCTGGTTGACATCGGGCTTCATGAAATCGTCGGGCATATGGCGCGTCTTGCCGGCGACGTTCTTCAGCGGCACCTTCTTCAGCACGGTTTTCGCGCCGTCATATTGCAGCGCCACCGAGCCACCGCCTTCGCCGGCAACGGCAACCGCGAAGGCGCCGGCGTCGAAAGCCTCCTGCGCGTCGACGGCGCTGATCGCGCCGACATAGCCGCGCGGCATGTAGCCAAGCGCATCGACGCGGGCGCGCTTGCCCGGCAGGCCTTCGGCGAGCGCACGTTCCAGAGCTGACGGCAGGTCGCTGCCCGACAATTTGACGTTGCCATGCGCGTCGCGCTCGAGCTTGTCCGGCGGCACCAGGCTTTCGACCAGCGCCTTGCCGTCGGCGGTGCTGACTCCTTCGGAGACGGCAACGATGCAGCGCTTGTGGCGGTCGAGCGTGGCGCGCACGTCGTCGATGAAACCGGCGGCGGAGAACGGCCGTTCCGGCACGTAGACCAGATGCGGGCCGCTGTCGGGATCGAGCTGCCAGGCTGCAGCCGCCGCGGTGAGGAAGCCGGCATGCCGGCCCATGACGATGCCGACATAGATGCCGGGCAATGCGCGGAAATCGAGATCGACGGACAGGAAGGCGCCGGCGACGAATTCGGCCGCCGAGATGAAGCCCGGCGTGTGGTCGTTTTCCTCGAGGTCGTTGTCGATGGTTTTTGGCGCATGGACGAAAGCGATGCTGCCGCCGGCTGCGTCGGTCAGGATCTGCTGCGTGCCCGACGTGTCGTTGCCGCCGATATAGATGAAGGCGTCCGCGCCGGCCTTCTTCAGGCCCTTGAGGATGACCTCGCAATAGGCGGCATCCGGTTTGTCGCGCGTCGAGCCGAGCGCGGCACTCGGCGTGCCGGCGATCAGCCGCAGCCGGTCCTCTGGGATGGCGGAGAGGTCGACATAGTTGCCGTCACGAATGCCGCGCACGCCGTGGAGCGAGCCCAGCACCTTGGCGCCGGGATGGCGCTTGCGGATTTCCAGCGTGGCCCCGACAACCGTCTGGTTGATGACGGCGGTCGGGCCGCCGCCCTGTGCGATGACAAACGTTCCAGCCATGCTCGATCTCTCCCGGCGCTGTGGTTTTCAAGGCACCTTGGCCTAGCTTGCCGCATCGCGCAACGGGAGTTTCCAGCGGCGCCAAACCGCCGCACAGGATCAGACGACCACGACCGGGTTCTTCTTGGAAACGCGGCTGTAGAGGTCGATGATATCCTGGTTGATCAGGCGCACGCAGCCCGACGACATCGCCTGGCCGATGCTCGCCCATTCCGGCGAACCGTGTATGCGGTAGCCGGTGTCCTTGCCGTCCTGGTAGATGTAGAGGGCGCGTGCGCCGAGCGGGTTGGTGAGGCCACCAGGCTGGCCGTTTTGCCATTTCACCAGTTCCGGCTTGCGCTGGATCATCTCCGGCGGCGGCGTCCAGGTCGGCCATTCCTTGCCGTACTGGATGTTGGCGCGGCCGGACCAGCGGAAGCCGTCCTTGCCGATGCCGACGCCGTAGCGGATGGCGTCGCCGCCCTCCTGCACCAGATAGAGCTTTCGCTCCTGCAGATGGACGACAATGGTGCCGGGCGCCTCGCCGGTCTCGTTGACGACGATCTGGCGGCGGAACTCCGGCTTGACCTTCTGATAGGGCACCGCCGGCACTTCGAAGCCGCCATCGTTGAGCGAAGCGTACATGACATCGGGGCCGGTGACGTTCTTGTCGACGCTGATCGCCGGACGGATCGGCCGCACCGAGCCGGTGACCGTGTCATCCAGCTGGAATTGCGGCAGCTCGAGCGTCGACGTGCTGCAGCCGGCCATGCCGAGCAGCGTCATGGCGCCGGCCCCTGACAGGACGAAGCGGCGGGAATAGAGATGTTCGGTCTCGTTTGCGTCGCCATTTGCTGGCGGCGTCACATTCTGCGGCAACTCACGCATGCACCCAAACCCTACGCTGTCGGCGGGAAACACGGTCCGGCCGGATGGCAGGCAGTTTCGCCAAACATGGTTGAAAAACGGTGAAGGCCCAACGACCGGTCTTAAGCCTGTGCCGCCAATAGCCGCAGCGATCTGGCGAAATGGTCCGCCGTGCATTTCTGGGAGAGGGCTCTTTACATTCCTCCGCACACGAGGATTTATCCTTTTCTTTGCGCTCAAGGAGACAAAGATGTCGTTCGAAAACTGGGCCGCCTTCGCCGCCGCCTCCACCGTTCTGCTCATCATTCCCGGCCCGACCATTCTTCTGGTCGTGTCCTATGCGCTGGGCCAGGGCTGGCGCACCGCCTTGCCGATGGCCGTCGGCGTGGCGCTGGGCGACTTCACCGCCATGACCCTGTCGATGCTGGGCATCGGCGCGCTGCTGGCCGCGTCGGCGACCCTGTTCACCATTCTGAAGCTGATCGGCGCCTGCTATCTGGTCTATCTCGGGGTAAAACTGTTTCGCGCCGGCGGCGCGCTCAAAGCCGAACCATGCACAGATGCCGTCTCGGCCGCCAAGATGATGGCGCACGCTTGGCTGGTCACCGCACTCAACCCGAAGAGCATCACGTTCTTTGTCGCCTTCCTGCCGCAGTTCCTCAATCGGGAAGCCGATTTCTGGACACAGATGCTGATCTTCGAAACGACCTTCCTGGCGCTCGCCTTCGCCAATGCCTTCGGCTACGCGCTGGTTGCGGCGCGCGCCCGCAACGTCGTACGCAACCCCAAGGCGATCCGCATCTTAAACCGCACCGGCGGCACGCTGCTGGTCGGCGCCGGGATCGCCACGGTGGCGATGCGCTCGGGCAATTAGGAACTGCGGAGCATCAGGGCCGATATGGCAGTAAGAGATCCATTCGGCCTAATGTTTTCGGGCGCGACCGAGGCCGGGTTTTCACCCTACAGCCAGGCCGTTCATGAATTGCAATGCTTCGTCGGCGACCCGGTCGGCTCCGTTGACCGCGCCATATCGGCGGATCCCGGCTTCGTCATGGCGCATGTCTTCAAGGGGTATCTGTTCGGCCTCGCCACCGAACGCGAGGCAACGGCGGTCGCCCAGGCATGCCATGCTGCGGCACTGCCGCTTGCCGCGACGCCGCGCGAACAGGCGCATGTGGCGGCCCTTGGCCACCTTGCCGAGGGACGCTGGCATGACGCCGCGCGCCTGCTCGAAGATATCGCCATCGACAACCCGCTCGACGCGGTGGCGTTGCAGGTCGGCCACCAGATCGACTTCTTCACCGGCAATGCCCGCATGCTGCGCGACCGTATCGGCCGCGCGCTACCGTCCTGGCAGAGCGGCATGCCAGGTTATCACGCCATTCTCGGTATGCAGGCCTTCGGTCTCGAGGAGATGGGCGACTATATCAGAGCCGAAAGTTTCGGCCGACAGGCGATCGAGATCGAGCCGCGAGACGGCTGGGCGCAGCACGCGGTCGCCCATGTCATGGAGATGCAGAGCCGGCAACGGGACGGCATCGCCTGGATGCGCGCCAACCCCGGGGCGTGGACCAAAGAGAGCTTCCTGCAGGTGCATAACTGGTGGCATCTGGCGCTGTTCCACTACGATCTCGGCGAGACCGACGAGGTGCTCAAACTCTATGACGGGCCGATCTATGGCGAGCGTTCGACGCTGGCGCTGAACATGGTCGATGCATCCGCGATCCTGTGGCGGCTTTATCTCGGCGGTGTCGATGTCGGCGACCGCTGGACAGCGCTCGCCGCCAACTGGGCGCCGAAGGCTGGAGCCGGCAACTACGCCTTCAACGATGCGCATGCGATGATGGCATTCGTCGGCGCCGGGCTCGAAGCGTCGGCCAAGATCTTGCTCGAAGCCCAGCACGAGGCGATGCGCGGCAGCGACGACAATGCCGCCTTTACCCGGGATGTCGGCCAGCCACTGACGGAAGGCATCAAGGCATTCGGCGAGGGCAATTACAGCGAAGCGGTGCGCCTGATTCGACCGATCCGCGCCATTGCCCATCGCTTTGGCGGCAGCCACGCCCAGCGCGATGTGATTGATCTCACGTTGATCGAGGCGGCGTTGCGCGCCGGCGACACGGCGCTTACCCGGGCGTTGACGGCCGAGCGCGCACTGGCCCGGCCGGACAGTCCGCTTTCGGCGCTGTTTTCGCAACGCGCCGCCAATTTGTCAGAGAATTGACCCGCGGCGGATCTTGTTTTAAAAACTGGCAAGCCAGATTTTTTCGAGACCCGAAAAAATTAATGGCAATGGGAGGAATGCATGTATCTCGGCCTCGATCTCGGCACGTCGGGCGTCAAGGCGCTGTTGATCGATGCCGGGCAGAAGATCATCGGCTCCGGCCATGCTTCGCTTGACGTATCGCGGCCGCATCCCGGCTGGTCCGAACAAAACCCCGCCGACTGGATCCGCGCCTGCGAGACGGCCATTGCCGAGCTGAAAGCCTCGCACCCAAAAGAGCTTGCCGCGGTCAAGGGCATCGGCCTTTCCGGCCATATGCATGGCGCCACCTTGCTAGATGCCGGCGACCAGGTGCTGCGCCCCTGCATTCTGTGGAACGATACGCGCAGCCACGCCGAGGCCGCCGCGCTCGATGCCGACCCGCGCTTTCGCCAACTCACCGGGAATATCGTCTTCCCCGGCTTCACGGCGCCGAAACTCGCCTGGGTGAAGAACAATGAGCCCTCCGTCTTCGCCAAAGTGGCGAAGGTGCTTTTGCCGAAGGATTTCCTGCGGCTGTGGCTGACCGGCGAGCATATCTCAGAAATGTCGGACTCCGCCGGCACCTCCTGGCTTGATGTCGGCAAGCGGCGCTGGTCTGCCGAACTGCTCGCGGCGACGTCGCTGGATGAGAAGCAGATGCCGTCGCTGGTCGAGGGCACTGAGAAGGCTGGCGCCCTGCGCGCCGAACTCGCCTCGAAATGGGGCATTGCCTCAGGCATTCCTGTTGCCGGCGGCGCCGGCGACAATGCTGCTTCGGCCTGCGGCATGGGCACGGTCGGCGCCGGCCACGCTTTTGTGTCGCTGGGCACATCTGGCGTGCTGTTTGCCGCCAACGCTTCCTACCTGCCCAATCCGGCAAGTGCGGTCCACACCTTCTGTCATGCCCTGCCCAACACCTGGCACCAGATGGGGGTCATCCTGTCTGCGACCGACTCGCTGAACTGGCTGTCGGAGATTTCAGGCAAGAAGGCCGGCGAATTGACCGCCGAACTTGGCGATGTGCTGAAAGCGCCGAGCGGGGTGTCGTTCCTGCCCTATCTCTCGGGCGAGCGCACGCCGCACAATGATTCCGCCGTTCGTGGGTCCTTCACCGGACTGGCGCATGAGTCGAGCCGCGCGGTGCTGACGCAAGCCGTGCTCGAGGGCGTTGCCTTCGCATTCCGGGACAGTCTCGAAGCCCTGAAGACCGC
Source organism: Mesorhizobium sp. M0659 (assembly GCF_040320605.1). NCBI lineage: Bacteria > Pseudomonadati > Pseudomonadota > Alphaproteobacteria > Hyphomicrobiales > Phyllobacteriaceae > Mesorhizobium > Mesorhizobium sp. M0659. The sequence continues at coordinate 30,712 of NZ_JAMYPY010000004.1, forward strand.
CGGCACGGATTTGACCCGGGTAACCGCGATCGGCGGCGGCTCGCGCTCGCGCTACTGGCTGAAGGCGATCGCCACGGCGCTGCAGGTGCCCGTGGACATTCCGGCCGACGGCGATTTCGGTGCTGCCTTTGGCGCCGCCCGGCTCGGGCTGATTGCGGCGACAGGGGCTGATCCGCTCGCGGTGTGCACGGCGCCGAGGACGGATGCGACGATCGAACCGGAGGCTGCACTTGGCGGCGCGTATGCCGATGCGTACCAGCGCTACCGGGCGCTGTACCCGGCGATCAAGGGCGTGACCGCGTGAGTCGGCGCGAAGCACCCCCCTCTGCCCTGCCGGGCATCTCCCCCGCAAGGGGGGAGATCGGCAGCGTCGGCGGGTATGCCAGTCTTGTAAGGTGGGTGATTAGCGAAGGCGTGGATGCCAGCCAATCTCCCCCCTTGCGGGGGAGATGCCCGGCAGGGCAGAGGGGGGTGTCTCGCGCCACCCTTAATCGATCACTGCGCCGGCACCTTGTCGAGAAACCCGGTGACGCTCTTCAGGCGCCCATTTTCGATAACACCGATATCGGTGCCTTCGATAACCGACGGCACGCCTTCCGGCCCAAGATTCCACGAGAAGCGGATGCGGTCGCCAAACCCGTCCGGCTGGCCCTTCAGCGAGAACCGGAAGCCGGCGAAGCGCTGCTGTACGCCGTCGATCAGCTTGGCAACGCCGGCATGGCCGTCGCCCTGCATGAGCGGATCGCGGTAGCTGACGTCTTCGGTGAAGGTGGCCTTGAGCAGTTCGGCGCGGCGATCCGCATCGGCCTCGTTCCAGGCGGTGATGTAGTTCTGGGCGATCGTGTTGAGGTCGGTCATGGTCTGTCTCCTTCGTTGAGTGGCTTTGACACGAGGCTTTTCACCCCGAGCGAGAGCGAAACCAATTACGCCTGAGGTAATCAGGCGCGATTATTCGGAGAGGACGAAAAAGATGAGCAGCGGATTTTTCGGCGACATCAAAGCGATCAAGTATGAGGGGCCGGATTCGACCAATCCGCTGGCCTACCGCTTCTACAATCCCGACGAGGTGGTGGCCGGCAAACGGCTGGAAGACCATCTGCGCTTCGCCGTCGCCTACTGGCATTCTTTCGCCTGGCCGGGCGGCGATCCCTTTGGCGGCCAGACCTTCGACCGGCCCTGGTTTCCCAAGGCTGGCGGCGTCGACACGATGGAACTGGCCAAGCTGAAAGCCGACGTCGCCTTCGAGATGTTCTCGCTGCTCGGCGCGCCCTATTTCTGCTTCCACGACGCCGACGTGCGGCCGGAAGGCAAGGATTTCTCCGAAAGTGCCGCGCGGCTCGACGAGATCGCCGACTATTTTGCCGCCAAGATGAAGAAGACCGGCGTCAAGCTGCTCTGGGGCACGGCCAACCTGTTCTCCAACCGCCGCTTCATGTCGGGCGCCGCCACCAATCCCGATCCGGATGTCTTCGCCTATGCGGCGGCGACGGTGAAAAGCTGCATCGACGTCACGAAGCGGCTGAAGGGCGAGAATTATGTACTGTGGGGCGGGCGCGAGGGCTATGAAACGCTGCTCAACACCGATCTTGCCCGCGAGCAGGAGCAGGCTGGGCGCTTCCTCAGTCTCGTCGTCGACTACAAGCACAAGATTGGCTTCAAAGGCACGATCCTGATCGAGCCGAAGCCGCAGGAGCCGACCAAGCATCAGTACGACTACGACGTTGCCACGGTCTACGGCTTCCTCAAGCGCTTCGGGCTGGAGAAGGAAGTGAAGCTGAACATCGAGCAGGGCCACGCGATTCTTGCCGGCCATTCCTTCGAGCACGAGCTGGCGCTGGCCAATGCGCTCGGCGTCTTCGGCTCGATCGACATGAACCGCAACGACTACCAGTCGGGCTGGGACACCGACCAGTTCCCCAACAATGTGCCCGAGATGGCGCTGGCCTATTACCAGGTGTTGCAGGCCGGCGGCTTCAAGACCGGCGGCACCAATTTCGACGCCAAGCTGCGCCGCCAGTCGCTCGACCCGCAGGACCTGCTGATCGGCCATATCGGCGGCATGGATTCCTGCGCACGAGGCCTCAAGGCAGCCGCCAAGATGGTCGAGGACAAGGCGCTGTCGGGTCCGCTGGCCGAGCGCTATGCCGGTTGGAACACGGCCGAGGGCAAGGCGATGCTGTCGGGCAAGCGCTCGCTGGAAGACATCGCCGAGCGCGTGGTGAAGAAGAAGATCGAGCCGCAGCCACGCTCCGGCCGCCAGGAGTTGCTGGAAAACATCGTCAACCGCTACGTCTGAGGGCCGGAAAGCCGATTCGTTGTGCTCAAGGGTGGCTGGATAACATTCCGGCCGCCCCGGAATGGGGTTTGCGCAAGACCCTATCCGACGACAAGGGTTTGCCCTTTGGCGCCCCTCAATGACCTCGCTCTTGCCTTCAAACTGCCGTCACGTATCTCGTATAAGGATGCGGTTGTGGCGGGTGAAAAGGAAGGAGGCGAACCGATATGCAGCATGAACGCGAAATCGACGCCCTGCTCTCATCCGGCGAGACCGGATCGATCATCGACCGGCTGATGGCGCTGCCGCGGCCGACCGACAGCGTGAAAAACGAATGGGATCGTGCTGTCAGCAGCCGATTTGAAGTCCGTCTGGCGAGGCAGATGCGCTCGCAGATGGACGCCGGCAGCGATCGACAGAACGCAGCCTGATCTCCCTTTGTCTGTGCATCTCGTAATCCCAAAACCGCGACACACTTTTGGGCGACATGCATCAACCTCGGCGCAGCCTGACCGGGGCTTCGCCGAACGCTCTTGAAAACGCTCTGGAAAATGCCGCAGCGGACGAGAACCCCGTCCGCCCGGCAATATCCGCCATGGCGATCCGCGTGTCGACCACCAGCCGCCGCGCCGCGCCCAGCCGCAGCCTGAGATAATATGCGCCCGGCGTCTCGCCGATCGACTTGCGAAAAATGCTCTCCAATGTCCGCGCCGTCACCCCGGCGCGTTTTGCCACCGCGTCGATGGTCAGCGGCTGGTCGACATGCGATTCCATCAGCCGGATAGCCTGCGCCAGACGCGGGTCGTAGCCGTCGAGCCGGCCGAGCGAGACCAGCGGCTGCGCGTCGGTCGCGGCGCGCGCCTGGTCGTAGATGAAGACGCTGGCGACATCGAGCGCGACGGCCATGCCGAGCCGGGTGCGGATCAGATGCAGCATCAGGTCGAAGGTCGGCGACGCCCCGCCCGAGGTGAACACCGGTCCGTCGATGACGTAGCGGTCCGGACGCACGTCGACGCCGGGAAAGGCGGAGGAAAAATCCTCCATGTCTTCCCAATGGGTGGTGGCGCTGCGGCCTTCGAGGAGGCCGGCGCGCGCCACCAGCCATGTGCCGGCCTCGACGCCGCCGCAGGCGCGAGCCGCGCGGGCCGCTCGCCGTAATCCGGAAAGCAGAGCCGATGTCGCGTAATTCTGGGTGCCGAAGCCGGCGACGACGACAAGCACGTCGGTCGGCTCGGCCGCATCGAAGCGGCCCCTGACCGCCACCGGCAGGCCGCAGGTGGTGACCGGCGCCTCGCCGGTGACCGAGACCAGTTTGAAATCGAACAGCGTCTCGCCTGAGATGCGGTTGGCGGCGCGCAGCGGGTCGACGGTCGACGCCACGCACATGATGGACGAGCCTGAAAACACCAGCAGCGTCACCTTGAGCGGCGATCGCTCAGCGCGAAAGATGGTCGGCTTTTCGCTTTTGATCACGAGAGCTTCGTAAATTGCAAAACAGTTTCCGGCAAGTCGGTCATTGTTAGGGTCTGTTTCTATGGGGAGGAGATGTCCATGCCGCTCGCGATGAACCGTGAGGTTTTCATTACCTGTGCCGTGACCGGGTCCGGCGGCTCGCAGGACCGCTCCCCGCATGTGCCACGCTCGCCCAAGCAGATCGCCGATTCGGCGATCGATGCGGCCAAGGCCGGTGCCGCCATCGTCCACTGCCATGTCCGCGACCCCGAGACCGGCAAGCCGCGCCGCGATGTCCATCTCTACCGCGAAGTGACGGACCGCATCCGCGCGGCAGAAGTCGATGTGATCCTGAACCTGACCGCCGGGATGGGCGGCGACATGGTGTTCGGCTCACCGGAAGCGCCGCTGCCGCTCAATGAAAAAGGCACCGACATGGGCGGCGCCACCAACCGCATGGAACATGTGCGCCAGTGCCTGCCGGAAATCTGCACGCTGGATTGCGGCACCATGAACTTCGCCGAGGCCGATTATGTCATGACCAATACGCCCGGCATGCTGCGCGCAATGGGCGGCATGATGACGGCGCTCGGCGTCAAGCCGGAGATCGAAGCCTTCGATACCGGCCACCTCTGGTTCGCCAAGCAGCTGGTCGAAGAAAAGGTCTTGAATCCCGACGCGCTGGTGCAGCTCTGCATGGGTGTGCCGTGGGGGGCGCCGGACGACCTCAACACCTTCATGGCCATGGTTAACAACGTGCCGTCGACCTGGAACTGGTCGGCCTTCGCCATCGGCCGCAACCAGATGGCCTATGCAGCCGCTGCAGTGCTCGCCGGCGGCAATGTCCGCGTCGGTCTCGAAGACAATCTCTGGCTCGACAAGGGCGTGCTGGCCACCAATGCGCAGCTGGTCGAGCGCGCCGCCAGCATCGTCACCAATCTCGGCGCCAGGATTTTGGGGCCGGAGGAAGTGCGCAGGAAGCTCAACCTGACCAAGCGGGCGCCGATCGCAGCGGCTGCTTAAGACGGGAGCGGATCATGGCTACCGTCAAATTCACTGCGATGAAGGATGGCGACAGGCAAGACTATGAGTTCCTGACCGCCCATGAGATCGACCATGCCGCCAGGACCGGCGAGCGGCTGCTCGACGCACTGGTGCAACTCGACGAAGGCCTGTCGGGCTACAAGATCACCAGGCTCGGCCATTCGCTGCAAGCGGCGACGCGGGCCTGGCGTGACGGCGCCGACACCGACTGGATCGCCTGCGCGCTGCTGCACGACATCGGCGACATCTACGCTCCCTACAATCACGACGAATACGCCGCTTCGATCCTGAAACCTTTCGTGCGCGAGCAATGCACCTGGGTGGTGGAAAAGCATGGCGACTTCCAGCGGCTCTATTACGCGCATCATCTCGGCGGCAACCGCCATGCTCGCGACCGCTTCGCCGGCCATGCCTATTTCGACGATTGCGACCAGTTTTGCGAACGCTGGGACCAGTCGAGCTTCGACCCGGACTACGACACGCTGCCGATCGAATTCTTCCGGCCCTTCGTGCTCGAAGTCTTCGCCCGCAAGGCCTACGACCCCTCCGTGATCCGCTCCGGCGAGCGCGTGCCTCTCATCGACCCCGAAACCGCCAAGACAAGAACCGGAGCCTGACCATGAGCATCATCAGCAAGGCAGCCGCCATTGGCGGTGGTGTCATCGGCGCCGGCTGGGTGGCGCGGCTGCTGCTCAACGGCATCGACGTGTCGATCTTCGATCCGGACCCGGAAGCGTCACGCAAGGTCTCGGAAGTGATGAAGGGCGCGCGCCGCGCCTACAAGCAGATGGTTCCCGGCGGCCTGCCCAGGGAAGGCAGACTGACCTTTGCCAAGACCATCGCCGAGGCGGTGGCCGACGCCGATTTCATCCAGGAGAGCGTGCCGGAGCGGCTCGACCTCAAACACCGCGTACTGGCCGAGATCGATCTCTACGCGCCGGCCAACGCCATTGTCGGCTCGTCCACCTCGGGCATCAAGCCGACCGACATGCAGGTGGCGATGAAGAAGCATCCGGAGCGTCTGGTTGTCGGACATCCCTTCAACCCGGTCTATCTGCTGCCGCTGGTCGAGATCGTCGGCGGCGAACAGACCTTTCCAGAGGCGATCGAGGTCGCAAAGGAGATCTATGCATCGATCGGCATGAAGCCGGTGGTGATCCGCAAGGAGATCGAGGCCTTTGTCGGCGACCGCCTGCTCGAAGCGGCCTGGCGTGAGGCGCTGTGGCTGATCAAGGACGGCATCTGCACCGTTGAGGAACTCGACGACATCATGCGCTATGGCTTCGGCCTGCGCTGGGCGCAGATGGGCATGTTCCAGGTCTATCGCGTCGCCGGCGGCGAAGCCGGCATGCGCCACTTCATGGCGCAGTTCGGGCCGTGCCTGAAATGGCCGTGGACCAAGCTTATGGACGTGCCGGAGTTCAACGACGAGCTGGTCGATCTTATTGCCACCCAGTCGGACGACCAGGCGCACGGCCTGTCGATCCGCGAACTGGAAAGGATCCGCGACGACAATCTGGTCGCGATCATGGATGCTCTGTCGAAACAGAACAAAGGCAAGGGCTGGGGCGCCGGCGCCTTGCACAAGGACTATACCAAGCAGTTGGCCAAGCTGGCGGCGAAGAAGCCGGCCGCATCCAGGGCCGCAGAAAAGGCCAAGGCATCGAAGCCGGTGAAGAAGGCGGAAAAGCCGAAGAAAAAGAAGAAGGGCTGAGGACCATGGATTTCGGTCTTTCGGAGGAACAGAAGCTCATTGTCGAGACGACGCGCGCGTTCGTCGAGAATGAGCTTTACCCGCATGAACGCGAGGTCGAGCGCACCGGCGTGCTGCGCCGCGAGTTGATCGAGGAGATCAAGGTCAAGGCAATCGAAGCCGGGCTCTATGCGGCCAACATGCCGGCCGATGTCGGTGGCGCCGGCCTCGATACGGTGACCTGGCTGCTCTACGAGAAGGAACTCGGCCGCGCCAACTATGCGCTGCACTGGACCTGCGTCGCGCGCCCCTCCAACATCCTGCTCGCCGGCACGCCCGAGCAGCGCGAAAAGTACCTGTTCCCGTGCATCCGCGGCGAGAAGTGGGACTGCCTGGCGATGACCGAGCCCGGCGCCGGCTCCGACCTGCGAGGCATGAAGGCGACCGCGGTGCAGGACGGCCACGACTGGGTCCTTAACGGCACCAAGCATTTCATCTCCCATGCCGATCTTGCCGATTTCGCGATTTGTTTCATGGCTTCGGGCGAGGAAGAAACGCCGCGCGGCAAGCGCAAGAAGATCACCGCCTTCTTCGTCGACAAGGGCACCAAGGGGTTCACCGTGCGCGACGGCTACCGCAACGTCTCGCATCGCGGCTACACCAACGCCATCCTCGAATTCGACGATTGCCGCCTGCCGGCAAGCCAGGTGCTGGGTGAGGTCCACAAGGGCTTCGACGTCGCCAATTCCTGGCTCGGCGCCACGCGCCTGCAGGTCGGCGCCACCTGTCTCGGCCGCGCCGAGCGGGCGCTCGGCCACGCCATCGAATACTCGGCGCAACGCCAGCAGTTCGGCCAGCAGATCGGCAAGTTCCAGGGCGTGTCGTTCAAGCTCGCCGACATGGCGACCGAATTGAAGGCGGCGGACCTGATGGTGTTCGAAGCCGGCTGGAAGTACGATCAGGGCACCGTCACCGATCAGGACATGGCCATGGCGAAGCTGAAGGCTACCGAAATGCTCGCCTTCGTTGCCGACGAAGCCATCCAGATCCATGGTGGCATGGGGCTGATGGATGACCTGCCGCTGGAGCGCATCTGGCGCGACGCCCGCGTCGAGCGCATCTGGGAAGGCACGTCGGAAATCCAGCGCCACATCATTTCGCGGGCGCTGCTGCGCCCGTTCGGGGCTTAAAAAGAAGAGACGGGGAATATGCACAAGCTTGAACGTCTCCTGCGCCCAAAATCCATCGCCGTGTTCGGCGGGGCGCAGGCCGCTGCCGTCGTCGCGCAATCGATCAAGATGGGCTTTGCCGGCGAAATCTGGCCGGTGCATCCGAACAAGGACGAGGTCGCCGGCCGCAAGGCCTATCGCTCGGTCGCCGAATTGCCCGGGGCGCCCGACGCTGCCTTTGTAGGCGTCAACCGGCATCTCACCATCGACGTGATCAAGGCGCTGGCCGAGCGTGGCGCCGGCGGCGCCGTCTGTTTTGCCGCGGGCTTTCTCGAGACCGAGGCCTATGACGACGATGGCGAGCGGCTGCAGGCCGAACTGGTGGCCGCGGCCGGCCAGATGCCGATCATCGGCCCGAACTGTTATGGCCTGATCAACTACGCCGACGGCGCGCTGTTGTGGCCCGACCAGCATGGCGGCATCCGGCTGCCCGAAGGCGCCAAGGGCGTCGCCATCATCACCCAGTCCTCCAACATCGCCATCAACATGACGATGCAGAAGCGCGGCCTGCCGATCGCCTTCCTGATGACGGCCGGCAACCAGGCGCAGACCGGCCTCTCCGAAATGGCGCTCGGCCTGATCGAGGATGAGCGCGTCACCTCGCTCGGCCTGCACATCGAAGCCTTCGATTCGGTAGCCGGCTTCGAGAAGCTGGCCGCGCGCGCGCGCGAACTGAAGAAGCCGATCATCGCCATGAAGGTCGGTCGCTCCGAACAGGCGCGGCAGGCGACGGTCTCGCACACGGCATCGCTGGCTGGCTCGGACGCTGCCTCGGACGCTTTCCTGCGGCGGCTCGGCATCGCCCGCGTCGATTCCATCCCCGCCTTCATCGAGGCGCTGAAGCTGCTGCATGTCACCGGGCCGCTGCCCGGCTATCGTCTGTCGTCGATGAGCTGCTCCGGCGGCGAGGCCTCGGTGATGGCCGACAGCGCCGAAGGCCGCTGGGTCAACTTCCCGGAGCTCACCAGCAAGCACCGCGCCCATGTCAAATCGACGCTCGGGCCGCTGGTCGCGGTCGCCAACCCGTTGGACTATCACACCTTCATCTGGAACAACGAGCCGGCGATGACCGCAACCTTCACCGCCATGGTGTCGGGTGGCTTCGACCTCAACATGCTGGTGCTCGACTTTCCACGCCCCGACCGCTGCTCGGTCACCGACTGGTGGGCGACGCTGCGCGCCTTCGAATCGGCGCTGAAGACCAACAAGGAGCATGGTGCGATCGTCTCCTCGCTGCCTGAGAACCTGCCGGAGGAATACACCGCCGAACTGATGGCGCGCGGCATGGTGCCGTTGTTCGGCATCTCCGAGGCCATGGATGCCGCAGGTGCGGCAGCCTTCATCGGCTGGGCCTGGGCCGAGCCGCAGGCGCAGTCTATCGACACGTCGGCTGCAGGTGCGGCCGGAGGTGACCATGTCACCCCTGACGAGGCCGAAGCCAAGGCGCGGTTGATCAAGGCCGGCTTGCCTGTGCCGAAGGCAGAACGTGCCGCCAATGCTGTCGAGGCCGTCATCTCATCGATGGCGCTCGGCTTCCCGGTGGCGCTGAAGGCGCTCGGAGTCACCCACAAATCGGAAGTCGGCGCGGTCAGGCTGAACCTCAAGGACGCCGAATCCGTGAGCACGGCGGCGCATGATCTGCTGCCGCTCGGAACCGGCCTCTATGTCGAGCGCATGGTGCGCGACGGCGTTGCCGAACTGATCGTGGGCTTCACCCGCGACCCGATGTTCGGCGCCGTCATGACGCTGGGAACTGGCGGCGTGCTGGTCGAGCTGTTGCGCGACAGCGTGACCTTGATGCTGCCGGCAACGCGCGACGATATCGAGGCGGCGCTACGCGGCCTGAAACTGTTCCCTCTGCTTGAGGGCTATCGCGGCCGGCCGAAGGCCGATGTCGCCGCGGCCATCGACGCCATCGCAGGCATTGCCGGCTTCGTGCAGAAGAATGCCGGCGAGATCGAGGAACTCGACATCAACCCGCTGATCGTCTGCGCCGAAGGCAAGGGCGCCTGGATTGCGGACGCGCTGCTGGTGCTGGGAGAGAAGAAGAATGTCTGACGTCATTTCAACTCGCCGCAAAGGCACCATCCTCGAGGTCACGCTCGACCGGCCCAAGGCCAACGCCATCGACCTCAAGACCTCGCGGCTGATGGGCGAGACCTTCAAGGCGTTCCGCGACGATCCGGAACTGCGCGTCGCCATCGTCAAGACCGCCGGCGACAAGTTCTTCTGCGCCGGCTGGGATTTGAAGGCAGCCGCCGGTGGCGACGCGGTCGACGGCGACTATGGCGTCGGCGGTTTTGCCGGCCTGCAGGAGCTGCGCGACATGAACAAGCCGATCATTGCCTGCGTCAACGGCATGGCGGTGGGCGGCGGCTTCGAGCTAGCGCTGTCCTGCGACCTCATTTTCGCTTCCGACCATTCCTCCTTCGCGCTACCCGAGATCCGCGCCGGGACCTTGGCCGACGCCGCGACGATCAAGCTGCCCAAGCGCATTCCCTATCATGTCGCCATGGACCTTCTGCTCACCGGCCGCTGGATGGATGTGGCGGAAGCGCATCGCTGGGGGCTGGTCAACGAAGTGCTTCCCAAGGACAAGCTCGAGGAGCGCGTCTGGGAGATCGCAAGGCTGCTCGCCAGCGGCCCGCCGCTGGTGTTCGCCGCGATCAAGGAGACGGCGCGGGTGGCGGAGGCGCTGACCTTCCAGGACGCGATGAACCGCGTGACGCGCCGGCAATTGGCGACGGTCGATGCGCTTTATGGCTCGGAGGACAATATGGAAGGGTTCCGGGCTTTTGCGGAAAAGCGCGACCCGGTTTGGAAGGGGAAGTAATTTTTCAGATGATGGCACGAGGCACCCCCCTCTGCCCTGCCGGGCATCTCCCCCTCAAGGGGGGAGATCGGCAGTTCGGACTTCACCGCTCATCCACCAACGTTGGTGATTGGCCAAAGCCTTCGCCACATCTGATCTCCCCCCTTGAGGGGGAGATGGCCGGCAGGCCAGAGGGGGGTGTCCGGGCTCGATCTATCCAGTCGGCGCAGCCAGCATGACCGACTACAAAACCCTCATCGACGCCGAGACCTGGGCCTTCATCGAGAAGACCAACTCCTACTATCCGTCCGACACGATCGACTACACCATCGCCCAGCAGCGTGCGATTTATGACCGGATGTGCCGCGAGTTCTTTGCCGGCTATCCCGATGGTGTGACGGCGGAAACGACTTTCATTGCCAACCGATCACACGACATCCCGATCCGCATCTATCGCAGCGCTACCCCGAACGCGGCGGCGATGGTGCTCTACATCCATGGCGGGGGTTTCATCCTTGGCGGCCTAGACAGCCATGACGATGTCTGCGCCGAGCTCTGCGCCCGCACCGGTTACGAGGTGGGTTCCATCGATTACCGGCTGGCGCCGGAGCATTTGCACCCGGCCGCTTTCGACGATGCTTTACGTGCCTTCGAATGGGCAGCCAAAACCTACGACCGCCCTATTCTGCTGTGCGGCGACAGCGCCGCCGGCAATCTCTGCGCGGCTGTTGCTCACGCAACGCGTGGCCATGCCAAAAAGCCGATCGGTCAGGTGCTGATCTATCCGGGCCTCGGCGGCGACCGTTCGAAGGGCTCGTATGTCACGCACGCCGAAGCACCGATGTTGACCATGCGCGATCTCGAATTCTACAAGCACATCCGCACCGGCGGCGCTGACGGTACTGGTGACATCACCTTGTCGCCGCTCGCCGACACCGATTTCACCAAACTGCCGCCAACCGTGCTGATCACCGCGCAATGCGACCCGCTGTCGTCCGACGGCGAGGCCTACCGCGACCGCATCCTTACCGCAGGCGGACACGCCAGCTGGTCCGAGGAGCCGGGGCTGGTGCATGGCTATCTCCGGGCCAGGCACACGGTCGGCCGTGCCCGCGCCTCCTTCAGCCGCATTGTCGAGGCGGTTTCCGTGCTGGGCAAGGGCGACTGGATCTGGTGATCCGGCTCAACCGCGGACAAAGGCGATCAGTTCCTCAGCCATGCAATCGTTGAATTCCCGACGAAAGCGGTTTTTCTTCAGCCATTCAGGGTTTGAGCCGACGGTCTTGTTGGCATCCACGACAACGCCTTTGCCATCGACAATGAAATAGTCGATGGCGCCGAAGTCTAGGTTGAGCCGCTGCCGCACCGCCAGCACTTCCGGTGGCACGGCGCCGCCCACCTCATTGCTCAGGATTTTTGAGCCGGCGCACAACACATCGTCGTAGACCTGCCGCATGTTGACCTCGGCACCGAGCAGGAACATGTAGCGGTGCTTGACGATGGGCAGGTCGAGCGTATCGAAAGCGAACTTTTCCACCATCAGGCGATTGTTGCGCCATACATCCCGCGGAACCTCGCCGATCGTCTGGTAGACCTTATAGGGCGGGCACAGGCGGTCCTTGTAGCCGGGTTCGAAGAGCTTGCGGATGGCATGCGCGCTCCTGGTCAGGCCGTTGCGATGCTGCCACCAACGCTGCTCTGGTCGGCCCCTGGAGTTGAGGACCGTCTTGACGACAACCGGCCCCTTGTGGCTGTCGCCGGCCTCCAGCTTCAGTGTCGAATAAAGGTGCCGGTGGATGGACAGCGCGCGGCCATTGATGGTGCGGTCGTAGAGGTGGCCGAGACCGCGGTACGTTGGCGGCACGATTGTCAGGTCGACATGCAGAAAGGCCACCGGCGCCCGATCTCGGCCGGCCGGCCGGTCGAGCAGGCGCACTTTCAATCCAGCCTGTTCCAGGTAAGGCAGTAACTGCGCGATGCAATAGCTCCGCACCAGTCGGAAATTGCGCAGGCTCTCTACATAGACATCGAGATCTGCGGCAGACACCGAACGCTATTCCTTGATATCGACGCCCGAGAAATCGTGGTGATCAAAGGGGTCCATGACATAGCCCGTCACCTGTTCGCGCATCGGGATCGAGACCACGGAGTGGGCGATAGCGACCCACGGCATCTGCTCCCTGAAGATCGTTTGCGCCTGCGAATAGAGTTTTGCGCGGGCAGCGGGATCGACGATCCCGGCTGCCTGCTTGAGCAGATCGTCGAAGGCCGGAAAACACCAGTTGGCACGATTGGTGGTGCCGACGCCGGCACAGCCAAGCGGCACCGACAGGAAGTTATCGGGGTCGCCATTGTCGCCGGTGAAGCCGAACAGCATGGCGCCGTCGCGGTCGCGTGACTTCGAGCGGGCAAGGTATTCAGTCCACTCATACGTCACGACTTCCACGGTGACACCGATCTTTGCCAGGTCGGACTGGATCATTTCGGCCATACGCTGCGCATTCGGGTTATACGGACGCTGCACCGGCATCGCCCAGATCTTCATGTGCAGGTCTTTTACGCCGGCATCGGCGAGCCCCTGCCTGGCGGCAGCGGGGTCGAAGACATGATCGGGGCTCGTCTTGTCATAGGCCCAGGAGGTTGGCGGCAGCGGATTGCGTGCGACTTCGCCGGTGCCGCGGAATACGACGTCGACCAGCGCCTGCGTGTCGATGGCAATGGCGATCGCCTTCCTCACCCTTGGATCGTCGAAGGGCTTCTGCAAGGTGTTGAAGGCGAGGTATCCCGTATTGAGGCCCTCCTGCCGCATGACCTTGATTCCGGGCGTCGCCTTGATCGCCTCCAGGTCGGCCGGATTTGGATAGGGCATGAGATCGCATTCGCCGGCGCGCAGCTTTTCCATGCGAATGCTGGCATCGGTGGCAATGGCGAAGACGAGATCGTCGATCTTCGGCTTGCCGCGCCAGTAGTCCGGATTGGCCTTGTAGCGGATGACTGCATCCTGCTGGTAGTCGACAAGCTGGAACGGACCCGTCCCGACCGGCTTCAGCGCCAGGTCGAGAAGCCGCTTCTCTGCGACGAGCTTGTCGGCATATTCCTTGGAAACGACCGAAGCGAAATCCATCGCCAGGTCGGCAAGCATCGGCGAATGCGGCGCCTTCAGCGTCATCACCACAGTATGGTCGTCAAGCTTGCGCCAACCGGCGACAAGATCCGGCATGCCGATGCCGTCGAAGTAAATGTACTGGCGTTTGGCGTAATTGTTGAACGGGTTCTGCGCGTTGGCCTGCCGGTCGAAGGTGAACAGCACGTCATCGGCATTGAAGTCGCGACTAGGCGTAAAGCCCTCGACGATGTGGAATTTCACGCCCTGCCGCAGGTGGAATGTGTAGGTGAGGCCATCGTCGGAAATCTCCCAGCTTTCGGCAAGGCCGGGGCGCACCTTGGTGGTGCCGGGCTCGAAGTCGACCATGCGGTTGTAGAGAGCGGTGGCCGAGGCGTCGCGGGATCCGGAGGCGAGTGCGGGATCGAACGTATCGGGGCTAACCTCGGTGCAGTAGACCAAGGTCTTGGCTAAGGATTGATGGACCGGCAACGCACATGGAAAAAGTGCCGCCAGCAATAGAACGAAGTGCCTGCGTGTCATGATACCCCCCAGGGTTGGGAAGACGCTAGCAGAAGCCGGCACTGACGGTAAGTAAGCCGGCCGGTCTTTCGCGCGCCAAGACTGTTTTCCACCTGAGTTGACACAAGGAATTAGCCGCGCCTCTGTGAAATGGCGGACAGACCCGGCCGCCGTTTTGCATGAACCTTTCTGCTCCAGCCGGCGACTGACGACCAGGCGCCGCATGGTGCGGGCCGGAAAGGATGCCCCATGACCAGGACCCCAGAGGCTCCACGGTCTCCGGGACCAACGCAAGCTCAGCGCGACCACCGCCTTCGGGATGGAGTCGATGCGCTGGGCTTTCGGCTGATTCCGTTGACCCTGCGCAGGAGCAGGCGTATCGTGAAGATGAGGAAAGCAGACAATTCGATCAGGGACGAACGTGCCGGAACGCCGCGCCTTGCCCTGTTTCGCGCGGCCGGACCGGATGTTCCTCCCGAAAACTTCGGGGGGAGTTTTATGTCCTGCGATCGCGGCGCGTCCATGTCGTTTCCAAGCGGTTTCCGCCGTTCGCTCCATCTGGGCGGCGGTTTGCTTGCCCTGGCGCTGAGCGCCACGCTCTGGTTGGGCACAGCCGCCCAAGCGCAGGAAACCCAGATCGTCTATCCTGGCTCGATGGCGGTCACCGGATTTTCCGGCACCGTCATTCCCAATTTCGACTCTGCCGATTCCGAAAGGGGGGGGCTGCCGCCCGGCGTCGACCCGGTCGACGAAACCTTCATCGACACGACGCGCGCCACCTTGCGCGTCTTCGACGTTTCGGCGCTCGGCGGACCGGCTTCCGGCCAGCTCGTCTACACGCCGCCGCCTTTCGAGGTGACGGCCGAACAGATCGGCCAGGTGTTCGCCATTACCTATGATGACGGTGTGCGCGACGGCGTTCCCACGGGCGTCCCCAACCTCTATGCCGGCGCGACCTCGCTGCACGGCATCCGTATCGTCACCCCGGACGAAGATGCCGACGGTCGGCCCGAGCGACAGCGCCGCGGAACCGCAGGCGCCGTCTTCATGGACGGCCAGTTCGGCACCGAAAGCGGTGGCGGTCCGGGCACGATCTGGAAGATCGACGGCATCACCGGCGCGGTCTCCAAATTCGCCGACATTGACACCAACAGCGGTTCCGGCATCGGCGACATCAGCTTCGACAGCAATCACCGCGAGTTCTTCGCCAGCGACCTCGACACGGGCTTCATCCACCGCCTCGACGCCAACGGCACGCTGATCGACACATTCGATCACGGCGTTGCCGGGCGGCCGGCGCATGGGCTGGCTCCCGTCGCCGATGACGGTGCGGTGATGGACATACAGGGTGCTGCCTTCGACTCGGAAGACCCCGACACATGGGGCTACACGCAGGACGAACGCCGCGTCTGGTCCGTCGCCTATCATGGCGGCCGGCTCTATTATTCGGTCGGCGAAAAGGCCGAGATCTGGTCGGTTGGCATTGCCCGCGATGGCAGCTTTGCCGGTGATCCGCGCTGGGAGCTGACGGTCAAGGCCGACAAGGACTACGCCGTCACCGACATCGCCTTCGACAACCAGGGTTTCATGTATCTGGCGCAGCGCGGCCCGGTCGAGAATCGCTACGATTACAGCCAGTTCGCCGATTCCGGCAAGGGCGAGGTCATCCGCTACTGGCGCGAAAACCCGGACGATCCGGCAACGGAATCGGTCTGGGTGGAAGAGCCGCAGGAATATGCGGTCGGCTTCCCGCAAGGCAACCGGCAGTCGGCCGGTGGGCTCGACCTGCAATATGGCTATGACGCCGACGGCAATCTCGACACCGGCGTGTGCACCGACACGCTGGTCAACACCGGCGACAAGCTGCGCGACAACCCGACACTTGCCGACCAACTCGCCGCCGGCGGGCCGCTTGCCGTACACGGCGTGCAGATCACGCCGACGCCGTTGGTCAAGCCGGCCAACGTGCCGCCTTTCGGCTCGTGGTTCGTCGACTTCGACGGCTATTTCGAAGACCCAGAAGTGGAAGGCCATGTCGGCGACGTCGAGGTCTGGCACCCCTGCGAAGGCCGTGCCGGCTATTATGAAGAGATCCCCGGCGGTTATCTGCCGCCGTTTTATCCGCCGGACTTCCCACCGCCCGGCGATCTGCCTCCGTGCATCGATGTCGAGGATGTTCAGTTCTACTGCACGCCTCGCGGCCTCCAGGCCGACCTCTATCTCCATGACCATGCCGGCTTTGGCGGCGATTCGATCAAGGTCCAGCCTTCCAGTGAGACAAAGTCCAGGACACCAGGCGTCGGGGTGACATCACCCCAGTCGCATGCTCCCGGCAAGCCTTACACGGTCGACATCACCGGCCATTCTCCGGGCGACAGAGTCGATGTTGGACTTTGCTTCTACAGGCAGTCCGACAAGGACAAGGGTGGCTACTACCCTTGCTGCAAGATGACTTTGCCGCTCAGAACCCCAGCCGTCAGCTGCGAACGTTGAGGAGGGGAAGATGAAAAATCTCGCACTTTCCCCGACCGCGAAGAGCAGTCAATCCAACGTCATGGAGACCATCATGAAACCCCTGTCATATGCCAGGCGCGGCGCGCGCTGGCTGATGGCGGCCGGTATCGCGGTCGCCATGTTCACCCCTGTGGCAAGCCACGCCGAAGATGCAGTCCCGATCACTCCGGAACTGCGGCTCGACCTGGACAATTCAAAAATCGTCAATCCGAGGCCGGAACGGATCGTGCCGTTCTTCACCAAAACAGGCACACAGAGGAGCTGCGACTACGTCGTCTACTCTCTGAGCTTTGGCCTGCGCGGCGACCCGCAAGGCTTTGCCGACCCAAGCTTTTCGGCCAGGCTGAAGAAACTCCAACTCGACTTCAAGGATCAGCTTCCGCACGGTCTTGCGATCGTCAACGTCAACGTGTCCGGCGACGGCACGGGTGCGTCCGGCGGACCGCTGCCGGGTGCGACAATCAGCACCTCGGCTAATCCGAACGATACGGCGACGGTTTCCGATTTCCGGATTTCCGCCACCGATCTCGACGGCGCTGGGGCTGGCAATGAACGCGTCATCAATTTCAAGATCACCGCCAAGATCGACCATGCGGCGTTTCCTTCGCCGACCATCGTCGACAATCAGGGTGTGATCAAGGTGACGCCGGGCGTCGGCGCGGGGGTCATCATCCCGTCGCAGGATCCGGGCAAGCCCGACGATGGCGACTTCAAGACCGGGGTGAAGACCTCGATCAAGATCGACCTCACCAACTGTGACAAGCGGCCTCCGCCTCCCGACCGGGAATGCTTCAAGGTGGAGCGCGGCACGGTCGATTGCGTGCAAGGCGGCGGCGCCTTCATCTACCACATGCCTGTCGGCCCGGAGATGGGCGGCAAGTGGGTGCAGGTGTCGACGACCACCCCCGGCATCATCATCATCCCCGACACGCAATTGGTGCCGGCGGGCGGCGGCGTGCTGAACTGGAAGATCGTCGGTGCGTCGCCCGGCGACGTCATCCACCTCATCGTCACCGGCATCGAGACCTATGCCGGCCCGAAGGAGGGCTGGGGACTATGCTGCACGCAGACCATCGACATCGTCATCCCGCGTGACTTGAGATGTCCGCCCAAGGACAAGGAACCGGACCTCAAGGTCGAGAAACGCGCCGACGTGACGCGTTGCACGATGGGCGGCGGCTGCGACTTCACCATCAAGGTCACCAATGTCGGCGACGGGCCGTATCACGGCAAGATCGTGCTCGACGAGGTGACGCTGCCGGCCGGCTCGACTCTGGATTCAGGGCCCAATCCGCCCTGGGTATGCATGCCCGGCGTGACCCCGATGACGTGCACCTATCCGGTGACCACGCTCAATCCGGGGGCCTCCATCAACCTCAAGCTCGGCTTCAAGCCGGCGGGTGGTTGGCAAGGCAGCGCGCTGCGCAACTGCGCCACCTATAACTACGGTGCCAGCGGCAAGCCGCTGTTCGGCAGCCAGCAGAACGATCGCGGCTGTGCCTCGATCCCGATCTGCCGGCGTGGCGACCGCGACCGCGATTGCCGGCCCCCGGTCGACAAGAAGGTCGACCTGATCCTGAAGAAGCGTGCCCGAATCCCGGTCTGCACGCCCGACGGCATCTGCTACTTCGTGATCGACATCATCAACAATGGCAGCGTCCCCTATAATGGGCCGCTGACGGTTATCGACAATTACCCGGGCGGCGCGCCGGCCTCTTCGACCTTCGGCCCGTCTCCGCCCTGGACATGCGGACCGAACGGTCCCGGCCAGTTCCGCTGCGACAATGCAGGCATCGTGCTGATGCCGGGCGCCTCGACGCCGATCGTCGTCAAGGCGGTCATGCCGGCCGGCTACCAGTCGGATTCGGTCGAGAACTGCGCGGCGCTGAAGCCCGTCCCCGGTGAGGTCGACCTCACCAACAACAAGGCCTGCGCCAAGGAACGCTTCCGTCATCCCAATGGCGGCAAGCCGACCCTACGCATCACCAAGGTCTGCAATGGCTCGCTCGCCGGTGCGGCGGTGGTTTCCTGCCGCATCACCGTCATCAGCCTTGGCACCTCTGCCCCCACCGGTCCGGTGCGGGTCAACGATGCTGCCACGCTGATATCGGGTGGCGCGCCGGTCCAGATCCAGACCGTCACACCCGACGGTGCGGAATGGGCCTGCGGAGCGGTTCCGGCCAATGCGCTGTCATGCCAGATACCCGGCGCCGCGATGACGCCCGGAACCTCCAGGCACTTCGACGTGACGGTCTTGGCCAATGGCGCGTTCGAGAACTGCGCACGCGGCTCATACGGCCCGGCCCCTGGAGACGACGTCGTCTACCCGATCGGCCAGGCCTGCGCCAAGGGCGGCGGCACGTCCACCATTAGCGTCAAGAAGACCGGCGATGCCGAGTGCCAGCCGGGGCAACCCTGCTCGTTCGAGATCACCATCACCAATGATGGCCAGACCGCCTTCTCCGGTCCGGTCCGCATCGGCGATGCGATCGGGGTGGACGGGCTGGGGCGGCTGCAAGGCGTCGCGATCACCTCGATCGAACCGCCCTTCGGCTGCTCGCCCGAACCGACGACCTTGCCGTTGACCTGCATTGCCAACCTGACGCTCGGCGCCGGGGAAAGCCATGTGCACAAGGTCACCGTGGTCCTTCCCGACGCTCCCTTGGTCAATCTGCGGGGCAACGTCAGCGGCCAGAACTGCGTCGGCGTCTTGTCTCCCGACACTAGGGTGCAAGGCGGCGGCGACGTACTGCCCGGCGACCTGACCAACGTCCAGGGCGATCGCGGCAAGGCCTATGCCTGCCATCCGTTCACCATCAAGCGCGAGGTGAAGAAGGAATGCTCGCCAGGCTTCGTCATGAACGATGCCGGCCGGTGCGTGTGTCCGGAAGGCACGACGTTCCGCAACGGCCAGTGCTCGCCCGACGGCGGCGTCATCATCCAGCCGAAGGATCCGAGGCCCTGCGTGCTGCTCAAGGGCCAGATCCGCACCGAGGATGGACGCTGTGTCTGCCCGCGCGGAACCGAGCTTGAGAACGGCGCTTGCGTCAAGACCGACAAGCCTGGCTGCACCATCCCCGGTTCGGTCCCGACGTCGGACGGCAATGGCTGCTACTGCCCGGAAGGTACGCATCTCGACCGACAGGCAAATGCCTGCGTGCGCGACAAGCAGAAGCCCGAGCAGTGCGGCATACGCGGCCAGGTTCATGACGCCGATGGCGATTGTGTCTGCCCGCGTGGGACAGAGGTGCGCAATGGAGCCTGCCGGCCGATCCGGCCAAAGCCTGAACAATGCTCGATCCGTGGTCAGATCCAAAACGCCAATGGCGATTGCGTCTGCCCGGACGGCACAGAAGTCAGGGGCAAGGTCTGCCGGCCGATCCGGCCGAAGCCCGAGCAGTGCTCGATCCGCGGCCAGGTCCACGACGCCAACGGCAATTGTGTCTGCCCGCGGGGTACCGAGGTGCAAGGCAATGCCTGCCGGCAGAAGAAGCCTGTGCTGGAACAGTGCGACATACGCGGCCAGGTGCACAACAAGCGCGGCGAGTGTGTTTGCCCGCGCGGCACCCAGGTGATCGACGGCGCATGCCGCAAGCCGAGGCCGCAGGTGGGAGACTGCGCCCCGGGCTCGCAGATGGTCGGCGGCCAGTGCGTGCCGATCATCAGGCGGCGCTGCCCCGAAGGCACCGTTGGTCGGTTCCCGAACTGCAGAGCCATCCGGCAGCAGCCGTCGCTCGATCCGACCCTGTTGCTCAATCCAGGTGTCCTTCAGCAGTTCATACCGAAGCGCACGCCGCAGACGCAGGTACAGCCGCAAAGGGATCCGGCGGCCAACTTCAAGCCATAGGATCTGGATACGAGTCAAAATTCAGAGCCCCGTCGGAGCGATCCGGCGGGGTTTTCCTTGGGCGCGCTGCGGCGATCGGGCGGCCAGGTATTGGCCGAACCCGCTGCCGGGCGCAGCAAATACCGACTTTCCCTTTTCGGGATCATGGTCTAGAGCAGTTCATCGTTTCGTGGAAACGCCGAACCGCTCTATCTCTTTGTTTTCACGCAATTCCGGACGGAAAGCCGTTCCCACTTTTCCTGGAATTGCTCTAGCAGTCGTCAAGGCCGCGCCCGCAAACAGGGCGCCCAAAGGGGCCGCATCATGAGCAGGAAGACCCTGATCGCGCCATCGGTGCTGGCGTCGGATTTCTCGAAGCTCGGCGACGAGGTCGAGGCGGTGGCGGCGGCCGGCGCCGACTGGATTCATCTCGACGTGATGGACGGGCATTTCGTGCCCAACATCACCTTCGGCCCGCCGGTGATCAAGGCCATCCGCAACCGCACCAAGGCCTTTTTCGACTGCCATTTGATGATTGCGCCGGCCGATCCTTATCTGGCCGCCTTTGCCGATGCCGGCTGCGACGGCATGACCGTGCATGCCGAGGCCGGACCGCATCTCGACCGCTCGCTTCAGACCATCAAGGATCTCGGCAAGAAGGCCGGCGTATCGCTCAATCCGGCGACGCCGGAAAGTGCGATCGAATATGTGCTCGACCGGCTTGACCTGATCCTGATCATGACCGTCAATCCGGGCTTTGGCGGCCAGGCCTTCATCCCGGCCATGGTCGACAAGGTCAAGCGGGTGAAAGCGCTGATCGGCAACCGGCCGATTCGCATCGAGATCGACGGCGGCGTGTCGCCGGAAACCGCCCACCTGGTCACATCAGCCGGTGCCGATGTGCTGGTGGCGGGCGCCGCCATCTTCAAGGGCGGCAGCGTCGAAGCCTACCGGGCCAATATAGAAGCCATCCGAACCGCGGCCGACCGGGCTGCCGGCTGACATCAGTTCCAGGGCAAGTTCCCGGCTGGTCGGTTCTCCTCGGCCTGATCTCCCTGCCTGATCCTTCGATCTCCCAAAAAGCCGTCAACGGGTGGCAGCCGCAAGGGCATCGCGGCACGCGACAGGATCGCGGCATCCGGCACTAGTTTTGGCCCATAAACCTAGTGGATAACTGCCGAAGGGATCTGCATGCGGGGAGAGGTCAATCCGGCGGCATGACGCGCGTTAAGAAAAAATTATCCGTATTCGGGATCTCGAAGCTGTTTCTCGAGGGCACCTGCCATGCTGGCAGACAAACTTTCTTCAGAAGAACAAGTTTTTCACGATTTTAGTTACTTCCGGCGGATAAGATGCGGTCAACCTTCCTCTTTAAGTCGAATATCGTGATCTTTCGCTTGAGGGGCGGATGCCTTAGGAGTTACAGTAAATTTACAGGGGAAATCGTTTGCTTCGCGAACGGGCTAGCGGAGCATGGGAGAGCTACAGGAGTCATATTGACCTACGGATCTGCCGATGTGAGCGAAGGCGCGGGACCCAAGAGCACACTCGCTAGTACGGTCTATCAACAGCTTCGCGACGATCTCCTGCGCGGCGTGTTTGAAAGTGAAAGCAAGCTTCGTGTCGAATGGGTGGTTTCCCGTTACGGCGCCGGCGCCTCACCGGTTCGCGAGGCCCTCAACCGACTTGCTTCGGAAGGCCTGCTCGGCCGCCACGACCAGCGCGGTTTCTTCATCATGCCGGTCAGTGCCCCGGAACTCGAGGAATTGACGCGCACCCGCTGCTGGCTGGAAGAGCGGGCCCTGCGTGAATCCATTACCAACCGCACCGGCGAATGGGAAGAGCAGCTCGTGCTGGCCTTGCATCGCCTGGCGCGTGCCCCGCGCCGCTTGCCGGAGGACCCGTCCTCGAACAATCCGGAATGGGAAAAGCTGCACCGCGCCTTCCATCGGGCACTGATCGCAGGCTGCCGCTCGCATTGGCTGACCGGCTTTTGCGACCAGCTTTCGGATCAGGCCTCCCGTTACCGGCTGATCTCCCAGGACGGCAGCGAGCGCGACGAAATCAGTGAACATCGGCTGATTGCGGAGCGCACGGTGGATGGCGATGCCGACGGCGCCGTTGAAGCTCTCCTCAATCACTACCGTCTGACGGCAGCCATGTGCATGGAGCGCTTCAACGAAAGCGGCGATCCACGCGTGAGCGCCACCAAGGCGTTGCGCAGCCGCAGATAGAAGCGCTTCCGGTCCGCTATTTAAATCCGCCCGCTATCCAAGTCCGCTTGCCTTCATCTGATCGGCGGCAAACCCGATTTCACGTCTTTGCCGGACGGAGGCGAAATCGTTTCCTTTGTTCCAAGGCCATCCGGCTCTAAATCAAAGGGTAGAGCATTATGTCCTCCGAAAACCGCTTCACACTTTTCGGCATCATGCTCTAGGGAAGGCGCATGACCAATCACCTGTTCGACGTGTTCCGCAGCCGGATTTCAGCCTCCGAGCGCATCCTGATGGCAACCGATGACGGACGCGCAATCGCCTATGGTGACATGCTGGCGCAATCGGCACAGCTGGCACATGCGCTGAGGCATTTCGGCGTCGAGCCGGGCGACCGCGTTGCCGTGCAGGTCGAAAAAAGCCCCGAATGCATTTTCCTTTACCTCGCCTGCCTGCGCGCCGGCGCGGTCTTCCTGCCGCTCAACACCGCCTACACGCTGGCCGAACTCGGCTATTTCTTCGGGGATGCCGAGCCGCGGCTGGTCGTCTGCGACCCGGCCCGCGCCGGCGCTATCGCGCCGTTGGCGCAGGCGTCGGGTGCTGCCACCGTCACGCTTGGCAGCAATGGTGAGGGCTCGCTGACCGCACTGGCGGCACAACAGCCCACGGATTTCGACGCCGTGGCGCGCGGGCCGGACGATCTGGCCGCAATCCTTTACACATCCGGCACCACCGGACGCTCCAAGGGCGCCATGCTCAGCCATGAAAACCTGGCCTCCAATGCGCGCGTGCTGGTCGAGCAATGGCGTTTCACCGGGGATGACGTGCTGATCCACGCGTTGCCGATCTTCCATACGCACGGCTTGTTCGTCGCCACCAACGTCACCCTGATGGCCGGCGCCTCGATGCTGTTCGAGCGGAAATTCGACGCCGGCCGCATCGTCTCGCTCTTGCCCCGCGCGACAGTGCTGATGGGGGTGCCGACCTTCTATACCAGGCTCCTGCAGCAGGACGGGCTGGATGCCCAGGCGGCGAAGAACATCCGCCTGTTCGTTTCCGGCTCGGCGCCGCTGCTCGCCGAAACGCACAAGGCCTGGCGCGAGCGCACCGGCCACGCCATTCTCGAGCGCTACGGCATGACCGAGACCAACATGAACACGTCGAACCCCTATGAGGGCGAGCGTCGGGCCGGCACGGTCGGCTTCCCGCTGCCCGGCGTTTCGCTGCGCATCGCCGACCCTGACAGCGGCGATGCGCTTGGCCAGGGTGAAGTCGGCATGATCGAGGTCAAAGGTCCGAATGTCTTTTCCGGCTATTGGCGCATGCCGGAAAAAACCAAGGCGGAGTTTCGGAAGGACGGCTTCTTCATCACCGGCGACCTCGGCATCATCGACGCGGACGGCTACGTCTACATCGTCGGCCGCGGCAAGGATCTCATTATCTCCGGCGGCTACAACATCTATCCCAAGGAGATCGAGAGCGAGATCGACGCCGTTGCCGGCGTCTTGGAAAGTGCCGTCATCGGAATTGCCCATCCCGATTTCGGCGAAGGCGTCACCGCTGTCGTGGTGCGGGCGCCGGCATCGCGGATCACCGGGGCCGAGATCGTTGGCGCCATTGCCGGCCAGCTGGCCAAATACAAGCACCCGAAGCAGGTGATCTTCGTCGACGAGCTGCCGCGCAACACGATGGGCAAGGTGCAGAAGAACCTGCTGCGCGAGACCTACAAGGGTCTCTACGGCTAATCCATAGCCGGCTAATGTCTTTGCCCAAGCGCTTCGCCTGGACATCTCTGTTCGCGGTTCGGCAGTGGCGCCTTTTACCTGCGCGGCTTTTTCACCCGAGTGCTGGAACCCCACAAAGCGCGGTTCAGCAGGCTGCGTTTGCGCTTGCGCGGGATGAGGTCGACATCGCTGACGAGCTTGGCGCCGCCCTCCCGCCGCTCCAGGGTGATCTTGCGGCTGTGGAAGGCTTCGAGCTCCGCACGATGCGCCACGCTGATGATGGTGACGTCAGGCAGTTCGCGGATCACCGTCAACATCATCGTGTCCTGGCTCTTTTCGTCGAGCGCCGAAGTCGCTTCATCCAGCACCACGATATCGGGGCGATGCAGCAGCAGGCGCGCGAAGGCGAGGCGTTGCTTTTCGCCGCCCGACAGCGTCTGGTCCCATGGCGCCTCTTCCTTGATCCTGCCGGTGAGATAGCCAAGCCCCACCTTGTCGAGGGCAGCCTTGATTTGCTTGATGGTCCACTTGTCCGCCGCCGCGGGATAGGCGACCGCGCGGCGAAGCGTTCCGGAAGGGATGTAGGGGCGTTGCGGCAGCATGAACAGGCGCCTGTCGGTGTGGAAATTGACGCTGCCGCCGCCCCATGGCCACAGGCCCGCGACGGCCCGCACCAGCGTCGACTTGCCTGAACCGGATTCGCCTGAAACCAGCACCCGCTCGCCCGGCTCGATCACGACCTCGGTTTCCTTGACCACGGAGGTGCCGTCGTCGAGTGTCACGGAAAGATTGTCGAGGCTGAGGATGGCGCCGTCTTCGGCTTCGCCTCGGTTGATGCGTCCGAGCGCATCGCTCTGCTCGGCGCGCTCGAGCCCGTCTAGCGACATCATCAGCGAGGCAATGCGCCGCGCGGAGGCGTTCCAGTCGGCGAGGCGCGGATAGTTGTCGACCAGCCAGCCGAACGCGCCTTGCACGATGCCAAAGGCAGACGCCGCCTGCATCACCTCGCCAAGCGTCATCGAGCCTTCGAGGAATTTTGGCGCGCACAAAAGGATCGGCACGACCGGCGCAAACAGGCTCGATCCCTGCGACACCGCCGCCGTGCGCATGTGCTGTCCGGTCAGCAGAGCCCATTGCCTCAGCACGTGGCCGAAATTTCTGTCGATGCCGCTGCGCTCCTCGTCCTCGCCTCCCAGCAAGGCGATGCTCTCGCCGTTTTCGCGCACGCGCGTCAGCGTGTAGCGCAGTTCGGCCTCCGCCTGGTTCTTCCGCTCGGAGAGCTGGACGAAATCGCGGCCGATGACCACCATCGAGGTCGAGGTGATGGCGGCATAGATGATCGCGGTGATGACCAGAAAGCCGGGAATGGTGATGCTCTCACGGCCGATCGGCAGGGTGAGCGCGCCGCCGATGGTCCACAGCACGACGATAAAGGTCGAGGCCGACAGGAACGCGTTGAGGACGCCGGCGGTGAAATCGACCGGCGACTCGGTGGCGATGCGCAGATCCTCGGTCATGCGGGCCTCGGGGTTCTGGTGGTCGCCGCCCACGAGGTTCAGCTGGTAGTAGCGGCCGTTTGCCAGCCAGCGCGCGACGACCCCGGTGGTCAGCCAGGAACGCCAGCGGCGCTGGATCGTCATGCGCAGGTAGACCTGCGCGACGACAAGGCTGCCGCTGCAGATCACCAGCGGCACGAATACGGCGCTGAGGAGATAGACCGTGCGGGCGTTGCGCTGCTCGAGGGCATCGAACATCGAGCGGTTCCAGACGTTGATGCCATACTGGAAACCGATGTTGATGCAGATCAGCAGCAGCACTCCGATCGTCAAAGGCCAGGCGAGCTTGTCGCCATGCCTCCCCCAATAGCCGCGCCCGCTGATCCAGAAACGCCGCAGCAGATATTTCTTGCGCGCCTGCTCGGCCTGCTCCGGCGTCAGCTTGGGATCGGGTTCGACGGCATCCGGCGGCGGCGCAGCCTCGCCAACGGGCTCGGACGCGGCTTCGGCGGCCGATGCTTTTTTCTCGCGCGGCGTGCCCTCGCGCGGTCCATCTCCGCGCGTTTGCCGTGACGGCTTTTCCCGACGCGACTTCGTGGCATCGCGCGCTTCGATGCCGTCGGCCGGTTTCGATTTGGGTTTTGCCTCGGACATATGCCCCGACAACGACCTCCATATCAAAAGGTTTCATGGTATGCGCCTGCCCGACGTTTCAGGAAACGCCCGTCATTGCTGATATAAAAGCCCAACGACATGTTCTGCGATGGCGAGGCTGGCGGTAAGGCCAGGGCTCTCGATGCCGAACAGATTCACGATCTGACCGCCCCCGTGGTCAGCCGGTCCCCGGATGACGAAGTCGGCGGCCGGCTGGCCTGGACCGGACAGTTTCGGCCTGACGCCGGCATATGCCGGTTGCAGGGCGCCGTCCGCCAGGCCGGACCAGTAGCGCCTGATTTCGTCGTAGAAGGCATCGCCTCGTGCGGGATCGACGGTATAGTCGACGCGATCGATCCATTCGACATCCGGGCCAAAGCGCGCGCTCCCCGACATGTCGAGGGTCAGATGCACGCCGAGGCCGCCATGGACTGGCACCGGATAGATCAGCCGCGAAAAGGGCGAGCGACCGGAAAGCGCGAAATAATTGCCGCGCGCCAGCCACAGCGGCGGAACACGGTCTTGCGGGAGGCCTTCGATGCGGCCGGCGAGCGCCTGCGCGTCGAGGCCGGCGGCGTTGATGAAGGCGCCGGTCTTCAAGGTGAAACCCTCGCCATCGGCGTCGCGCGTGTCGATCCGGATGCCGTCGGCTTCGATGCTCGCGCCTGAGACAACGGTGAGCAAGGCGAAAGATGCGCCGGCCGCTTCCGCGTCTCCACGCAATGACAGCATCAGCGCCTGGCTGTCGACGATGCCGGTCGACGGCGACAGCAGCGCGCCGGCGCAGCTCAGCGCCGGTTCCAGGCTTTCGGCCTCTGCGCGCGTCAAAAGCTTGAGGTCACCGACTCCGCATTGCGCCGCGTTGATCTGGATCGCCTGCAGTTTGTCCAACTGGTCGGGTTCGACGGCAACGATCAGTTTGCCGGTGCGATGATGGGCGACGTCGTGCTCGCGGCAATAGGCATAGAGACGCTCGCGGCCGTTGACGCAGAGACGGGCCTTCAGGCTGCCCGGCGTATAATGAAGCCCGGCATGGATGACTTCCGAATTGCGCGAACTGGTGCCGGTGCCGATGGCTGCGGCCTTCTCGACCACCAGCACCTCGCGGCCCGACAGCGCCAGCGCGCGGGCAATGGCGAGGCCGACAACACCGGCGCCAGCGACAACGCAGTCGACATCATGCATAAGTGGACTTTAGCGCGAACTTCCCGCGCCTGCAAAAACCTTGTCGCCGCCGATCCAAACGCCCTTGACGTCGAGGTTGGCTGACAAGGCGACGACATCGGCTGCGGTGCCATTGGCGAAGCGGCCGAGCCGGTGCGCCTGACTGAGCGCTTGCGCGGGATAGAGCGAGGCCATGCGCAGCGCTTCCGACAGGTCCAGCCCGACGATCCTGTGCATGTAGCGGACGGCCGAGATCATATCGAGATCGGCGCCGGCCAGCGTGCCGTCGGCCAGCCTCAGGCTGCCATCCTTGCGATAGATGATGCGGCCGTTGAGGGTGAACGAGGTCATGTCGGTGCCGATCGTCGCCATGGCGTCGGTGACCAGCACGATCCTGCCCGGTCCCTGCTTGGCGCGCAGCGCGATTGCCATGGTGGCGGGATCGACATGGATGCCGTCGGCAATGATCCCGGCCGACAGACAGCCTATGTCAATGGCCGCACCCGCCAGCCCCGGCTCACGGTTGCCGATCTGGCTCATGGCGTTGAACAGATGTGTGACCACGCTGGCGCCGGCATCGGCAAAGGCTCTGGCCGTGGCATAGCCGGTATCGGAATGGCCGAGGCTGACGACGATGCCGGCCTTGGCCAAAGCCGCAACACGGGCGGGCTCCACGGATTCGGGCGCGATCGTCGTCAGCAGCACCGGCAGGTTTTTGCGTGCCGCGACCAGCGCCGCTTCATCCGCATCCGTCATCGGCCGGATCAGCGCCGGGTCATGCGCCCCCTTGCGGGCGACGGAGAGATGCGGTCCCTCGAGATGCAGGCCGAGAAACCCCGGCAGTTTTTGCCGTGCCGCCTCGGTGCCGGCGGCAATGGCCGCGGCGGTGATGTCAGGCGTATCTGTGATCAGCGTCGGCAGCAGTGCGGTCGTGCCGAACGGCGCATGCGCCCGGCAGATTGTTGCCAGCGAGGCGACATCGGGATGGTCGTTGAGCATGACGCCGCCGCCGCCATTGACCTGCAGGTCGACAAAACCCGGCACCAGCATGCCGCCCCCGGCGTCGATGCGGGCAACGCCCGACGGAATGGCGCCGACGGGATGAATGCCTTCGACGACATCGCCGTGCACGACAAGGGCGGCGTTGTCATGCCAGTCGTCGCCATCGAAAATTCGGGCGCCAGTCAGGGCAAAACGGTCGCTCATACGGTTTCCGTCACCTTGCGCAGATTGCGCGGTACGTCCGGATCGAGGCCGCGATGGCGGGCGAAGGCTTCGACGAAGCCGTAGAAGGAGACGATCAGCGTCAGCGGGTCGGTCAAGGGATGACCGGTGGCGACATGCGGCAGCCGCGCCGCGCTCTTGGCTTTGTCCGAGGTTACAAAAACTGCTGCACCCTTGCCGGCAAGGTTGTCGGCAGCCTCTGCCACGGACGGCTCGGAGGCATCGCGGGCGGCGAGCGCCAGCACCGGGAAGCCTGGCCCGACCAGCGCCAGCGGGCCGTGCATGACTTCGGCTGCACTGTAGGCCTCGGCATGCATGCCGCAGGTCTCTTTGAATTTCAGCGCCGCCTCGTCGGCCATCGCCGCCGACGGGCCACGGCCGAGGATGAACAGCGATTGCGGCGTCTCCAATGCGCCGGCCAGCGCCATCCAGTCGCAGGCGATCGCCTTGCTGAAATGCTCGGGCAGGCGGGCAAGGGCGGCCAGCAGTCTGTCGTCGCCGGTGCAATGCGCCATCAGCGCCAGGCCGGCCACCGCCGAATTGACGAATGTCTTGGTCGCCGCGACGCTGCGCTCGGGGCCGGCCAGAATGTCGATGGCAAAATCCGAAGCCCGCGCCAGCGGCGAATCGGCGGTGTTGGTGATGGCGACGGTGAGCGCACCGCCGGCCCGCGCCGTCTCGGCCATGGCGACGATGTCAGGGCTCTTGCCGGATTGCGAGATCGTGAGGCAAGCCGAACCGGCGAGCTTGAGCTTGGCGCCGTAGATCGAGGCGATCGACGGACCGACCGAAGCGACGGCCAGGCCGGCGGTCAGTTCGACGGCATATTTCATGAAGGTGGCGGCATGGTCGGACGAACCGCGCGCGACGGTAACGACGAAGCTCGGATCGCGCTCGCGAATGCCGCGTCCGGCCTCGGTCAGCACCGCCGCCGAGCCATCGAGCAGACGCGCGACGGCTTGCGGAATTTCGTCGATCTCGCGCCGCATATGGGTGGTCTTGGGGATCATGGTCGGCCCTCTTCGCTCGGCCCTGTCAGGCGCAATTCGGCGACGAAATCATAGGCATCGCCGCGGTAGATGGAGCGGGTGAACTCGATCACCTTGCCGCTCGCGAGATAGGAAATGCGTTCGATGTGCAGGCCGGCAATGCCGGATGGCACTTCGAGCAGACGCGCATCGGCGTCGCCGAGGTTGGCGGCCGATATGCGCTGCACCGCCCGCACCGGCCGGTTGCCGGTCAGCTCCAGCGCCGCATAGAGCGACGAGCCTATCCCGGTCGGATCCGGCAGCACGCTGGCCGACAGCGAGGCGCGTTCGATGGCCAGCGGCGTGTCGTTTGCGATGCGCAGGCGCGACACGCGCGCCACCAACTCGCTGGAGGACAGGCCGAGCACCATCATCTCGTCCGGCGAGGGCGGGTAGAGGTCGCGGTCGAGCCAGGCTGAACGCACCGCCATGCCGCGCCTTGCCATGTCCTCGGTGAATGAAGTGAGCCTGGACAGCGACTGCTCGACGCGCTCCATGCGCGGCGCCACGAAGGTGCCGCTGCCGTGGCGCTGCACGAGGATGCCGCCCTTGACTAGGTCCTGCACCGCCTTGCGCACGGTGACGCGCGAAATGTCGGCCTTGGTGGCGATGTCGCGCTCGGAAGGCAGCGCATCGCCCGGCCCGATCAGGCCGCGATTGACGGCGTCCTCGATGCTTTTCCTGAGCTGCAGGTAGAGCGGGGCGCCGCTCTGCGACGACTGCCTCAGCGTGGCGAAGATCTGGTCGGCGGCATCGCTCATCGCGTCGCCTCCGCTTTGACGAAGATGCGGGCCGCCATCTGCACGGCGCCGCCCAGCGCATCGTCGAGCGGCGCTTTCAGCAGCGCCTGGTAGCGCTGGGAAAGGCGCGGCCCATAGAGCGGCGCCAGCCCGCCGAGCAGGCAGAGCGGGGCGTCATCAGAGAGGTCGAGCGCGTGGAGCGACGCCTCGACATCGGCAACCGACTTGTCCACGATCCAGTTGGCGACGCTGTCGCCCTTCTCGGCATGCTCGAAAACCTTGGGCGCGAAGCCGCCGAAATCGCCGGGCTTGGCATTGGTGGTGAACTCGACCACGTCTTCGGGATTGTTGCGGAAAATGGCCATCATGCTGTCGGTCAGGGCTGAGCGCGGCCGGACGCCGTCATGGGCGAGCAGCGTCTGCTCCAGCAGGTCGCGGCCGATCCGGGCGCCGCTGCCTTGATCACCGACCTGAAAGCCCCAGCCGCCGATGGCGCGCGACGTGCCGCCCTTGCGCGCCATATAGGCGGTGCCGGTGCCGAGGATGGCCATGGCGCCGTCACCAGAGCCGACTGCCCCTTCGAGCGCGATCTCGGCGTCCGTCTCGACGCGGCTGATGCTGAACGGCAGGATTGATTCAAGCTGCTGGCGGTAGGTGCCGACATTGGCGCCGGCAAGGCCGAGAATGGCTGGTGTCTGCGGGATCAGGTCCGGATCTTGCCCGGCGGCGATGAAGGCCTGACGAGCAGCCTCGACGATGTGGGTGCGAGCGCCGGTGAGATCGGTGCGGATGTTGGCGGCGCCGCTTTTGGCACGGCCAATGACAACGCCATCGCCTGTCGCAAGGGCTGCCCTGCAGCTGGTGCCGCCGCCGTCGATACCGAGCACGAATTTCACGCGATGTCTCCTCCGGGCGGATAATACCAATAAAATACCAATAGCCAAGGGATTAATTTCCGTTTCAAAAAGATTAAGGCGTATCAGGTTGAAAAACCGGGGAATTTTGCCGGCTCAACGCTTTCCAGTTCGCAATTTCGTTAATGCGTGTGGACAAGTGGTATTTTGTTGGTATTGTTCTTCCATCGGAGGGACAGGGATGGCCGAACCGCGCACCGAAGCGCTTCACAGCAATGCCGAGGGACTGGACATCCAGGCCCCGGACGCCATCCTTTCTTCTTTGGTCAATGCGCAGATCGAGGCCGCCAAGGCTGTGCGCGACGCCATTCCCGCCATCGCCGCCGCAGCCGAAATCATCGCCGGGCGGCTGAACGGCGGCGGCAAGCTCGCCTATGCTGCGGCCGGCAGCTCCGGCCTGATGGCGCTGGCCGACGCGCTGGAGTTGCCCGGCACCTTCGGCATCAAGCGCGAACGCATCGCCATCCTCATCGCCGGTGGCGACGACGCTTTCAGGACCCTGGCCGGCGGACCGGAAGACGACACCGACGAAGCCTCGACGGCAATTGCCGGCGCCGGCATCGGCAAGGGCGACTGCCTGATCGCGATTTCGGCCAGCGGCTCGACGCCCTATGCGGTGCAGGCGCTGAAGGATGCGCGCAGCCGGGGCGCGGCAACCATCGCCATTGCCAACAACAAGGACACGCCCCTGCTCAGGCTGTCCGACGTCGCCATCCTGCTCGAGACGCCACCGGAGGTGATTGCCGGCTCGACGCGCATGGGCGCCGGCACTGCCCAGAAGATCGCGCTCAACATGCTGTCGACGCTTACCGCCATTCATCTCGGCCATGTCCATGACGGCTACATGGTCAATCTCACCGCCGACAACATCAAGCTGCGCGACCGCGCGGCTCGCATCGTCGCCGCTATCAGCGGCCGCGACCGGCAAGACGCCGTGCGGCTGCTCGAAGCGAGCGGCGGCGTCGTCAAGACAGCCATTCTGCTCGCCGCCGGCGCTGCCAACGCCGTTGCGGCCGAGAAGATACTGGAAGGGACCGGCCAGAAGCTGCGGCCAGCCCTTTCCGCGATCGAGGGGAACAAGGGCGCGAAGGCCCCTGTTCTCAAAACCGAACCTGAAAAAGGTCAACAGGGAGACTAGCATGACAACGAAATTACTGACGGCACTGCTTCTCGGCACCAGCATTCTCGGCACCGCCGGGTTGGCTCACGCCGATGACGTAACGCTCAATATCGAAAGCTGGCGCGGCGACGACCTTGCCATCTGGAAGGACAAGCTGATCCCGGCTTTTGAGGCCAAGAACCCGGGCATCAAAGTGGTGTTCGCACCGTCGGCGCCGACCGAGTATGACGCCGCACTCGGCGCCAAGCTCGCCGCCGGCTCGGCTGGCGACCTGATCACCTGCCGCCCGTTCGACAAGTCGCTCGAACTGTTCAAGAAGGGCAACCTTGCCGACCTGTCGGCGCTGCCCGGCATGGAAAACTTTTCGCCCGTTGCCAAGGCCGCCTGGCAGACCGACGACGGCAAGGCGAGCTTCTGCGTGCCGATGGCCTCGGTCATTCACGGCTTCATCTACAACAAGGACGCCTTCGACAAGCTCGGCCTCAAGGTGCCGACGACGCGTGACGAGTTCTTCGCCGCGCTCGACAAGATCAAGGCCGACGGCACCTACATCCCGATGGCCATGGGCACCAAGGACCTCTGGGAAGCCGCGACCATGGGCTATCAGAACATCGGTCCGAACTACTGGAAGGGCGAAGAGGGTCGCGCAGCGCTGATCAAGGGCGACCAGAAGCTGACCGACAAGGACTGGGTTGCTCCCTATGAGGAACTGGCCAAGTGGAAGCCTTATCTCGGCGACGGCTTCGAGGCCCAGACCTATCCGGACAGCCAGAACCTGTTCACGCTTGGCCGCGCCGCCATCTACCCGGCGGGATCGTGGGAGATCGGCCTGTTCAACACCCAGGCGCAGTTCAAGATGGGCGCCTTCCCGCCGCCGGTCGAGAAGGCCGGCGACACCTGCTACATCTCCGACCATACCGATATCGGCATGGGCCTGAATGCGGCGTCGAAGAATGCCGACGCGGCCAAGACCTTCCTGTCCTGGGTCGCCTCGCCGGACTTCGCCACCATCTACGCCAACGCACTGCCGGGCTTCTTCAGCCTAAATTCCACCCCGGTGAAGATGGAAGACCCGCTGGCGCAGGAATTCGTCTCCTGGCGCGACAAGTGCAAGTCGACGATCCGCTCGACCTACCAGATCCTGTCGCGCGGCACGCCGAACCTCGAGAACGAAACCTGGGTTGAATCGGCCAACGTCATCAACGGCACCGACACGCCGGAAGCTGCCGCCAAGAAGCTGCAGGACGGCCTCGACAGCTGGTACAAGCCGGGCAAGTAAGCTCAGGGACAGACAGGGCCCCAAGTGGACGGCCCTGCGTTTTTCGAAGCATCGACTGCGAACGACGGCGCCGCCCCTCATCCGCCTGCCGGCACCTTCTCCCCGTATAGTGACGGGGAGAAGGATCAGCGAAACGCAGGCGCCCCCTCTCCCCGTCCTTCACGGGGAGAGCGTGAGGGTGAGCGCTGCCGTCGAAGGCATTGCTAAACCTGATCGGCGGGGACCGCACTCATGGCCGCACAAACACGACCGAAACGACCGTTCCGCTGGCATATCGGCGTCTTCCTGGCGCCGGCGCTGCTGGTCTATACGGCGATCATGATCCTGCCGCTGGCCGGCACCTTGCAGCTGTCGCTGTTCCGCAATGTCGATCAGCATCAGGTGTTCGTCGGTTTCACTAATTTCCGTACGTTGTTCGGCGACCCCAACTGGTCGGTCGGCTTCTGGAACGCGCTGCGGAACAATACCTGGTTCTTCATCATCCACATGGTGGTGCAGAACCCGATCGGTGTCATGCTGGCGGCATTGCTGTCCAGCCCGAGGCTGAGATTCGCCGCCTTCTACCGCACCGCGATCTTCGTGCCGACCATCCTGTCCTTCGTCATCGTCGGTTTCGCCTGGAAACTGATCCTGTCGCCGTTGTGGGGCGTGGCGCCGCATCTGATGGATCTGGTCGGCCTGAAAAGCCTGTTCACGCCGTGGCTCGGCAAAGAACAATATGCCCTGACCGCGCTCAGCCTGATCTCGGTCTGGCAGTTCGTCGGCATCCCGATGATGCTGATCTATGCAGCCCTTTTGTCGATCCCCGAAGAGGTGATCGAGGCGGCCGAATGTGACGGCATCACCGGCATGTCGCAGTTCTGGAAGATCAAGCTGCCGCTGATCCTGCCGTCGATCGGCATCATCTCGATCCTGACCTTCGTCGGCAATTTCAACGCCTTCGACCTGATCTACACCGCGCAAGGGGCGCTCGCCGGCCCGAACTATTCGACCGATATTCTGGGCACTTTCCTCTACCGCGCCTTCTTCGGCTTTCAGCTGCAGACCGGGGATCCCAATATGGGCGCGGCGATCGCCACGATGATGTTCCTGATCATCCTCGGCGGCGTCTGCGTCTACCTCTTCCTCGTCCAGACGCGCCTGCGTCGCTACCAGTTTTAGAGGGGCAGACATGTTACGGCTAAACACCCCCCTCTGGCCTGCCGGCCATCTCCCCCGCAAGGGGGGAGATTGGCAGCTCTGGCCTTGCCGCTCGTCTTGCAACGTTGGCGATTGGCGAAAGCAGTCGCGGCATCTGATCTCCCCCCTTGCGGGGGAGATGTCCGGCAGGACAGAGGGGGGTGCCTTGGTGCCGACCTCAACAGTCATCGCTCGTCAGGAGACCTTCCAATGAGCACCGCCACCCGTTCGCTGCCCCGTACGGTCGGCGCCCACGCGATCCTTCTGACCTATACGGCGATCGCGCTGTTTCCGGTGATCCTGGTCATCATGAATTCGTTCAAGTCACGCGCCGGCATCTTCAGCGAACCGCTGACGCCGCCGACGCCAAAGACCTTCGACCTGATCGGCTATACTACCGTGATCGGGCAGGGCGACTTCATCCACTATTTTCAGAACAGCCTCGTCGTCACCGTCGCCTCCCTGTTCTTCGTGCTTCTGTTCGGCGCGATGGCGGCGTTCGCGCTGTCGGAATACCGCTTTCGCGGCAACACGCTGATGGGGCTTTACCTCGCGCTCGGCATCATGATCCCGATCCGGTTGGGCACCGTTGCCATCCTGCAATTGATGGTGGCGAGCGGGCTGGTCAACACGCTGACGGCGCTGATCCTGGTCTACACCGCGCAAGGCCTGCCGCTGGCGGTCTTCATCCTCTCGGAATTCATGAAGCAGGTGTCCGACGATCTGAAGAATGCCGGCCGCATCGACGGCCTGTCGGAATACACGATCTTCTTCCGGCTGGTGCTGCCGCTGGTGCGGCCGTCGATGGCGACGGTCGCCGTCTTCACCATGATCCCGATCTGGAACGATCTGTGGTTCCCGCTGATCCTGGCGCCGTCGGAAGAGACCAAGACGGTGACGCTCGGCGCGCAGTTGTTCCTCGGCCAGTTCGTCACCAACTGGAACGCCATCCTGGCCGCACTCTCGCTGGCGATCATGCCGGTGCTGACCCTCTACGTCATTTTCTCGCGGCAGCTGATCCGCGGCATCACATCCGGAGCCGTCAAGTGAGCGGAGCCCTACAAATCTCTGCTGGAGCCTTCACCCTACCCGGCGCTGCGCGCCGACCTCCCCATCAAGGGGAGGTAAAAGGTCGTGGCTTCATTCACGACCGCCAAAGGGCGACTTTCGGAGAAGCTTCTTTGGCAGTGAGGGTGTTCGCGCCAACGTCCTACCTCCCCTCGATGGGGAGGTCGGCGCGAAGCGCCGGGTGGGGTGACACCCTCTCAGAAGGAACAACTGGAACATCTGGAGTACTTAGGTGACCTCTAAATCGCCCCTTCGCGTCGTCGTCGCAGGCCTCGGCAATATGGGCCGCAGCCATGCGCTGGCCTACCACACAAATCCGGGTTTCGAGATCGCAGCACTCATCAACCGCTCCGACGTGCCATTGCCGGAAGGATTGTCGGGCTATGACATCCGTCGTTCCTTCGACGATGCATTGCGCGATGAAAAGCCCGACGTCGCCTGCATCGCCACCTATTCCGACAGCCATGCCGACTATGCGGTGAAGGCATTCGAGGCCGGCTGCCACGTCTTCGTCGAGAAGCCGCTCGCAACGACGGTGGCGGACGCCAAGCGCGTCGTCGCCGCGGCCAAGGCCAACGGCCGAAAATTGGTGATCGGCTACATCCTGCGCCACCACCCGTCCTGGGTCAGGCTGATCGCCGAGGCGCGCAAGCTCGGCGGCCCTTACGTGTTTCGCATGAACCTCAACCAGCAATCGTCAGGCCCGACCTGGCAGACGCATAAGCAACTGATGCAGACGACCTCGCCAATCGTCGATTGCGGCGTGCACTATCTCGACGTCATGCTGCAGATCACCGACGCCAAGCCGGTCGAGGTGCGCGGCATGGGGCTGCGGCTGACCGAGGAAATCGCGCCGACCATGTACAATTACGGCCATCTGCAGGTGCTGTTCGATGACGGTTCGGTCGGCTGGTACGAAGCGGCCTGGGGACCGATGATTTCGGAAACGGCGTTCTTCGTGAAGGACGTGATGTCGCCCAATGGCTGCGTGTCGATCGTCATGAAGGAAGGTGTGAAGTCGGACGACATCGACACCCACACCAAGACCTCGACCATCCGCCTGCACAGCGCTGCGACGGGTGCGGACGGCAAGTTCGCCAGGCCGGACGAGATGCTGTCGATGGACGGCGAACCCGGCCACCAGGACCTCTGCGACCTCGAACAGGCCTTCGTGCTGAAGGCGATCCGGGAAGACATCGACCTGACCCGCCACATGGACGACGCGGTGAAATCGCTCGCCGTCTGCCTTGCCGCCGATGAGAGCGTGCGCAGCGGCGCCCCAGTTAAGCTCTAGTAGGGCAAACTCTAGAACAAGGACGAAGCCGTGGGCTCGCTGGTAATCGAGAATGTGAAGAAGGCCTTCGGGCCGGTCGAGGTGCTGAAAGGCATCAACCTCGAAGTGACCGACGGCGAATTCGTCGTCTTCGTCGGCCCATCTGGCTGCGGCAAGTCAACCTTGCTCAGGGTCATCGCCGGGCTGGAGGATTCGACCTCCGGCAGGGTGGTGATCGACGGCGCCGATGTCTCGGCCACGCCCCCGGCAAAACGCGGCATCGCCATGGTGTTCCAGACCTATGCCTTGTACCCGCATCTGACGGTGAAGAACAATATGGGCCTCGGCCTCAAGCAGGCCGGCACGCCCGCCCCAGAGATCGAGCGACGCATCGGCGTCGCCTCGTCGATGCTGTCGCTGGAACCGTATCTCGAGCGCCGGCCGGCGGAACTGTCGGGCGGCCAGCGCCAGCGCGTCGCCATCGGCCGCGCCGTGGTGCGTGAGCCAAAACTGTTTCTCTTCGACGAGCCCTTGTCGAACCTCGATGCAGCGCTTCGCGTCAACACGCGACTGGAGATCGCGCAGTTGCATCGCCGGCTGAAGGCAACGATGATCTACGTCACCCATGATCAGGTCGAGGCGATGACGCTGGCCGACAAGATCGTCGTGCTCAACGCCGGCCAGATCGAGCAGATCGGCGGCCCGATGGAGCTTTACAATTCGCCGGCAAACGAGTTCGTCGCCGGCTTTATCGGCTCGCCGAAGATGAATTTCATCGACGGCCCCAGATTGGGCGAGACTGCCAAGACCATCGGCGTGCGGCCGGAGCATCTGACCGTGGATCCAAGGTCCGGCGCCTGGAAGGGAACGGTGGTGCACGCCGAACATCTCGGCGCCGACACCAACCTCTATCTCGACTGCGAAAAGGCCGGGCTGATCACGGTCCGCATTTTCGGTGTCTACGACGCCGAGCCAGGTGCGACGCTGTATGCAACGCCGGAGCCGGGTAAAACATACCGGTTTGGGGCGGACGGGAAGACGATCAAGTAATCCTTCGCCGACAGCAACCACGGCGATCACACCGCGCCGAGCAGCACCGCGCCATGGATCGCCGCCTGCCAGCCCAGGGCCGCCCAGCGTATGTCCAGAGGCTCTACAACAAGCGAATGCGGCAGGCTGTCCGCGATGCGCTGCTTGAGCGCCTGGCGGGGATAGGACTTCATGTCGACAATGCCGCCACCGATCAGGATCGCCTGCGGGGAAAACAAAGCGGCTGCCGTTGCGATGGTCACCGCCTGCTGCCAGACGATCTCATCGAGCCATTCGCGCAGCGATGGCGGCTGCCCGGCCGCCGAAAACAGATCGGCCACCGGGATATCGTAGTCTGTCGCGAGTTCGACAAGCGTTGCCCCTGAGGCGTAGGTCTCGACCCGGTTTGGCGGTCCGCTTTCGTCAGGCCAGTAGATCGGCATATGGCCGATTTCCAGCGCCCAGCCGCCGCCCCTGAAAATGCCGTCCTTGCCGAGATAGGCCGCACCGATGCCGGTGCCGAGATAGACCGCCAGCACCTCCTTTTGCCGCTTCACCGCGCCGGCAACGCTTTCGCCCAGCAATTGCAGCACGACGTCGCGTTCGAGCCGCACGGGAACGCGGAGCCGCGATGCCAGTTCCGTACCCAGCCGGATACCGTTCAGTTCGGGAATGTTGGCCGTGTGCAGCACCGTGTCGAAGTCGCGGTCGATGAACCCAGGCACCGTCGCAACGACCCGTGCAGGTTTGAGCCCGGCATCGCGGCAGGCTGCGGTGACCGCATCGGCCAACCCCGCCACAGGCGCGCCCTTGCGCAGTTGCGCGGTCGGGTAGGTGCGGGCGAAATCCACCGGGTGGCCGCGATCGGCAAAGCCAACCTTGACCGACGTGCCGCCGATCTCGACCACGGCGATGGTCTCATCCGTCGTTTTGTCGGTCATGCGAGCGGTTCCAGGAATTCCGAAAGACAGGCGCGGAATTCCAGCCGGTAGGCGGCGCGATCCTGCGATTTGGCTGTGATGGTGCAAAGCCGGGCCGACGGAATGAGTCCGGCCAGCGTCTGTGCGTCCTCCAGTCGATGGACGAGGTCATGGTCATGGCCGATGACAAGAGTCGGCACCGCGATAGCGCGGATGTCCGCCTCGCTCACGCCGGGACCATCGCCGGCGATCGCCGAAAGCAGCCTGCCGAACAGAACCGGGTCCGGGCGAGTGAAGAAGCCTTGCAGGCTGCCGAGATTGTCCGGCGCCAATCTGGCCAGTTCGCCGGCAACAGCGCTGTCATCGAACAGACGCCTGGCGTCTTGGGGCGAATGCCGCATCAAGAGATCGCCGACCACGGCATAGGGCCTCATATTGGCCGGTGCAGCCTGGGATACCCACGCAGGCCGGGCGAGCACCAGCGCCCGCACCCGCGCCGGCCTGTGCACCGCCAGGCGAAGCGCCAGCGCCGCGCCCATCGAGATGCCGCCGACGACGGCCGGGCCGAGGCCGAGATCGTCGGCCAGTGCATCGACGTCCTCGGCAAACGTCGCAACCGAAAGCCGCTCGACCGGCCCGTAGCTGGATCCGCCCTGGCCCCGGCATTCGAGCGTCACCCGCCGGGTCACCGGCAGATCGGGAAACACGTCGGCAACCTGCGCGTCGTCGCCGCCTAGGCCGTGCTGAAAGATGACGGGAAGCCCGGCGCCGACGTCCCGGTAGGCAAGATCGACGCCATCGCGGCTGAAGGTCTCTTTCACGCGCGCTCGCTCGCTTCCAGCACGGTGCGCAGAAAGGCGCCCACGCCGGGCGCCTCGGCCTCTGTCAGGCCATGCGTGATCAGGGGTCCGTCGAAGCCAGCGGCTGTCAGACGGCCGATGAAATGCGGGAAATCGACGACGCCCTGTCCGGCGGCGGCAAAACTGCCATCGGCATTGCGGTCCTTGGCATGGGCCATGCCGATCTCCGCAGCCAGCAGATCGACGGCCTCGTCGATCAGGCGGTGACGCTCCGCGCTGTCCGCCACTTCGAATAGATTGGCCGGGTCGAGCACAATGCGCAGCCGCGCGCTGTTCATCTCGTCGAGCAGCCGGCGAGCGGCCCGCGCGCTGGAGACGACATTGGCCAGTTCCGGTTCGATGCCGAGCTCGATGTCGAAGCGCTCGGCAATCGCGATCGCCGCTTCCATCTCCGTCCGCAGATCGCTCCATGCCGCCTCGCTTGCATTGTCGGGATGCCAGCGCCACGGATCCTGTGCATCCCTTGTGCCGGTGCACAGCGTGATCAGGCGCGTGCCCATGTCAGCGCATGACGCAGCCAGCACCTCCAGCCGAGCAAGACCTGACACACGAACCGAGCGATCCGGGTGGATCATATTGTAGGTTCCAGACACGGCCGCGATCGAAACGCCGGCCTCGCCGCTCGCCTTAGCGACGGACCGGGCCGCGCCGAGCTCAATGCTGTCCGGCATCGACGGCAGTCCAAGGCACGCCATGTTGAACTGCGCCGCCGTGTAGCCGCCGTCCGCGACCGCGCGCAGCACCGGCAAGGCGCCGGTGGTGGCGAAGGTCTTGGCGAAAATCCCAAGCTGCATCACACGACCCCGTCGACATCGGCCAGACGGACGGCGCGGCCGCCGGCAGCGGCCGAGCGGGCGATGGCCGCCATGCCCCTGACCGAGGCGATGCCGTCCTCGATGCTGGCGCCGATCATGGGCGCGCCATTCAGCACGACATCGGCAAAGCCTTCGAGCTGCCGGCGATAGAAGTGGCCATCCGCGCCAAGCGTGCGATGCCAACTGCCATCGGCCTCGCGGAAAATGTCGACCTCGCTGCTCTTGTAGTACCAGGGGTTATACGTCTTCGCGAGAACGCTGCCGTTCTGGCCATAGATCTGGAACCCTTCGTGCCAGTCCATGCGCACGGCGACCGTCAGGTCGAGATGGCCGATCGTGCCGTCGGCGAAGATGGTGGTGATGAACCAGCAATAGGCGCCATAGCGCTCGGTGAGCCGGGCCTCGACCGCCTCGATCGGCCTGTGCAGATGGCGCGCCGTATCGATGAGATGGCTGCCATGCGCCAGCATATAATACTGGCGCAGATCCGCCTTGGGATTGACGGAGGGCTTGCGTGCCTTGGCGCTGGTGATGATGAGCGGCTGCACCGCATCGGTCATCGGGTAGCGGTGGGTGCTGTCGCAATACCAGCCCTTGAATGCCAGACGCTCGCCCATCTCGTTATCTACGAAGGCCTTTGCCGCCTGGATGCCTGGATCGAAGCGCTTCATATGGCCGACCTGAAGCACCTTGCCGCTCTTGTCGAGTGCGGCCCGCAAGCCTTCGACTTCCTCGACCGAAACGCCCAGCGGCTTCTCGCACAGCACATGCTTGCCGGCATCCAGCGCCAGTTCGGCGGCCTTGACGTGGAACGTGTCCGAGGTCGCGATGATGACGGCATCGAGGTCGGGATCGGCCAGCATCTGGCCGTAGTCGGCATAGGATTTTTCGGGCGCGTAGGTCGCGGCCATCCTGTCGCGCAGATCGTCGGCGACATCGCAGATGGCATAGAGGTCGGCGTTGCGCGCCTTGGTGCAGGATTCGAAATGCGCGGCCTGCGCAATCGGGCCGCAGCCGAGCACGCCGACACGCAGCCGCTTTTCGTCTTTGCGAGGCATGGAATCTCTCCTGATTAGCGCGCGGCGAGGCCGCGAAGTTGAAATTGCGGATCGCCCGACAAAGCTGCCTGATGCAGCAGACAGGCAGCGCCCAATGCCGGACCGTCGGCGCCGACGCGCGACAGTTCGACCGTGGGAACGGGATAACCTTCAGCCAGGAAGTCCGAGAGGAAAGCTTCCACCTGTTCGGCGACAAAGGGATAGATGGCATTGACCGAGCCGGAGAGAATGATGCGCTCCGGCTGCAAGGTGCAGGCAAGCGTCGCCAGGCCGCGACCGAACCACAGCGCCCAGTCGCGCGCGGTGGCGACGGCTGCCGGATCGCCGCCGGCCAGCGCTGCGACAAACTCATCCACGCCGGCGCGCCGCCCGCTTATGTGCAAATAGCGCGCCAGCAAAGCATCCTTGCCGACATAGGATTCCAGCCGCCCCGGGCGCTTCGCGTCGAAGACAAAACCTTCGTCGCCAATGCGTAAGTGCCCGATTTCGCCGGCGCCGCCGAGCCGGCCGCGATGCAGCCTGCCGGCATTGATGATGCCGCCGCCGACGCCGTTCTCGATCAGGATGATCAGCGCATCCTCATCGTCCTTTCCCGGCTGCGCCCAGTATGTCTCGGCCACAGCGACGGCATTGGCATCGTTTTCCAAGAGGATTGGAAAGTCCGCGCCAAAGGCAGTGCGCAAAAGCTCCGCCAGATTGACCCCGTGCCAGCCAAGGATGGTGGCATGGTATGAAACGCCATCAGCGGCGGGGAAGCCGGGCACGGCGACATTGAGCCCGTAGGGGCGCGTGCCCGCAGGCAATTGTGAGCGGATCTCGGCGACGAGTTCCCCGATGATGTCGACCGCGGCTTCGGGCGTGCTACCGGGGCCGGCAAATGCCCTAGAGGCGCTCGCACGCCGCGCGCCGGCAAGGTCGACAGTCACGACTGCGATCCAGTTGACGCCGATATAAGCGCCAAGGAAGAAGCCGCCATTGCCGTCGATCTCGACCAGGATACCGGGACGGCCGACCCGACCCTCGCTATCCTGCTCGTCATCCGCTCCATCCGACCGCTCGCGCGCCAGACCGGCTTCCGTCAGCCCCAGCACCAGGGCGCCGGTGGTCGACCGGGTCAGGCCGAGATCGCGTGCGAGCGCCGCTCGGCTCGACGCGCCGGCACGAAACAGCGCCGCAAGTGCCCGCGTTTCGTTCGGCCGAAGATCGGTCGACACCAGCACGTCGTTCTCCACAATTTGTTTGATT
Organism: Mesorhizobium sp. M0659; assembly: GCF_040320605.1. Classification (NCBI taxonomy): domain Bacteria; kingdom Pseudomonadati; phylum Pseudomonadota; class Alphaproteobacteria; order Hyphomicrobiales; family Phyllobacteriaceae; genus Mesorhizobium; species Mesorhizobium sp. M0659. The sequence goes on from NZ_JAMYPY010000004.1 coordinate 74,185, forward strand.
GACATACTAATAGAATTTCTAGGCGGTTTGAAAGACCCACGGTTGGGGGCATTGCAACAAATATTCAGCATCCCCAAGCCCATTGACCCAAGTTTCAAACGATGATTTGTGTCAGAAACTTACAAATTTGCATGGGAGGATGCGATGCCGGTTCTAGCGCGTCTCGAACACATCGTGAAGGATTTCGGTGCCGTTCGCGCGCTGGACAACGTCTCGCTCGACATCAATGAGGGCCAGGTTCTCGGCCTGACGGGCGACAATGGTGCCGGCAAATCGACGCTGGTCAAAACCATCGCCGGAAATTTGCAGCCGACGTCAGGCGCCTCCCAAGCCTGTCCTCCGGCCGCATCGGACGGGGGACATCTCCTCGAAGGAAGGCTTGTCAGTTGCCCGCTTCGCAATCAGAGACTGCTTGCGTCTCTCCAGCAGGCGATCAGATGACCGTCGCCGGCCTGCCTGACGGGTGGTTGCGCCTTTCGGCAATCGGGCAGCGCGACAGGACAGCGGGCGGCAAAGGAGCATCCGGAGGTCTCGGCATCGTGTGCCGCGGCGTGGAGCTGAGCCGGAGCCCTCGGCGCCGTCTCATCCGAGGACGCGGCCAGAAGCAGCTTCGTGTAGGGGTGGTTGGGGCCACGGAAAATCTGCTCGGATGACCCCGTCTCGACCAGCCGGCCGCGATAGAGCACGCCGATCCTGTCGGCCATATAGCGCACCACCCTGAGGTCGTGGCTGATGAACAGATAGGTGGTGTCCTTGTCGCGCTGCAGGTCGTTGAGCAAATTGAGCACGGTCGCCTGCACGGAAACGTCGAGCGCAGAGGTCGGCTCGTCCAACACCACGAGCTTCGGCACGCCGGCAAAGGCGCGCGCAATCGCCGCCCGTTGGCGCTGGCCACCAGACAGCGATCTCGGCTTCTGGTCGACGGTCGTAGCGGCAAGACGAACCGAGGCCAGGAGATCGCCGACACCCTGCTTCACCTCGCTGCGGCTAAAGCCGGCGAGCCGCCGCAGCGGACGGCCGAGGATCCTGCCGATCCGCTGGCGCGGATTGAGCGTGCGGTCGGGTGACTGGAACACCATCTGCACGTCGCGGCGTTCGCTCAGGCTTCTTTTCTCGACGCGCGGCGCGACCACGCGGCCGAACAGCTCGACCGTTCCGGCGTTCGGCGTCTGCAGGCCGGCCACGATTCTTGCCAATGTCGACTTGCCGGAGCCGGATTCGCCGATCAGCCCGAACGTCTCGCCCTGGGCTATCTCCAGGTCGATATCGTGCAGGACGGCTTGGGAGCCGAAGGCGTGGCTGATGCCTTTGCAGGCGACGGCGATCGGACGCGCGGCTTCCGGTTGATCGCTGCGGACAGGCTTCGACGGGCCGGTTGTGTGCATCTCGGCCAGCCTGCCGTCGCGCTTGGTGAAGTTGAGCGCCGGGATCGAGGCGATCAGCGCCTTGGTGTACGCGTGAACAGGGTTCTCGAAGACATCGTTGGCGATGCCGCTTTCGACCACCGTCCCCGACTGCATCACGGCCACCCGATCGCAGGCCCAGCGGACCATGTTGATGTCATGGCTGATCAGCAGAACGCTGGTTTTGTGGTCGCGGCGCAAGTCCTGCAGGATGGCGATGATCTCGGACTGGACGCTGGCGTCAAGCGCCGTCGTCGGCTCGTCCAGCACCAGCAGCGACGGGTCGAGCGCAATCGCAATCGCGATGTTGGCGCGCTGCTGCATGCCGCCCGACAATTCATGCGGATAGAGATCGAGCACCCGCTCCGGATTGCTCACCCTGACACGGCTCAGCAGCCCGGCGGCGCGGGTGCGTGCTTCGTCCTGCCGAACCGGGCGATGCCGCATAATCGTCTCGGTGATCTGCCGGCCGATCGTCATGGCCGGATTGAGCGCCGCACCCGGATGCTGGTAGACGGCCGCGATGCGATCGCCCCTTAGCCGGCGCAGCTGTTCGCCGGAGAGATTGCGGATCTCGCGGCCCTGGAACTCGAGCGCCGACGCGGCGATCCGGGCGTTGCGCGGCAGATAGCGCAGAATAGCGAGAGCCACCGAGCTCTTGCCCGATCCGGACTCGCCGACAAGGCCGAGCGCTTCGCCTTCGCCGATGGCAAGCGACACGCCGTTGACGGCCGGATGCGATCCCCGGCGTCCATCATAGGCGACGGTGAGCTGCTCGACGTTCAGAACCGATGACGACATGTCTTGCTGAAACCACTTTCTTTCGGCGCGGTCTTCGAGGGCAATCGCTTCCGCTTTCACGCCGCACAATCTCTATAAAATTACTCGAATTAAGCTGGAGCGCAATCTACCTTTCACCGCTCAGGAGAGATTGTCGCAGCCGGTCGAGGCATCGCGACGGTCCCTTGGAGCAGTTCTGCAAGGAGGCCGACATGGCACGCGACCACATGATCCTCAGCGCGTTTTTCTTCAACCCGCAGGGCGATCATCGTATGTCATGGCGCCATCCGCGCGCGCCCGGCCGCGAAGTGCTCGACTTCGACTTCTACCGCGATCTCGTCCAGTCTGCCGAGCGCGCCAGGATCGATACGATCTTCGTCGCCGACCATGTCGCGATCTGGGATTCCGTACAGAGCGGCGTCGCCCATTACGCCAATGCCCGCCTGGAACCGCTGACGCTGTTGTCGGCGCTTGCCGGCGTGACCAGGCATATCGGCCTCATCACAACCGCCTCGAGCTCCTACAGCGAGCCCTACAATGTCGCCCGCATGTTTGCCTCGCTCGACCATATCAGCAAGGGCAGGGCGTCTTGGAATGTGGTGACGTCGGCCATGGACGAGGAGGCCCGCAATTTCGGCCGCGACGGCAATATCGAGCACGCCTTTCGCTATGAGCGCGCCACCGAATTCCTCGATATCGTCAAGGCACTGTGGGACAGCTGGGAAGACGAAGCCCTGCTTATCGACAAGGCATCGGGCTATTTCGCCGATCCCGACAAGGTCCATGCGATCAACCACAAGGGCCCGCATTTCAAGGTGCGCGGACCGCTCAATGTCTCGCGCCCGCCGCAGGGCCATCCGCTGATCGTCCAGGCCGGCTCGTCCGAAGACGGCAAGAATTTCGCTACCGCGCACGCCGATGCGCACTTTGCCATCTACAGCACCAAGGAAGACGGCATCAAATATAGGCAGGACATCAACGAGCGCCTCGCCCGTTACGGCCGCAAGCCCGAGAGCTTCAAGATCCTGCCGGGCATCTTGCCGATCGTCGCAGCTTCCGAAGCAGAGGGACGCGAGCGGCAGGAGTATCTGCAGAGCTTGCTTCCCGATCGCGTCGGCATCGACCTTCTCTCGAGCTGGAGCGGTGTCGATCTCTCAGTCTTCCCGCCGGACGGCCCGCTGCCGCCGCTGCCGGACGAGAGCACCTTCAATGGCGGCCGCACCTCGCTCAATCGCGTCAAGGAATGGTCGAAGCAGAACCTCACTCTGCGCGAGATCGCTCGCAAGCTCGCCAACAGCGGTTCGGTGCCGACCGTCGTCGGCACACCGAACCAGATCGCCGATCAGCTGCAGGACTGGTTCGAGGCAGGTGCCGCCGACGGCTTCAACCTGATGTTCCCGCTGCTCCCGGAGGATTGGGTGAATTTTGCCGAGCAGGTCGTGCCGGAACTGCAGCGCCGCGGCGTATTCCCCACCGAATATGCGCCGGGGACGCTGCGTGACCGTTTCGGCCTGGCTCGGCCGGCCAACCGCTTCGCCGAACAGCGCGACAATGTGCGCGCCGTATCCTGACTTGGGGCAACTGATATGACCGCAGCGCCAAAACTTCAGCCCCGCGAAGCCACGGCTCCGCAGCTCATCAATGTTCTGCACAGCCCCAAGCGCATTCGGGTCAAATTCGCCGGCCGCACCATCGCCGACAGCCGCAACGTCCTGGTGCTGCGCTCCAACCATTTCCTGCCGATCTATTTCTTCCCGGCCTCCTCGGTGGACCGCTCGCTCTTAAGGCCGTCCGAGCATAGCCAGCGCCATCCCGTCGGTGGCGAAACCACCTATTGGAACCTGGAGACGGGAGAAAAAGCTTCGCCCAACGCGGCCTGGTCGCTTGTCGCGCCGCCGGATGAAAATCTGTCGCCGCTGGCCGGGCGTATCGCCTTCACCTGGAAGGCGGTCGACCAATGGTTCGAGGAGGAAGAAGAGGTCTTCGTCCACGCCCGCGATCCATACGCACGCATCGATGTGCTGCAGAGTTCAAGTCACGTCCAGATCTGGTTCGACGGCGAACTGATCGCCGACAGCCATCGCCCGGTGCTTCTGTTCGAAACGCATCTGCCGACGCGTTTCTACCTGCACCCGGACGATGTCAGGCTCGACCGGCTGACCGCTTCGGACAGCACGACGCGCTGTCCCTACAAGGGCATCGCCTCCTACTGGTCGGGCCGGCGCGCCGACGGCTCGGTAAGCCCCGATGTCGCCTGGAGCTACCGCGATCCCATTGCCGAAATGCCCAAGATCAGGGGCCTCATCGCCTTTTACCCGCAAGCCGTCGACCGCATCCATCTCGACGGCGAACCAGTCGCTTAAGCCATTCAACAGTCATTTCAGACAGGGGTTTCAAAATGACCAAACGCAACGACATCGATACGCTTCGCAATATGTCCGGCGACATCTGGAACGTCGCCGTCGATGAGCACCAGGCCGGCTTCCTCAAGCGCCGCGATCTCCTGAAATACGCAGCCTTGATCGGCCTCACCGGCTTTGCCGCCTCGCAGGGACTTGTTGGTTTCGGGACGGCGCGCGCTGCCGGCGCCGGCGGCACGGTCCGCGTTGGGCTCGGACAGCCGACCAAGGCGATCGATCCCGTCTCCATCACCGATCCGGCCAGCATCGGCGTCATCAGCCAGGTCGGCGAATATCTCATCCTCGACGATCCCAAGGACGGTCTGCAGCCCAAGCTCGCTCTGTCGTGGGAGGCCGACGAGACGGCCAGCCGCTGGACCTTCAAATTGCGGCCGGGCGTGAAATTCCACGACGGCCGCACCGTCACCGCCAAGGATGTGGTGGCGAGCTTCGAGCGGCTGGTCGATCCGGCCAGCGGTTCGTCCGCTTTGTCGGCCTATAAGGGCATCCTGTCCAAGGGCGGCGCCAAGGTCGTCGACGACCATACAGTCGCCTTCGATCTCGACGGGCCCAACAGCAACTTCCCCTTCTATGTCTCGTCCGACGTCTACAATGCCGTCATCCTGCCGGCCGACTATGCCGGCGATTTCGAGAAGAATTTCAACGGCACCGGCCCGTTCAAGCTCGAATCCTTCCGCCCCAAGCAGGGCGCCAGCTTCGTGCGCAACCCTGACTATTGGGGCGACAAGGCGCTGCCCGACCGCGTCGAAATCAAGTTCTTCGACGACGAGCAGGCGCAGGTGCTGGCGCTGCAGGCCGGCCAGCTCGACGTCATCCCGAGCACGACCCGACTGGAACTGGCGATCGAGGGCAATCCCAACTTCAAGCTGCTCAGCGTGCAGGCAAGTTCGCATGACGAGGTGCATCTGCGGACCGACCAGGCGCCGTTCACCGACAAGCGCATTCGCCGCGCCTTGGCGCTCACCATCGACCGCGAGGCGGTGGTCAAGGGCTTGCTCAAGGGCCGCGCCATCGTCGGCAACGACACCCCGTTCGCGCCGATCTTCCCCTCGGCCGATCCGTCGGTGCCGCAGCGCAAGCAGGACATCGCCGAGGCCAAGCGCCTGCTTGGCGAAGCCGGCGTGCCGAACGGCTTCCCGGTGACGCTGACCACCGAGCGCGCCTATGACATTCCCGATTATGCCGTGCTGATCCAGAATTTTGCCAAGAAGGCCGGCATCGACATCAAGCTCAACGTGCTGCCGCAGGACGCCTATTATGGCTCGGCGAAATTCGGCTCGTCGCCATGGCTCGATTCCAATCTCGGCATCACCGATTTCGGCCATCGCGGCACGCCCGACATCTTCCTCAACGCGACGCTGAAGAGTTCGGGCGCCTGGAATGCGGCGCATTTCAACAACCCGGCCTATGACGGGTTGCTGCTCGAATATGGCAAGGCCCGCGACCTTCAGGCGCAACGCCTTGCGGCGGGCAAGATCCAGACCTTGCTGCTGGACGAGACGCCGCTGATCATCAGCTACTTCTCGCAATACAGCCGCATCGTCTCGTCGAAGGTCGAGGGCGTCCGCTTCACGGCGATCTCGCATCTGCTGCTCGATCGCGTGACGTTCGCCCAGGCATGATTGCGAGACGTCCAGCCACTCCGGGCACTAAAATCCGATGCTGACCGGCCGCACTGTGTCGGTGCGGGCAGCCTCGCTTCTGCTCACGCTGTGGCTGGTCAGCATGCTGGTGTTCTTCGCCGGGCAGGTTCTGCCCGGCGATGTCGGTCGCCTCATGCTCGGGCCGTTCGCCGATGCCGAGGCCGTCGCGGCGCTGAACAGGCAGCTCGGCGCCGACCAGCCGGTGCTCGTGCAATACTGGCACTGGTTCAGCAGCGTGCTGTCAGGCGACTTCGGCACCTCCCTGTCGCTGCGTCTGCCGGTGGCGCCCTTCGTTCTGGAAAGCCTCAAGCGCTCGGCGGCCCTTGCCGGAATTATCCTCGTCTTTCTGCTGCCGCTGGGCATCGGCGCCGGCATCGTCGCCGGTCTCAACCAGGGCCGCTTTATCGACCGCCTGATCGTACTCGCCGGCGTGTCCTTCGGCATCGTCCCGGACTTCGTCTCCGGCCTGCTGTTGCTCATCGTCTTCGGCCTGTGGCTGAACTGGTTCCCGATCACCGGCGCTGCTCCCGATGGCGCAGGGCTGTGGGTCAGTGGCTATTATCTGATCCTGCCGGCGCTGCCGCTGGTGCTGAACCTCGCCGGCTACATCGCCCGCATGACGCGGGCCGGCGTGATCGAGGCGCTGGCCGCCGACTATACGCGCACCGCCGTCCTGAAAGGCCTCGAGCGGCGCGAAATTCTCGTCCGGCACGTGCTGCGCAATGCGCTGACCCCGACCATCGCCGTGCTCGCGACCCAGACCGGTTACATGCTTGGCGGGCTGGTGGTGATCGAAGCGCTGTTCGGCATACAGGGTCTCGGCAATCTGGTGCTCAACGCCGCCAAGTCGCGTGACTTCCCGATGCTCGAAGCCGGCGTGCTGGTCATGGCGACCATCTTCGTGCTGTCGGCCGCGGCAGGCGATCTCGTGAATGCCTTGCTCGATCCGCGGCAGCGCCGCCGTGTGTCGCCATGATGGAACTGATGGGATTGCCGGAGCGCCGTACGCTGCGCTGGCGGGCAGCAAGTCGCATCCGCGAGACTGTTTCGCAGCTGCCGCCCTCGGTCATCATCGGCTCGCTGATCCTGCTGTTCTGGGTCGGCTGTGCCGTGTTCGGCAGCCTGTTTGTGCCCTGCGATCCCTATGCCGAGGATTTCCTCGTCATGCTGGCGCCGCCCGACGCCGCGCACTGGTTCGGCACCGACCAGCTCGGTCGTGACGTGCTGTCGCGCATCGTCGTCGGCTCGCGTGACATCCTGCTGGTCGCGCCGGCAGCAACCCTGCTCGGCGTAGCCGCCGGCAGTGTGCTTGGCCTCGTGCTCGGCTATTTCGACGGGCTGATCGACGCCATCGGCGCCAGGCTGCTCGACACGCTGATGGCTTTTCCCTTCATCGTGCTCGTCACCATGACGCTGGTCGCGCTCGGGCCGTCCAACCTCACCGTCATCCTGGTGATCGGCATCGCCTATGCGCCGCTGGTGGCGCGAACGGTGCGCGCCGCCGTGCGCGAACAGCGCGACCGCGACTATGTCAGCGCCGCCCGTCTCGGCGGCGAGAGCGCTCTTGCCATCATGTTCCTCGAGATCCTGCCCAATGTCAGGGAAACCATCCTCATCGAGCTGGTCACAAGGCTTGGCTACGCCTTCTTTTCGATCGCCACGCTGAGCTTCCTCGGCCTCGGCATCCAGCCTCCCTCAGCCGATTGGGGACTGGCGGTCGCCGACGGCTACGGCTTCCTGACCGGCGGCAAATGGTGGGTGGTGATCTTCAACTCGGCGGCCATCGTTTCGCTTGTCATGGCAACCAATCTGATCGCGCAAGGCATGGGCGCCTTCGAAAACAGCGATCGGTGAAGAGCGCAACGCTCAGCAAAGCTGACGCGCAATCGCGGACCGTGCGCTAAAATCATTCCTCGTGATTCGGCTCTGACAGGGCCTCAAAGCAAGGAACGGCATGAGCAAGGCCCTCATTACATTCGCATTGGTCGCGGTGCTCACCGCATTGCTCATGGCGCTCAGCCTGGCGGTGGCCAGGCACGGCTATCCCTATGGCGCGATCGGCGTGCGGCGGCTGGACGGTATTGCCGATGCCGGCTCGTTCCTGCCGCTCGCCGCCGTCTATTTTTTCGGCGCCATGCTGATGATGATCCTGCCGATCCGCGCCGCCGGCATCGTCTTGACCCATGCTGCGGATGCGCTGTTCTGGGCGGTGATTGCCCTGTTCGCCACAATTGTCGGCTGTCTCGTCGCCCGCTGGGCTTTCGGCCAGAGCAGCGTGCTGTGGGCGCTCCTGAACTGGCGTTTCCTGTTCGCCGCGGCCATCGTTGGCAGCCATTTCACCATGAACGAGCTGCGCCGCAACATCCTGCTCAGGAGCTTGTTCTTCGTCATCTTCGCCGCGGCGACGCTGGCTTGCCTGTTCTGGACTTTTCCGACCTGACAGGGCCGCTTCATATTGTCCATCTTGAGGTCGCGGCTTTCATAGCCGCGCGCCATCGGCTATCCAGTCCGCAGCTAGATTTCAGCCCTCACAGTGTCGTCATTTGTCTGATAAATAATTCAGGCATACGGCACCCCCAGCGAACCAATACAAGGAAACCGCGACATGAGCCTGTTTCGTAAAAATCTGATCGATGGCGAGTGGGTGGGCGAGGCCGGCTCGCGCAACATCAATCCCTCGAACACGGGCGATGTCGTTGGCGAATATGCCTCGGCCGGCGCCGAACAGGCAAAGCAGGCCATAGCGGCGGCCAAAGCCGCCTTCCCGGCCTGGTCGCGTTCGGCGCCGCTGGTGCGCCACGCCGTGCTGAAAAAGGCGTCGGACGAGATCATGGCGCGCAAGGACGAGATCGGCCGCGCGCTGTCGCGCGAAGAGGGTAAGACGCTGGCCGAGGGCATTGGCGAGACCATCCGCGCCGCCCAGATCTTCGACTTCTTCGCCGGCGAGACGCTGCGCCTGTCGGGTGAATTGGTGCCCAGCGTGCGCCCGGGCGTCGGCGTCGAGATCACCCGCGAAGCCGTTGGTGTGGTCGGCATCATCACGCCGTGGAATTTCCCGATCGCCATTCCCACCTGGAAGATCGCGCCGGCGCTCGCCCACGGCAACACCATCGTCTTCAAGCCGGCCGAACTCGTTCCCGAAAGCGCCTGGACCATCGTCGACATCCTGCACCGCGCCGGCCTGCCGAAAGGCGTGCTGAATCTCGTGATGGGCAAGGGCTCGGTGGTCGGCCAGGCCATGCTTGACAGCCCCGACCTCAACGCCATCACCTTCACCGGCTCGGTCGGCACCGGCAAACGCGTCGCCGCCGCAAGCGTCGAGCATATGCGCAAGTTCCAGCTCGAAATGGGCGGCAAGAACCCGATGGTCGTGCTTGATGACGCCGACCTCGCCACGGCGGTCGAATGCGCCATCAACGGCGCCTATTTCTCGACCGGCCAGCGTTGCACGGCCTCTTCTCGCCTGGTGGTGACCGAGGGCATTCACGACCGCTTCGTCGCCGCGCTCAAGGAGCGCCTGGAAAAGCTCGTCATCGGCGATGCGCTCGACACCAAGACCCAGATAGGACCGGTCGTCGATGCGAGCCAGCTCAAGCAGGACGAGGATTACATCGCCATCGGCAGCAAGGAAGGCGCCAACCTCGCTTTCGGCGGCGAGCGGCTCGATCGCGAAACGCCCGGCTTCTACCTCAGGCCGGCACTGTTCACCGAGAGCACCAACGCCATGCGCATTTCGCGCGAAGAAATCTTCGGGCCGGTCGCCAATGTCATCCGTGTCAAGGATTATGACGAGGCGCTGGCGGTTGCCAATGACACCCCCTTCGGCCTGACGTCCGGCATCTGCACCTCGAGCCTCAAGCATGCCACGCATTTCCGGCGCAACTCCGAAGCCGGCATGGTGATGGTCAATCTGCCGACGGCGGGCGTCGATTTCCACGTCCCGTTCGGTGGTCGCAAGGGCTCGAGCTACGGCCCGCGCGAGCAGGGCCGCTATGCCGCGGAATTCTACACCACGGTAAAGACGGCCTATACATTTGCCGGCTGATCGCGGGGGAACCGATGACGGCGGCGAAAGAGGACCTGACCTGGCTCAACCCGCCGCCGCATCATGTTGTCGGCGACGACACGGTGCATGTGCGCACCGGCAAGGAAACCGACTTCTGGCGCGAGACCTTTTACGGCTTCTGGCGTGACAATGGCCACTTCCTCTACCGGCCGGTCGAGGGTGATTTCAGCGCCGAGGTCACCGTAAAGGGCGACTACAAGGTGCTCTACGACCAGGCCGGGCTGATGCTGCGGCTGAGTGAAACGCACTGGATCAAGGCCGGCATCGAATACACCGACGGGCTGGCTTACTTTTCGGTGGTGGTCACCAACGACACCTCGGACTGGTCGCTGCTCAGCATTCCCACCGGCCCCGACGGCGTGCGCATCCGGCTGACCCGCCATGCCGAGGCGATCCGCATCCAATATCTTGATACCACCGATGGCAAGTGGAAGCCGGTGCGGCTGGCTTATTTCCCGATCTCCAAATCCGTCGATGTCGGCATGATGTGCTGCTCGCCGCAGCGCGAAGGGTTTGAGGTAACATTCTCCGGCTTTACTGTCGGCCCGCCGATTTCCAAGCAATTGCACGACTGACGGACATATCGATGGCGGACTAACCGTCTGCCCGATGCTGGAAGAACTGCAAAAACAGCTCCCGTTCGGTGGTTATGTCGAGCTTCTCGTAGATGCGGCGGCGGTGGTTCTTCACCGTGCCGACGGCGATGCCGAGCCGTTCCGCGATGTTGGCGGTCGGATGTCCCGCCAGGATCAACTGCACCAATTCCCGCTCGCGCAGCGACAGCTCCGGCCACAGGCTCGCCGGGATGGTCGGCTCCTGCCGGGGCGAGGCGCCGGGGCCGGTCGGCGCCGATGTGCGGGAGAATTCCGTCCCCCGCGCCTCAATGTCGAGTGCATGCAGCGCCTCGAACACCGGCAGCCGCTCGTCCAGCAGGGCGATCTCGCTCTCCTTGAAGGTGGAGGTCGAGCGGTCGAGGAAGATGCCGAGGCACCAGTCGCCGCCATCGGCCAGCATGATGCCGACCTCATCGCAGATTTCCGACTGCGCCAGGAAGCCGGCTATGTACTGGCCGCGCTTGGCCTCGTCATCGGCAAGCCGCTTCAGCGGCAGGATGCCCAGCCTCTGCTCACGCCGCCACGAGGCATAGAACGGGTCGAAGACGTAGTAATTGTCGAGATAGCGCCGGACCATCTCGTCGGAGAAGCGCCGGTGCTTGATGAATTCCGGCGTCTGCGTCGCCGAATATCGTGTCACGGTGACGAGATCGTGCTCGATATCGGCGCCGATCAGGTCAATCAGGCAGTCGACATGCCTGTCCGTACCGGTGGCGGCAATCGCCCTGGCGAGCGGCCCCCAGATATTGCCCATGCGCATGCCCTTTTCTCGGCGATCCCGGTCCGGCGGTCATTGTGTCTTTTGGCATATGGCGCAAGGCCGCCCAAGGAATCTAGCTTGAGCCATCCTAGAGCAATCCCGAGGCGACCGTGACCCAACCCAACCTCACCAGCCCCATCGTCGGCAATCCAATCGTCATCGGCATCGACGCCGGCGGCACCATGACCGACACGATCCTTGTCGATCAGGACGGCCACTTCAAGATCGGCAAGTCGGCAACCACGCCGAAGAACGAGGCCGAAGGCTTCCTCGCATCGGCCGAAGACGCGGCGGATGCCTGGGGCATCTCGCTGGAGCAGCTGTTCTCCGGCGTCAACGTCGTGCTCTATTCCGGCACCGGCATGCTCAACACACTGTTGTCGCGCACCGGGCGCCGGCTGGGCCTGATCACCACCAAGGGTCTCGAAGACATGATCCTGATGGGTCGCGGCCTGCAGGCCTGGGCCGACTATTCCTATGCCGACCGGCTGCATGCGGTGACGCACCACCATCCCGATCCGCTGGTGCCGCGCCGTCGCACCCATGGCGTCACCGAGCGCATCGACCAGTTCGGCGACATCGTGCTGCCGCTCTACGAGCATGAAGTCGCGATTGCGGCCAGGAAGCTGATTGCCGACAAGGTCGAGGCGATCTGCATCATGACCATCTTCTCGCACGTCAATCCGGTGCACGAAAAGCGCATCGCCGAGATATGCCGCGAGGAGGTGCTGAAAGCCGGCGCCGACATCCTCATCTACACCAGCCACGAGGTCCGCCCGGTCATCCGCGAACAGTCGCGGCTGAACTCGGTGCTGATCGAAGCCTACGCGACGTCGCGCGGCCGCAAGCAGCTTAGGGGTATCGAGGACGTTTCGAAAAAATACGGCTTCAAATACGGCGTGCAGACGCTGCTGTCCTTTGGCGGCCTGACCTCAATCAACCATCCGCGCCTGCACGAAACCATGATTTCCGGCCCGATCGGCGGTATTCTCGGCGCGGCCTATGTCGGCAAGCTCATCGGCAACGACTCCCTGATCTGCTCGGACATGGGCGGCACCTCCTTCGACATGGGCGTCATCTCGCGCGGCCAGACGCGGATCGAGAACGAGCCGCTGATGGACCGTTTCAAGCTCAACGTGCCGACGCTGCATCTCGACACGATCGGCGCCGGCGCCGGCATGATCCTCAAGGTCGACCCGCTGACCAAGAAAGTCTCGCTCGGGCCGGAAAGCGCCGGTTCCGACCCCGGCCCCATCTGCTTCGCCAAGGGCGGCACTGAACCCACCATCGCCGATTGCGACGCCATACTAGGCCGCCTCAACCCGTATTATTTCCTCGGCGGCAAGGTCGTCTTGCAGGTCGAGAAGGCGCGCAAAGCGTTTGAGGAAAAATGCTCCAGCATCCTTGGCGTCGGTGTCGAGGAGGCTGCCGAAGGCATGATCGACATGCTGGAAGCCGATGCCAACAACGCGCTGCGCCGGGTCATCTCCGGCCAGGGCATCCATCCCTCGGAATTCACGCTGCTGTCCTATGGCGGCTCGGGTCCGCTGCATCTGGCCGGCTGCTCCAGGGGCATCGGCTTCAAGGACATCATCACCTTCCAGTTTGCCGCCGCCTTCTCGGCCTTCGGCTGCACCACCGCCGATTTCATGCGTCGGCATTCGGTCTCGACGCAGCACGACATCGGCGCCCGCGCAAGCGATGACGAGCTGCTCGCTTTCGGCAAGAAGGTCACCGACGTCTGGAATGATCTCACCAAGGCGGCGGTCGACGAGATGATCAGCGACGGCCATATCAGAGACAAGATCAAGACCGTGCCGTTCCTGATGATGCGCTACACCGGCCAGCTCGAGGATGTCGAGGTCATGGCACCGCTTGCCGAGGTCAATTCGGCTGACGACATGCGTAGGGTCATCGACGAATTCGAGGCGGTCTACGCCAAGGTCAACCATCGCGTTTCGCGCTATGGCGAAGCCGGCTTCACCATCACCGAGCTCGGATTGATCGCCACCGCCGACAAGGTCAAGCCGGTGCTCTTGAAGCGCCCGCTGGGCAAGTCGGCCCCGGCAGCAGCGCACAAGGGCGTGCGCGAGGCCTATATCGGGGGACGCTGGCACAAGGCCAATCTCTACGAGATGGACCTACTGCAGCCCGGCCATGAGGTGATCGGTCCGGCCATCATCGAACATCCCGCCACCACGCTCGTTGTTCATCCGCAGGACCGTGTCCACGTCGATGAGTGGACGCTGCTGCATTACACCCATTCTTGAAAGGGCACCGCCATGTTGGACAGACCTGCCTCGGCCCTGCGCCTTCGCGAACGGCTGCTCGATTCAGAACGGCTGATGGAAGAGACCGGCTGCTATGACGGCATCACCGAGCTCACGCTACGCAACCAGGACCCGCTGAAATTCGAGACGCTGCACACCAAGCTGCGTGCCTATTGCGTCTCGGCCCGCGAAATGGCCCGCCGCATCTCGGCCTCGCCCGGCGTGCGCGAAGTCGGCGAAATGGTGGTGGCGATCTATACGCCCGAGGGCGATGCGATCGCGCTGTCCAACGGCATCATGGTCCACGTCCACACGATGAGCCGCTTCATCAAATGGATGATCGGGAACAATTACGAGGAAAACCCGAAGATCCGCGAAGGCGACATCTTTGCCAACAACGATGCCTTCATCGGCACAGTGCAGGTGCCCGACGTCATGGACGTGGTGCCGATCTTCCATGAAGGCACGCTGGTCGGCTGGGCCGGTGCGGTCTGCCACGAGCTCGAAGCCGGCGGCATCACGCCCGGCGGCGACGTCTGCCTGGCGCAGGAGCGCTTCACCGAAGGCCTGTTCGTCTGCGCCGAGAAGATCGGCGAGAATGACGAGATCCGCCGCGACTACGTCATCCGCTGCGAGCGCAATCTACGCATGCCGATCTACTGGGTGCTCGACGAGAAGGCCAAGGTCGCCTCCTGCATCGACATGCGCGAAAGCGTCAAGCAGCTGATCTCGGAGATCGGCCTCGACTACTGGATGAAGGTATCGAAGGAGTTCATTGAGGAGGGTCGTCGTGCCCAGCTCGCCCGCACCCGCCAGCTCACCGTGCCCGGCATCTATCGCGGCCACACCTTCTATGGCCATGTCACGACGGGCAAGCCCGGCTTCCAGCTGCTTGGCGATCCCGACTGGCTCTACAACATCCCGATCGAGATGGAGATCACCACCGACGGCAAGATCACCATGGACTTCGAGGGCACGCAGCCCTGGGGCTACCATTCGATGAACTGCACGCCGGCCGGCATGGATGGCGGCATGTTCGTCACCTTGACCCAGCACATGAATTTCGAGGGCCTGGTCAATGACGGCGCCTGGATGGCGACCGAGCTGAAGCTGCCGCACGGCACCTGGACCAACCCCGACAATGAGATGGTGGCGACCGCCACATCCTGGGCGCTGCTGCTGCCGGCCTATGGCGTGTTCCAGCGCCTTTTGTCGCGCGGCTTCGTCGCGCGCGGCTTCGTCGAGGAAGCCTTCGTTGGCCAGGTCAACAGCCCGATGATCGAGATGGGCGGCGAAAGCCAGTACGGTACGCCGTTCGGCATGGCGCATTTCGAATGCGCCGCCGCCGGCTCCGGCGCGCTGGCCATCGCCGACGGCCTCGACACCGCCTATGTCGGCTGGAATCCGGAATCCGACATGGGCAACATCGAGGTCTGGGAACAATCGATGCCGATGGTCTATATCGGCCGCTCGATCGTCCCCAATTCAGGGGGCGCCGGCAAATATCGCGGCGGCTGTTCCTTCGTCTCGACCTGGCTGATCAACAAGACCTCGCACCTGCGACTGCACACCTCGGAACACTCCTCGCGGGTATTCGACAATGGCGGCATGTGCGGCGGTTATCCCGCGCCGACCTGCCAGAAGCATCGCGCGGTGCGCAACTCCAACATCCACGAACTGGCGGCAAAAGGCGAACCGCTCGCGCATGCCCCAGGTATCGATCCGCATGTCTCCGACTACGAGAAGAACATCGGCGGCGACCATGCCGTGGTCGAAGGCCCCTACATCACCTCGCCGCACAAGTCGGGGGACATCTTCAGCCATTCCTACAATGGTGGCGGCGGCTACGGCGACGTGCTGGAGCGCGATCCGGTCAAGACCGCCTGGGATGCCGAGAACGGTTTTCTCACCCGCCAGGCGGCGATCCAGATTTTCGGCATCGTGCTGAAGGACGACGCCGAGGGTTATCCGGTTGCCGATATCGACGCCACCGTCGAACGTCGTGCCGCCATGCGCAGAGAGCGTCTGGCCAAGGCGATCCCGGTTTCGGACTGGATCGCTGCCGAACGCGGCCGTGTCGAGAAGGCCGACTTCGCGCCCGAGGTGAAGAAAATGTATGCCAGCGCGATCAAGCTATCGTCGCGCTTCACCAGGGATTTCAGTGATTTCTGGACCGTCGACGCCAGATCGATCTTCATGCCGGGAGCAAAGCCATGACCTCATACAGCAAGGAAGTCCTCGGCGATCTCTCAGCCGGCAAGCTGCCCTGGCCGCAGACAAAGCGCATCATGAGCGCCTACAAGGACGACGACCGCTTCTTCAAGATGCTCGCCGTCTATCAGGACCGTGTCGCATGGAAGGACCCGATCCTGCTGCCGGTCTCGGATCACCTCTTCATCTGCCAAAGCGGCGATGAACGGATCACCCGCTGCGAATGCGGCCACTCCTTCGGCGACTACCGCAAGAACTGGAAGCTCAAGGCTGCGATCAACGTGCGAAACACCGAGGAAGCGCTGCGCGAGATCTATCCCAACAGCGATATCCCCGATCCGCAATGGATGGAAATTCGCGAATTCATCTGTCCACAATGCGGCACCATGCACGAAGTGGAAGCGGCGGCGCCGGGCTACCCGATCGTCCATGATTTCGAGCCAGATCTCGAAGGCTTCTACCGCGAGTGGCTGGGCAAACCGCTTTAGCGAAACTCGATGTTACGGCCGCGTTGCCGGCAAGGTAGCGCTCCTAGCCGGCGACGGACTATGAATAAACGCATCGTACGTCGCATCGGAGACTGCCCACCATGACAGACCTTTCCGGCCGCAGCGCCATCGTCACCGGCGGGTTTTCCGGCATGGGTTTCGCCATTGCTACGGCCCTGGCGCAAGCCGGCGCCAATGTCGCCGTCGGCTCCTACATCGCGCCCGCCGGCGCCGACAGATCCGACGCCGCCTACTATCCCGGCGCCGATGAACTCGAGGGCGTGCGGTTGGCCCTGTCGGCACACGGCACCAGGGTTTGTGCCGCCCATCTCGATGTCCGCGACAGCGAGGTGACCAACCGGTTTGCAGCCGACGTGCAGGCCGCCATCGGCCCGGCCGACATACTGGTCAATGCCGCGGGCACCACCGCCGAACAGCCGGTCTGCGGCCATTCCGACGCGCTGTGGGACAAGATCGTCGACACCAATCTCAGCGGAGCGTTCCGCGTCACGCGAGCTGTGCTGCCCGGCATGATCGAGCGCGGCTGGGGCCGTATCGTCAACATCGGCTCGACGGCGGCTTCCGTCGGCTGGAAGGACAACCCGGCCTACTGCGCCTCGAAGGCCGGGCTGCTCGGCCTTACCCGCTGTGTAGCGCTGGAAGGCGCCGCGCACGGTGTCACTTGCGTCATGATCAGCCCGACCTGGGTCGAGACCGAACTGATGCGCCGCAACGTGGCGCAGGTCGTCGAGCGTGAGGGCAAGGGCAGAACCGCCGAGGAAGCGATGGCCGAGATCGCCAAGGGCAATCCCCAGCAGCGCATGCTGCAGCCGCAGGAAATCGCGGCTCTAGCCGTGTTCCTGTGCTCGGATCTGGCCAAGGGCATCACCATGGAAAACATCCAGGTCACCGGCGGAGCGCTGTGGTAGCGGCCACAGTTTGAATTTTCGAACGAGCGAGCCGCATTAACGCCATTTGTCGGTTGCATGGTCGTTTTGGCCCTGCCTGCGGCAACTTTACCCCTCGCGGCAAATTTACCATTGAGTGACAGGCGATAGAGGTTATATTGTGCACTGCACAATGGATGCCCGCTGATCGGGGTCCGGCAAGGGCAGGTTCCGGCGATCGCGCATGACGCAGAAAAGCCGACCATGGGCGCTTCAGCCCAGCCGAAAGGCGGCAGCATGAGAAATCCGGTACGGATATGAAGATCCCGAAAGCCATTCTGATCGATCCGGACAACAACAAGGCCTATGCCGCCTTCGCCGTTGCGGTGTCGGTCTTTGCCTTCGCCTACTCCACCAATTTCGGCCAGATCCTGATCCTCGCCTACTATCTGGTATGGCTGCCGCTGCTGTTCGTCGATTACCGGCGTTTCGCCCGCGATCTCTCCAGCGCCTGGCTGCCGCTGCTGTTTGCGGCCTATGTCTGCCTGTCGCTGTTCTGGTCACAAGCGGCCGGCACCAGCGCGCGGGCGGGGCTGCAATATTTCTCCCACATGCTGTGCGCCTACATCGCGGCGCGCACCATCAGCACGCGCACGCTGGTGCTGGGCTCGCTGATCGGCATCTTCATCGTGCTGCTGTATTCGCTGAAGGTTGGCGCCTATGCGCTCGACACTATCGACGGCACCACCAATTTCGTCGGCGCCTTCGGCTCCAAGAACCAGATCGGCTTCTTCGCCTCGCTCGGCATCTTCTTCTGCTTCGCTTTTCTGGCCTTCTACCGGCGCAACTGGATGAGCTTCGTCTGGACCGCGCCGATCATCCTGCTGTCGGTCTATATGCTGGCGATCGCCCACTCGGCGACGTCGGTCGCTTCGCTTCCGGCGGTGATCGGTGTCGTTGCCTTGCTTGCCATGAGCAAGGTTCTGTCACGCCGCTACCGCCGCGTGCTGTTCGTCGTCGGCGCTACCGCGCTGGTCGGCGGTGTGATGGCTGCGCTGAACCTTGGCCTGCTCGATGTCGTGCTCGGCATCTTCGGCAAGGATTCGACGCTGACCGGCCGCACCTATCTCTGGGAACAGGGCTGGGCCGCCGCGCAGCAGCGTCCGGTGCTCGGTTATGGCTATGCCGCCTACTGGATCCAGGGTTTTGCCGATCCGGAACGGCTCTGGGCCGAGTTCTACATCTCCACCCGCACCGGCTTCCATTTCCACAACACCTATATCGAGACGCTGGTCGAGCTCGGCTTCATCGGCGTGACGATGCTGGCGCTGATCATCCTGCGCTCCTTCTGGGGCCATGTTTCGAAGGTGGTGTTCGGTGACTGGAGCGCCGATTCAGTGGTGCTCGCCGGCGCGGTCGGCATGATGCTGATCCGCTCCTTCTTCGAGGTCGAGATCCTCGGCCCCTATTTCATGGCCTCGTTCATCGTCTATTACGGCCTGTTCAAGCTGCGCCCGGTGCCGCTCGCCAGGGCAAGGCGGGCCTATGTTCCGGTGCCGGACGAGAACACCGCCAACGGCCGCATGCCGGCGCGCGTCTGACTTGCTTATCTCACGCGACGGCGCGCTTGCGCAGCATCAGCCGCTGCAGGAAGCGGCGCAACGGCTCGTCATAGACGCGCGTGGCGATGTCGGCGATGACGATGACCGAAACCGCCATGACGATGCCGAACCAGGGATGATGCGCGAACGGGTCGATCGCTGCGGCCTTGCCCGCCCCGGCGATGATCATCAGCAGCGGCGTGTGGATGATGTAGATCGGGTAGGAAATCCGCCCCAGCCAGCCATAGAGGCCTGACAGGCGCGGCGCCGTCGGCGCAATAGTGCCGACCACCACCAGCGCCGGGAAAACAAAGACGACGCAGGCGAGATCGTAGGCGACGCGCGCGCCGCCGGCCGGCGCGATGGCAAAGACGATGAGCGTCAGCGCGATCGCACCCTCGACCCACCAGCCGCGCCGCAGGAAGCCGAGCCCGCTTTGATAGCGTGTCATGGACCGGCAAAGCAGCACGCCCAGGAAGAACGAGAAACAGACGCGCGGCAGGCCGCTGATGATGGTCGAGCCGGTCATGCCGAAGTCGAGCGTGCCGGCAATGATAGAGACGACCACCAGCAACACCAGGCTGACGGCGATGAGCGTGCTCAGCACGCGTTTCGTCAGCAGGAAGAAGACGGCGACATAGGCTATGTTGACGATCAGCTCGAAGAACAGCGACCACGACGCGGGGTTGAGCGGAAAGATCGTGTGATAGGCATCGCTGACCAGCGGGATGAAGAACATGCCGGTCGTCAGCATGGTGCCGATCTCGGAGATCGGCATGTATTCCGCCGGAATCAGCCGGTTCTTGACGACGAGATAGAAGAAACCGAGCAGCGTGCCGGCGAGGTAGAGCGGGTAGAGGCGTATCAGGCGGATCGCCACGAACGTGCCGAAGCCCATGCCGTTTTCGATCTTGCGGTCATAGGCATGCGCGATAACGAAGCCGCTGAGCAGGAAGAACAGGTCGACCGCCAGATAGCTCGACGGCAGCACCTTGCCGGCGGCCAGGAACGGCGAGAAGTGGTAGAGCATGACGCTGATCGCCGCGACGCCGCGGATGGCATCGAGATTGAGATAGACGTGGCGCGGGGCAGCGGGCTGCATTTTTGCCTCAAGCGGTCGAAAACGGAAGTTCCCGCCCGCACCCTGGCGCGAACGAGCCGAACTTGTTCATCCCGCCCCTCCGTCGTTCCGGTCTAGCTGAGCGAGACAGGAACTTACTGGCTGGCCGTCGGCGCCAGCTTCACCTTGATGACGTCGCCCGGCAGCACCGGTGTATCTTCCTTGGCATCTATCTCGCTGGTCTTGCCGTCGGTCACGCGCACCAGCGAATAGATGAGCGCCGGCTCTTCATTGTTGTTTGTGATGGCGGCGGTCGTGGCCGGGTCCGATGCCTGGGCCATCAGGCCCTGTTGCATGTTGACCCTGAGTGCGGCTTCGTTGAGGTCTGCTTCGACCTGCTGCCGGTCGGCGGCAAGTCTCGAGTTCAACGTGTTCTGGGCATCGATGGCATCCTGCGTCGCCTTGCTGACCGACTGCTTGGCGGTGAGGATCGCCGTCTCATAGTCCAGGATCTTGCCCTGCAGATCGGTGACCGACTGTTGCGAGGAAAGCAGGCGTGCGTTGGCGACCAGGCCCTTTTGCGCCAGCGGACCGATACTGTCCGCCTGCTGCTGCGCCAGGTCGACCTGCTTTTGCTGGTTGACGATCTTTTTCTGCAGCGCCTCGATTTCGGACTGCAGGACCCCTTTCAGATCGTCAAGCGCCTGCAGCTTCAGCTTCAACGCTTTCTGGTCGGAGATCAGGATCTGCATTTCGTCGGAGACGATTGTCGCCAGGCGCGGGTCGCCCTCGACTTCCTTAGGCGCCTCGAAACTCTCCTTGCCGGCGAGATCGGCATCGATGCGGGCACGCTTGACGATCAACCGCACGCGCTGGTCGTCATAAATGTCGAAATTGCCCTTGGCGGTGATCAGGTCCTTGCCGAGCTGGGTGCCGTAATCGGCGTTGCGCCGGATGCCGCCGGCGATGCTGATCGCCTTGAGCACGTTCAGCTCCGGCACATAGGGAAACTGGCCAGGCGTCTGGATCTCGCCCGAGATGTAGAACGGCCGGAACTGCACCATTTCCACCGAGGCTTCGGGCTTGTCCGACAAGGCAAGCTTGCGCTGCAGGGCGACGCTGATCGCGGCCGCAACCTCCGACGTGGTCTTGCCGGCGGCCGGCAGTTCGCCGACGAACGGCACCGACAAATTGCCGGCTGGACCGACCGAATATTCGCCGTTTACCGCCGACCAGTCACGGAACGTGCCTTCCACCGTCTGCCACTCGGCGACGCGGATGTTGAGCTTGTCTTGCGAGCCGAGCCGGTACTCGTCGGCCATGGCCGGAACCGCGAGCGACAGAGCGAGGCACGTGGCGACGAGCCGTGCCGGCCGCATCGGGCCGGCAAGGCGAAAATACGCTGATATGTCTGTTTTCAACTGAACGTTTCCGATCCGTTTTGGCCCCATCCGCCCGATAGGCCTGCTGCCGAGTGCCTCCTTCGGAACCTGGCAGAATACTATGGCTGCAATGCGAGACCGGCCCATCACCGAATAGCTTTGGACCGGATTGGCTTCGGGCCGTACCGGCCCGATTGCTGACCAGTTGCGGTCGGTCAGTAGGAACCGCGCGACATCCACACCGCGGGCACGGTCTTGAGGATGATGCGAACGTCTTCGAACAGCGACCAGTTCTCGACATAGTGACGGTCGAACGCGACGCGACTGTCATAGGAGACATCGTTGCGTCCGCTGACCTGCCAAAGCCCGGTCAGGCCCGGCCGCGACTTCAAATAATAGACCGCGGCGCTGCCGTAGATCTCCAGCTCGTCGCGCACCACCGGGCGAGGCCCGACAAGGCTCATGTCGCCCTGCAGGATGTTGATGATCTGCGGCAGCTCGTCGAGGCTGAGCTTGCGCAGAACGGCGCCGACGCGGGTGACGCGCGGATCGTTCTTCAGCTTGCGGGTCGCGATCCATTCGGCGTTGGCTTCCGGATTGGCCGCGAGATAGGCGGCCAGCACACGTTCGCCGTCTTCGACCATGGTGCGGAACTTGAGGCAGGGGAAAATCCGCCCACCGCGTCCGATGCGCTTGTGGCCGTAGAAGATCGAGCCGCCGTCGGAAAGCTTGACCAGAAGGGCCACCATCAGGAACAGCGGGCTAAGCGCCACCAGGCCGACAAGTGAACCGAAAATATCGAAACTGCGCTTCAGCAGCCCGCCGATGGGTGGCGGAAAATCTACGCCGACATGCGAAAATGCCGCATTGGCCGACTTGGCAACGTCCCTCATGCAAAAGCTCCATACGTTGAACGGATGGTTTATGCCACGATACCAAAAAAATGCTGCAGCGCAACACACAATTTCCCATATGGCTGAAATAGTCACGTCAGGAATTGACTAAATAATAAACCCTCCTTGCCCAAATTTTGCCCTTTATGGCGGGTTTGTGACGAATAATTAGCAACCGTAGGAAATGTAATGCCTTTTTTCGGCGGGTTTTGGGCAAATCGTCCTTTGCCGCAGAGGGAACGGCTTTAACTGATTTTCGAATCACTGGCTTTGCTAAATTAATCAAGTAAAATACTAATCAACATTGCAGATTCTACTGTAGTATAAAGCGCATGACGAGTTAGGCCACCACCCCTGCGTGTGCATCGCAGCATGGCAGAGTCCAAGCCGCCGCCAAGCCGAAAATTATTGCTGGTTGCCCTTGCCGTCAGTTTCGCGCCTTAATAGAGTCGCAAATTATTCCTGATAGAGTCTGGATGGGTTGGGAAGGCCGGAAGCAACCGGCCGAAAAAGAGCAGCTAAATAAGCTCGCATGGCGAATGGGGAGATACTCGGGTGGGTAAGTCATCGCTTTTGCATGCTCGGGCCGGTTGACGGGCCGCCGAACATGTCATTACCAAAATTCATCATTGGAATGGTTTTCGCCCTCGCGATCGTGGTCGCGTGGTCCTATGTCGACGGCGCGACGGTCACCACAACGGTGCTTCGCGTCATCGGCTGCGCTGTCCTCATCCAAATCGGTTATTTCCTGCTGGTGTATGTGATGATCGCCAGGAGCGCGCCGACATCGGCCGACAGGGCTCGCGACGCCGAAAGAAGCCCCGGCGCCGACAAGGCGGTTGAAGGCGAGAAGCTCTCGGCGAGGCGCAGCGTGCATTGAGCAGTCTGAAGCCGCAAGGTCGGCCTCGGATCATCTTGCAGCCGGACTCAGCCTGCTTCGGCCGGCTCGGGTTCCGATTGCTCGCCTGAAAGCATTTTCGACAGGCGGCTGCCGGCCTTCGCTTTCAACCTCTGATATTGCCCCACTTCGACGATTCGTCCGTTTTCGACTGCAACCACCCAGTCGGCGAAGGCGATCATCGATGGCCTGTGCGCAATGGTCAGGATCGTCATCGATCCGCGCAAGCCGTCGATCGACTTGGCGATCAGGGATTGGTTCTGCCAGTCGAGCGCGCTGGTCGCCTCGTCGAGAATGAGCAGCGAAGGTTTGCGCAGCAGCGCGCGCGCCAGCGCGATGCGCTGGCGTTCGCCGCCCGAGAGCCGGACGCCGCGGTCGCCGACCACCGTGTCGAGCCGCAACTCCAGCCGCTCGACGAAGTCGGCGCCATGCGCAGCGCGCAGTGCAGTCCACAGCTCCGCGTCACTGGCTTGCGGCGCGGCAAGGCGCAGATTGGCGGCGATCGTATCGTGCAGCAGGAACACGTCTTGCGGCACATACGCCACCTGGTCGCGCCAGCGCCGGCGATTGGCCGCGCCGATCTCGACGCCATCGGCCAGGATCTTGCCCTCGCTCGGTTCGAGCAGGCCAAGCAGCATGTCGGCAAGCGTGCTCTTGCCCGATCCTGACGGACCGATCAGCGCCGTTACCTTGCCGGCGGGAAGGCCAAAGGTCACATCGCTCACCACCGGCTTGCCGCCGGCCTCATAGGCAAAGGAGACATTGCGGATGTTGAGCCCGACATCGAGCGACAGCTTGGCATCCGATTCGAGGTTTGCCGGCTCGCGTTCGGCATCGAAACGCGCCTGCATGTCGCGCATCGAGGCATAGGCCGGCAGATTGATCAGCACCTGCTGCGCCTGCATCTGCATGTCCATGAAACGCGGCGCGATGCGCATGAACACCAGAAGCAAGACTACGATCTCGGCCAGTGAGAGGTTGAAGCGGACCAGGGCGACATAGATGAACAGGCTCAGACCAATGACGCTGGCGACCTGGAACAGCGCGGTGCCGATGGTGCTGTTGCGCACATAGTTGATGTTGTCGGCCTTCATCTTCTCCAGCGTCGCGCGAAGCTGCGCGTAATAGGTCGCCTCGACATTCAGGCTCTTGGCCACCTTGATGCCGCCGAGGAACTCCGAGACCGTTCGGTACTGCTCCTGGCGATTGCTGGTCAAAACCCGGCCGAAGGCGCTGGCTCGTGCCCGAAACGGCTGCAGTGCCAGGAAGGTGACGATGCCGACGACAATGGCAAACGCCGTCATCACTGTCGAAATGAACAGCGACACAACGAGATAACCCGCCAGAAGCACGGCGATCTGCACCAGCATCAGCAGCGAGAACGCCGCCGACTGCACGCGGTCGATATCGCCGGTCAGCGCATGGTCGAGATCGGAGCTGCGCATGCGCGCGAATATCCCCCACCGCGCCTTGCCGATGCTCTCGAACAGGTTCATGCGCAGGCGATTGATGAAGTCGAGCAGCAGCCGCGCCATGTAGACGGATTTGTAGCGGTTGAACGCTGCCTGCAGCGCGACAAGCCCGACCAGCAGGCAAAGCACCGTGGTCAATTGCAGCGTTCCGTCCGGAGCCAGCCAGCGCACCCAGTCGCGGTCAGGCAACCTGACCGCGAAATTCTGCTCGGGTCGCCCGACCAGATGCAGCAGCGGCACCAGAAGCAGGATCGAGATGCCTTCGGTCAGGCTTCCCAGGATCAGGAACAGCAATGCCGTGAAGGTCCTGCGCCCGCCGATCCGGGCCATGGCGGCGCCGAAGCCGGCGACATCGCGGTAAAACGAAAAGCGCAGGATCTGCGATGCGGACATGTCAGTCACCGCGGCCCTTTGTCGGCCGCCAGATCGTTTTCGATCAGGGCGACGGCTTCGCCGATACGGTCGAGCCCGGTGGGCACTTCGAGGCGACAGACGCCGATCTGGCTGGCCAAGGCGGCGCATTGGCGAAGATGTGTCGTGGCAAAATCGCCGACCAGGGCTGGACGGCCGAAACGCGTCACATAGGAAAACTTGATGATTGCCGGCAGGGCGCCGATGCCTGGCAGCGGCGTGATCGCTGCCTTGTCGCTGCGCTCGAGGATATAGATCCGGGTCGCCGGCACCGCGTCTGCCGCAAATCCGGCGTGCAGGCGGTGCTGCATCTTGTCGATCGCCGCATGCACCTGCGGGCGTATCTCTGCCTGTCGGATGGGAAACGCGGCGGCGGCATCGGCGGCGAGCTTCAACTGCGGAAAACCCGGAACGATCATCGGCCGCTCCGTGAGATCGAGCGCCACGACATCGTCGGTCAGCAAGCGATGGCCGGCGCGGATCATCGCGCTCGCCGTCGTCGATTTCCCGGCGCCCTTGTCGCCCATGAAAACAGCGCTTTTGACGCCGACGGCAATGGCGCTGGCGTGCAGGATGAGCAGGCCGCGCTGGTGCAGGAGCAGTGCCATGACCGGACCGAGCAGCGGAAACGCCAGCAGTGCATCGTCGACATCAGGCGCCGGCTCCACCTCGATGCGGCAGGCATCGGTAATCAGGAATGCGCCGACCGTCTGCCATGCCAGATATTGCTGCCGCGCCTCGAAGCGGAAAGCAGTTCCGGTCTCGGGCGAGGGTTTTGGCAAGTCGATCGGGCCGACTGTAATCACCACATCGACCGCCGCCGGCGCGCTCGGCTCCAGCTCGGGCAATTCGACCTGCGAACCGATCGTCAGGCCATAAGCCCTGTAGAAGCGTTGCGCGCGAGCCTTGGGATGGCCGGCATCGCGGATCGCATCGGCGGTGAGTGGCATGTTGGCCAGTGTCATGCTTGGCTCCCGCGCTGTTGCACCTGCCTTAGCCACAGCGACAACGCGATCGAACGCCAGACATACTGGACATCGGGCAGGGTGGCTTCGTCCGGTTGCCGCGCGATGCGGCCATAGGCGGCTGTCACTTCGGGCAAATTGACATAGGGCGCGATCAGCGCCGCATCCGCTACCAGCACCTTGTCGAGGAGATCACGGTGATTGCCGAGCATGCCTTTGACCAGGTTCGAGGTGAAATCGATCTTGTCGCGCCGCCACTGCACCGCCGGCGGCAGGATTCCTTCCATGGCGCGGCGCAACACCGAGCGGCCAAAGCCCTGGTTCAGCTTTTCCGCGCCGGGCAGCGCCAGGCAGAACTCGACCAGCGGCTTGTCCCAGAAGGGGTAGCGCGGCTCGACGCCGAAATTGGCGGCGGCCTTGTCGAGAACCTCGAAGGCGTGCGGCACCATGCCGTTCGACAGCAGCCAGCGATGGGTCAAGGTCTCGCTGGCGCTGACTGCGGGCGGCATGTAGCCGGCCCTGCGGAACCGCTCGACGAGGTCGGTGCGCATCGCCAGGTCCGGATTGATCAGGCCGCGCCAGCTCGTCGCCGGCCGCCCAGTTGGATGGCGCCGCAATTTGCCAAGCACGCGGTTCGCGAACCGCTTGATTCTCGCGATGCGCCAGGCCGGTCCGTAAAGGGTAAGGAACTGGTAGTAGAGGCCGAGCATGCCGTCGCCATAGGTGTTGGAGGCGCTGCGCAGCTCGCGCCACAGCTCCATCCATTTGCCGGCATAGGCGAGTTCGTGCAGATGGCCGTGGCCCTGCGAAACCACCTCGTCGCCGCCATGGCCGTCCAGCAGCACCTTCATGCCCTTGGCGCCGGCGGTCCTGTAGATGTCGCGGGTCAACGACAGGCCGGGCGCCAGGAACGTTTCCTCCTGCTCTTCCAGAATGCGTTCGAACTCGGCGAAGGGCGCGTAGTTGCCGACGGAAATCAAAGTGCCGTCGACCTGCTCCTGTCCAAGCACTGCCTCGATGAAAGGCCGCTCGTCCATCGGCGAACCCTTTTCGAACACCAGCGAGAAGGTCGGCAGCCTCGGCTTGCGCTGCGCGGCATTCTGAAGGCCCGCCACGCAGGCGATCGAGGAGGAATCGAGGCCTCCGCTCAGCATCGCCCCGACCGCAGGCGTGCCGCGCATGCGGTTGCGGACCGATTGCGAAAACAAATGCCGGAATTCCTCGGCCGTATCCGATCGCATCGGCCTTGGCGAGGGTTCGATCTGCCAGTAGCGGCGCAACACCACCTGGTTCCCGGTCACCGTCAGGCTATGGCGCGCGGGCAGGCGGAAGATATCGGCATAGGCAGTCGATTGCGGATTATCGGGCAGCCCGGCGAGGAAGCCGGAAATCTGGTGTTCGCTGATGCGCATGTCGACGCCGCCGACCTCGAGGATCGGCCCGATCTCGGAAGCAAAGACGAAACGCCGGTCGCTTGAATGGTAATAGAAGGGTTTGACGCCGAAATGATCGCGCACGCAAAACAGCTTCTGGCGCTCGGCGTCCCAGATGGCAAAGGCGAAGTCGCCCTGCAGATATTCGGGACAGGCTTCGCCCCAGCGCAGATAGGCGCGCATCACAAGCACGGCGTCGGCAGCCGAATTGTCCCGGATGCCGAGCCTGGCCAAGAGTTCGTCACGGTTGTCCAGCCGGCAATCCGCGGTGATTGCGAGCTTGCCGCCGGCCATGGTCAGCGGGCCGGGGCCGGCTTCATCGGTGGTGTTGAGCCAGGCGTGGCCAAGAACGACGCCCTCGTCGATCCACCACGAACTGCCGTCAGGCGCGCGATGCTGCATGCGGGCAAGCATGCGCTGGATGTCGGCCGCGGCGGCCTGCCTGCCTTCCTGCCTCAGCAGAATTCCGGCGACGCCGCTCATCGCTCACTGGCCGTGGTCGACGAGATGGTTAAACCTGCCAAGCGAGCCGCCGAGCACGATATGGTCGCCGCTGACCAGCCAGGCATGCGCCTTCAACTCGGTGCCGGTATCGCGCTCGATGCCGATGCGGATTTTTGAGGCGTTGCCCTGGCGGGCAAGCAAATACTGGCCGGAAAGCGCTTGGGTCAGACAGCTTGCGCCAGGCACCAGGCGGGCAGCCGCAGCCACGCCCCAGGCGACACGCCTGAGATCGCCGATGTCGGCTGGTTCGCGCGCGTCGAGCCGGGTCACCACGCGGCGCACTTTGTTGTAGGAAAGCAGCGTCAGCCCCAGCCGCACCGCCACGACCACCGCAAGGCAGTGGGCGAGAAAGAGCATCTCCGGCCCGCTCAGTGAGAAAGCTCTAGACAAGTTCCTCATCATGGAGCCTCGCAAGCCCGGCGTCCGCCAAGCCCTTCAACAATCCATCGACATCGGCCTTGCAGCGTTCCGGATCGACATTGTAGCGATCCAGCACGGCGCTGCGGATTTCGGAAATCGGCCGCGGCTCCTGGATCAGCTCCCAGATATAGGCGCCGACGCTGTTCAGGCTGTAATAGATGTTGGACCTCATATCGAGCAGCGCCAGGCCGTTGCCGAATTCGCAGGCCACGGCATCCTTGCTCGCGCTCATCCGATCATGGTCCGTGGGGTTCCAGTCCATTCCTAAACCTCGCTCACAACACCAACGCTTCGGCAATTCCGGACAAAGACGCGAGAGCCGGGGTTTGACCCCCGACTCTCCTTAGTGCGCTCTGTTTGCAGAGTCCGGACTTTGTCACCCCAACGAGAGAAGACTCAGGAGAAGGTGAGTTCGCCGACCGGCGTATGTGCCGGAAACGAGGCGTCGAGTGCCGTAGTACCGCTACCGCCTTGCGTGATGGTCTCGATCGAGCCGTGGACCGTCAGGCTAGGGGTTTCGTACTCATGCTTTTCAACATTCTGTTCCAATTTACTCTCCACTTGTGGACTGGAAGCGGCCTGTCGATTGCCGGCAGCGAGCTATTGCTGCACCGCAATAGCTGCATGGCAGCATTTATGAGTCAAGCCTGATTTACCCGCTGTTAATCAATTCTCGGTTGCGGTAGCCTTCAATGGTGATCAAAACCGCTTGCATTTTCACAGCCTAGGTGATTTCAGCGGAGTGACCGTGGTTCTTAGTTACGTAGCTGATTTTATTACATTAAATTTTCTAGTCGAACGCTCGTCATTTGGGCGCTAGCGCGTGTTCCCACAAGATTGTTGCTGACGTGTCGGGCATAGGCTCCGATCAGGCGACGCCTTGCATCGTTGTACGACCGTGTCGTTAGACGCAGAGGTTGCAGGAAAATTGTCTCCAAGGAAAAAACTGGACGCGGCGCATGAATTTGGCGATGCTTTGCTTCGCACTTGCAATATAACGCGCTTGGCGAATTTTTTGCGGAGATGCTGCAGCAGATGGCCTTGCAGGAAGGGACCTTCGAAAGGTTGCGCGCCGCTGGCTGCGCCGACGAAGTGGCCTATGTGCAGGCGTGCCTGCGGCTGTTCTTCGCCTCCGGGGCGAGCCCCGGCACCGCGCCTGCACCGGCCATCTCCGTTGCCGATGTTTGCGCCATCGCCAGGCTGAACAAGGTCGCCACCTTCATGCTGAAGGCGCTGTCGCGCCCACCGGCGGGCGAGACGCCGCCGGGATTGCTCGAGTGGCTCGACACTTATCGCCGGCGCACGATTGCGATGAACTCGTCCGGCATCATGGATTCGATGGCCATCGACAAGGCGCTGCGCGGCAGCGGCATCGATTTCGTGTTCCTGAAGGGGCCCCTCCAGCAGCAACTGCTCTATGGCGACCATTTCATGAAGCCGTCCGGAGATGTCGACATATTGGTGTCGCCGGCCGGCTTCTTTAGAGCTCGCGATGCGTTGCGCTCGATCGGCTACGAGGTCGCCGGCAAGTCCCGCTCCGTCTGGTGGGTGCGCTTTCTGGGCGAGCAGCACATGGTTCGCAGCCAGGGTCGGAAATTGTCCACCGTCGATCTCCATTACCGGCTCCAGCAGCCGGGATCGCCCAGCCCGCGCGATACGGAAGGGTTCCTGCGCCGCAAGCGCGCGCTTGCGATCGCCGGCTCCAGCGTGCCGTTCATCTCGGCCTCCGACACTTTGCTTCTGTCCTGCATCAGTGTCGCAAAGGCGCTGTTCAACCGCGAGCCATGCGCGGGCTATGTCTGCGATATCCGGGCCGCTGCCAGTCGGCTGAGCGAGGCCGAGCAGCAGACTGTGCTCGACTACGCGGCCGAGCAGGGGCTGGCCGACACCCTGCTGCTGGGCCTGCGCGCCGCCGATGTGCTGCTTGGAGGCGCCGGCACGCTGCTGTCGGATCGGGCCACCAGGATCCTGTCACGCATCGGCAATGAAGACCTGTTCCACATGGTCATCGCGCCGTGGCTGTCGTCGCTCAGATGGCCGCAACGGCGCACCGTTTTGTGGGAATTGTGCGGCCGCGAACCTGTCCGCTACCTGACCGAGGCCGGCTGGGCCGCGTCAGCCGACCTCAGCCGGCGGATTTTCGAGCGGGAAAGCCGGTGACGATGAGGGTCGTCATGCAGCAGGCAGAAAACGTTCCGTCCCGATCCGCTGGGGATGGATCATGGGAGGATGGATCGGGGTCCGGCGCCGCGCGCCGGGAGGGCGAGGGGCCTCGCGACACTTTACGCAATCGAAAGGCCATCCTATGTCCATGACAGAATCCCGGGTCTGCGTGATCATCGCGGCGCGCAACGCGGCCCGGACCATTCCCGCAGCCATCGCCTCGGCGCTGCGCGAGCCGGAGGTGGCGGAAGTCGTTGTCGTCGACGACGCCTCCACCGACGACACCGCAAAAGTGGCCAGCGCTGCCGACGATGGCAGCGGTCGGCTTTCGGTCATCCGGCTCGACGTCAATCGCGGCCCGTCCTTCGCTCGCAATGCCGCCATTGCCGGGTCGAAATCGCCTTTCATCAGCATTCTCGACGCCGACGATTTCTTCCTTCAGGGACGGTTTCGCCAGCTGTTTGCCAGCACCGACTGGGATTTCGCCGCCGACAACATCATGCTGATCCGTGACGATACGGCGACCGACATCTCTAAGATCGTCGCTCCGTCCTTTTCGGCGGACCCGGAATTCCTCGACTTCGAGCGGTTCATCGAGGGCAACATCTCCAGACGGCGTGTCCAGCGCGGCGAACTCGGCTTTCTCAAGCCGGTGATATCAAGAGCTTTCCTCGACAGGCATGGGCTGCGTTACGA
This sequence comes from Mesorhizobium sp. M0659, assembly GCF_040320605.1. NCBI lineage: Bacteria > Pseudomonadati > Pseudomonadota > Alphaproteobacteria > Hyphomicrobiales > Phyllobacteriaceae > Mesorhizobium > Mesorhizobium sp. M0659. The sequence goes on from NZ_JAMYPY010000004.1 coordinate 105,625, forward strand.
CGAGAACCTGCGTCTCGGCGAAGATTATGAACTGTACGCCCGCGCCTTTGCCCTTGGCGCACGCTTCAAGGTCATCCGTTCCTGCGGCTATGGCGCGATCGTGCGCGCCGATTCGCTGAGCGGGCGCCACAAGACACAGGATCTGAAGCGCCTCGCCGATGCGGATCTGGCACTGCTCAAGATCGACAGCCTGCCGGAAGGCTCCAAGGCCCTGCTGCGCAAGCACGAGCGGCATGTGCGTGACAAATACCGGCTGCGCAATTTTCTCGATGTGAAGGCCGAGCGCGGCATGGCGTCTGCGGCCGCCTACGCGCTGGCCAGCCAGTCGAACTTCATTCCCATCGTTGTCGGCGTGGCCGCCGACAAGCTCGATGCGTTGTTTCGCCACGCCGGTCTGCCCCCGCGGCAGCAGCCGGTGCCGCCCTTGCGCTTCCTCATGGCCGCTACCAGCACGGCGGCGCAAAAGTAGGCTCCGCCAAGTCCGGGACGGCGGCCGCAAGGCTGAAAAAATTGCCTTTCTGAAACTCGGAGGTTGCCTACACGCCCCGACGATGGCACTGTATGTTGCGGTGCAGCAATTTTGGAAGGCCAACCGGATGGCTTCAATTTTCGGCTTCAGGTCCAGGGACCCAGCGCGCGACAAGCAGACCGATCTGGCGCGTTTCGACCGTCTGGCAAAGCTGTTGGATCAGATCACGGCCGAGATTGCGGCCGAGAAGACCGGGTTGGAGGCCCGCTACCGGTCGAAGTCCACCAACGCGGCCTTCCTGGTCGAGTCGATGGAGAACGGCTCGGCGTCGGCAAGCAAGCTGTCGGAAGTCGGCGAGCTGACGAAGTCCATCCTGAACTGCGAACAGCGCATCGCCGAGCTGGTGCGCCAGACGAGCCGGATGAAGGAACTGCGTCATTCACTCGACGCGATCGTCGGCGAGGATGGCCAGAGTTCTGATTCGCACGGCGAATATGTCAAATCCGCAGGTCGCTTCGGCTGAACACGGTCACACGAGACACAGAAGAGAAAGTTCGGGGACGGAGGATCGGCCCGTTGGCAATGTGGGCCAATCGTTGACTTTGGGTTGGGGCGGAACAGCACAAAGGTGAATTGATATGAACGCAGATCCGAAGACGACGCCCATGGCGGCAATCGATGCCATGATTTCCGCGCGGCCAAATCGGCCAATGCGTCTTGTAAACCCAACGCGTCTTCTATCCGTTGGTGCGCTTCTGTTGTCGGCAGCCGCAGCTCTGCTCGGCGCCGCGCACCCCTCCCGCGCCCAGGACACCTCCCCGGAGATGCAAAGCGCACCGTCCTTCGTTGACGATTTCAAGAGTTTCGATCGTTCGCGCTGGTATGTCTCCGACGGCTGGTCGAACGGCAATCACCAGAACTGCACCTGGTCGAAAAGCCTGGTAAAACTTTCCGACAACATGCTGACGCTCGGCTTCGAAAAGCGCAAACTGAAGGACCGCGAGTTCGCCTGCGCCGAGATCCAGACCAAGCAGCGCTTCGGCTATGGGACCTATGAAGCACGGATGAAGACCGACACCGGATCCGGTCTCAACGCCGCTTTCTTCACCTATATCGGCCCTGCCGACAAACAGCCCTGGTATGAGATCGACTTCGAGGTGCTGACCAAGGATACATCCAAGGTGCAGGTCAACAGCTACATCGCCGGCAAGCCCAAGAACGAGAAGCTGGCCGAGGTCGAAGGCGGCGCCGACAAGGGCTTCAACGACTATGCCTTTATCTGGGAAAAGGACCGGCTGCGCTGGTACGTCAACGGCAAGCTGGTCCAGGAGGTGACCAATCCCGAGCAATTGCCGACCCACTCGCAGAAGATATTCTTCAGCCTCTGGGGCAGCGACACGCTGAAAAACTGGATGGGCGCCTTTTCCGACCCCGGCCGCCAGGTGACGATGCAGGTGCAGCGCGTCGCCTTCACCGCGCTCGGCCAGCCGTGCCAGTTTCCGGAATCGCTGGCATGCAGTGTAAGCAGCATAAAGTAGATCTGAACCGGCCCGGCCATATAAGGCCAAAGGGCGTGAACAGGAATTAACCCGAATGAATTTGACGGTCTTTGGAATTGGCTATGTCGGTCTCGTGCAGGCCGCGGTGCTGGCGGAGGTCGGGCACCAGGTGGTGTGCGTCGATGTCGATGAAAAGAAGGTCGAGCGGCTCAACCAGGGCCTGGTGCCGATTTTCGAACCGGGACTGGAGGCCCTGGTCAAGGAGAACCACGCCGCCGGCCGCATCAAGTTCACCACCGATGCCGCCGCCGGCGTCAAGCATGGCGAGATCCAGATGATTGCGGTCGGCACGCCACCCGGCGAGGACGGTTCGGCCGACCTCAAATATGTGCTGGCGGTGGCCGAGACCATCGGCCGCGAGATGGACGGTCCCAAGATCGTCGTCGGCAAGTCGACCGTGCCGGTCGGCACCTGCGAAAAGGTGAAGGCCAAAATAGCCGCGACGCTGAAGGCGCGCGGGCGCCAGGACCTGGCTTTTGACGTCGCTTCCAATCCTGAGTTCCTCAAGGAGGGTTCCGCCGTCGCCGACTGCATGAAGCCTGACCGCATCATTGTCGGCACCAACAGCGAGGGCACCGAGGCGGTGATGCGCGAGCTCTACGCGCCGTTCAACCGCAACCACGAGAAGATGATCGTGATGGACGTGCGCAGCGCCGAATTCACGAAGTACGCCGCCAACTGCATGCTGGCGACCAAGATCTCCTTCATGAACGAAATGGCCAATCTGGCCGAGCAGCTCGGCGCCGACATCGAGGAGGTACGCAAGGGCATCGGCTCGGATCCGCGCATCGGCTACCACTTCATCTATCCCGGCCTCGGCTATGGCGGTTCGTGCTTCCCCAAGGATGTCCGCGCGCTGATCAAGACCGCCGAAGGTGTCAAGTTCGACGCCAAGCTGCTGCGCGCCGTGGAGGAGCGCAACAATGCCCAGAAGTCGGTGCTGTTCGACAAGGTGCACCGTTATTTCAAGGGCAGTCTCAAGGGCAAGACCTTCGCGCTCTGGGGCCTCGCCTTCAAGCCCAACACCGACGACATGCGCGAGGCGCCGGCGCGCGTCCTGATGGAGGCGCTGTGGCAGGCCGGCGCCAATGTGCAGGCCTACGATCCCGAGGCGATGCAGGAATGCCAGGCCATCTACGGCCTGCGCGACGATCTGCTTTTGTGCGGCACCAAGGAGGCGGCGTTGCGCGGCGCCGACGCGTTGCTGATCGCCACCGAGTGGAAGAGTTTCCGCGCCCCGTCCTTCGACGCGGTGAAGGATGCCCTGACCACGCCGGTCATCTTCGATGGCCGCAACCTCTATGATCCCAAGGTCATCGCCCGTCACGGCATCGAGTATTTCTCGATCGGCAGGATGGCGGCGTGAAGGCAGGGCGGCACAACGCGGAGCCAGGTTCATGAAAGTTCTGTTTGCAGGCGGCACCGGCTACCCGCCGCAATTCAGCGGGGGCGTCCAGTCGAGCACCCACCACTTGGTCGAGCAATTGCGCGAAAACGGTCACGAGGCATCCGTTCTGGCAGCGCTGTTCGGCGACGGCATGTTCGGCTTCCGGGCGCGCGCCAAGATGAAGCTCCTTCGTCAGCGCGCGGTCATCGACAATTTCCCGGGCTATCCGGTTGTACGGGCGTGGTTCCCCTGGGAAGCGGCCGGCTTCGCCGTCAAAAAGTTGAGGCCGGATGTCGCGGTCGTGCAGTGCCACAATTCGGTGCCGATCGGCAGAGAGTTGCAGAGGCTTGGCGTGCCGCTGACCGTCTATCTGAGGAATGTCGAATTCGACGAATTGGCCGGCGATCTGCGTGAGCTCCATTCGGCGGTCTATATCGCCAACTCCGAGTTCACCGCGCGCGCCTATAAGGCAAAATTCGATATCGATTCGACGGTTATTCCGCCGACCATCAATCCCGCGTTCTACAGCACACCGACGACCGGTGAATTTGTCACGCTCATCAATCCATATGAGGAAAAAGGCTTCGATCTTGCGGTGCGCATTGCCGCCGCCTGTCCCGAGATCCCGTTCCTGTTCGTCGAAAGCTGGAAGCTCGACGACGATCATCGAGCCCGGATCGAAGCAACAATCTCTCCCCTCCAGAACGTCAAGCTGGAAAGCCGCACCAGCGACATGAAGACGGTCTACGGCCGCACGAAAATCCTGCTTGCGCCCAGCAAATGGGAAGAAGCCTGGGGCCGGGTGGCCTCGGAAGCGCATTGTAGTGGCATTCCCGTGGTCGGCTCGCGGCGCGGCGGTCTGCCGGAAGCGATCGGCGCCGGCGGCGTGGTACTGGACTACGACGCCCCGCTCGCCGACTGGGTCGCAACGGTCAGGCGGCTGTGGAGCGATGAGGCCGAGTACAAGCGGCTGTCAGCGACAGCACGTCAGTTTTCGGAGCGGCGGCAAATGAACCCCGACAGCCAGTTCGCAACGTTCATGGGCGTTCTCGACCGCGCAAGACGTGTCGGTTTGGAGCGCGCAGCCTAAACGCGTCGTGTTGCATTTCAGCTGAGACGCTGCACGACCGTGGTCGCGCAAAGTTCCCGTTAGCCAGGTCCAGGCGTCGTGCGCCCGTCCGGATCACTTTTAATTGCTGCAGTGCAATATTTTGTGGCGCTGCAGCAATCAACGTGTATTCTGCCTGTCTACATTAGGGCTTGTGCGATATGGACCACTTGGTTCGAGCAAGCCCCAACCTTATGGGCGGGTCATGCGCGTGGGCTTTGTCGTCGGCGAATTCCCTCTGCTTTCGGAAACCTTCGTCGTGGACCAGATGGCTGGGCTGCTGGCGCGGGGCTTTCAGGTCGAAGTGGTCTGCGAAAAGATGCAAGGTGACCACCGAATTGACCGGCAAAGCGAGCCGATGGCGACGCTGCTCGCCAGAACCCGACATTGGTGGCGATGGGCCGCTGTAATCAGCAAATTTGTACAGCGTCTGCCGCCGCGTTTGCGATACAAGGCCTCGACCGTTCTCGACATCGCCTTTGCACGCCGCCTGAACCGCTGCGACGTGATTGTCGCCCACTTCGGACAGAACGGCGAGAGAGCAGCCGCACTGAAGAAATGGAAGGTGCTCAAACCACCGATCATAACCATCTTTCACGGCGCGGACGTGGCGATCCCGGCGCGGCAGGCAGTGCTCGCGACACAATATGCCGGGCTGACCAAGCATGGGACCCTGAACCTGCCCGTCAACGATTACTTCCGCACGATGCTGCTGGAAGCCGGCCTGTCCCAGGCGAGCACGACGGTCCACCATATGGGAATTGACACCCGCGAAATCGGCTATCGCTGGGAATCGTGGGAAGGCACCCAACTGGTCGTGACGACGGTTTGCCGCCTGGTCGAAAAGAAAGGCGTCGAGTTCGCCTTGCGAGCCCTGGCCTCCCTCAAGGCCTCCCAGCCGCAGCTAGACTGGCGTTACGACATTGTTGGCGACGGTCCTCTGCGGATGAATCTGGAGAAGCTGGCCGTAGAGCTGGGCTTGGCTGGTCGCGTAACATTCCTCGGCAGCCTCCCTCACGCAGAGGTGAAAAGACGGCTTCGCATGGCGCATCTCTTTTTGCTGCCAAGTATCACTGCCAGCGACGGGGATATGGAAGGCATTCCGGTCGCGCTCATGGAGGCCATGGCCGCCGGATTGATTGCGGTCAGCACGTATCATTCGGGAATCCCGGAGCTCATCAAGGATGGGGAGACGGGGTTGCTTGCGCCCGAGCGAGATATTTCAGCGCTTGCCGGCAAGCTTACCTGGGCCGCGGAGCACCCGACCGAATGCGAGCGTATCGCGCTTGCCGCACGCCGCAAAGTCGAGGAGGACTTCAACGCAGATGTTCTGAATGAACGTTTTGCGCAGATCGTTACCCAACTGGCCACATCGAGCCCTGCGCATGCACCCACCGGTCATGTCGGCGTTTCCGAGGGCTTGGCGGATCCTTCATCTGCCGGCTGACACTGCTCCTCTGCGTTTGATCGGCAGGCACGCCAAGCTGAGGGAAATCTTGCTACACTGCACCAAAAATGTTGCAGTGCAGCAAGACCTGTACTAACGTTCCTGCGGGTGGGCCAACAGCGGTAGAATTCCATGCTGCATGTCTTGTGCTTCCGCCACCCTGTCTTCGGCCCGGCTTTTGTCAAAGGGACACCGGCTCCCCGGACGAGCGCATCCTGCCGATGAAGATCTGCTTTGTAGTCGACAAGTTTCCCTCATTGTCCGAAACCTTTGTTCTCGACCAGATAGCCGGATGCCTTGAGCGCGGCATGGAAGTCGGCGTCGTCTGCAACGAGACGTCCTTCGGCAGGGACAGCAACATCGATGATCCGCGCTGGCAGGCGTTGCCAGGAAAGGTCGTATGCTGGTGGGGTGGCCTGGGTCGCTATCGCCCGCTGCTCAGGAAGTGGTCCGGCAGGTTCTGGGACAAGCTCTCGACCGCCATCGACATTGCTCATGCGCGAAAACTGCAGGGCGCCGACGTCATCGTTGCCCATTTCGGCAACAACGGCATGCGCGTGGCCCGCGCGATCAAGCGCGGGAGGATTTCCGCTCCCCTGGTGACGATATTTCACGGCCGTGATGTCGGCGAACCGCTGCATGACAATACGCTCGCGCGCTACAAGATTGTGTTCGAAAAGGGCGTTCTTCAACTGCCGGTGAATGCGTTTTTCCGCGATGCCTTGATTGAGGTCGGTGCATCGCCGGAGCAGGTTGTGGTTCACCATATGGGGGTGCGGCCGAGTGACATCGACTATCGGTGGCGTTCATGGGAGCAGGCTACGCTCTCCTTCATCTCGGTCTGCCGCCTGACTGAAAAGAAGGGCATCGAATATGCGCTTCGCGCGCTTGCTGGCCTGCCGCGGCGAGACTGGATCTACTCGGTGATCGGCGGCGGAGAACTTCTCGAGCAGTTGAAGGGGATCGCCGCAGAGCTTGGCATTGCCGACAGGGTGAATTTTCTTGGGCCCCGGCCGCACAGCGAAGTCAAACAGCGTCTGCGCGATGCGCATGTGTTCCTGCTGCCCAGCGTCGGCGCCCGCGATGGCGATCTGGAAGGCATTCCGGTTTCCCTGATGGAAGCGATGGCCGCCGGCCTGACGGTGGTCAGCACGTATCATTCCGGGATCCCTGAACTGATCGATGATCACAAGACGGGTTTTCTCGTGGCTGAGCGGGACGTTGCGGCGCTGACCGGAAAGCTTGCCTGGATCGCCGAGAATCCGAAGCCGTGTGAAGAGATCGCTCTCGCAGCGCGCAAGAAGATCGAGGCCGAGTTCAACTCCGATCTGCTGAACCAACATTTCGTGGAAATCGCCATGCGGCTTGGCGAAACGAGGTCGCTTGCATGAACGCCAATCCGCCCCCCCAGTTCGGTCGTGTCGCCCTGCGCGGCGGGCTGGTAACCATCGGCGCCCAGGGCTTCAAGATGGCGATCCAGTTTCTCTCCGTCATCGTGCTGGCCCGTCTGCTCGTCCCCGAGGATTTCGGTCTGGTGGCTTCCGTCGGGCCGATCGTGGCCTTCGTCGGGCTGCTTCAGAATCTGGGCCTGCAGCAGGCTGTGGTTCAGCGCAAGGACATCAGCAACCAGCAGCTCAACCAGGTGTTCTGGATCAGCGCGCTCGTCGGGCTGGGTAGTGCCGTGGTAGTGGCCGGCCTGGCGCCTGCCATCGCCGCGTTCTATGGCGATCAACGTATGTCCGGCATCACCCTTGGCTCCGCCCTGCCGCTGCTTCTCGGCAGTCTCGCCGCAGTGCCGCTGGCGTTGATGAACCGGCACCTGCAGTTCGGCCAGCTCGCACTGAACGACGTGATAAGCGCCGCCGCCGGACTTCTGGCCGCCGCGATCGCGGCCTATGCGGGGTTGGGCTACTGGTCGCTGGTCATCGGCCCGGCGGTTTCGGCAGCTATCGCCCTGGCTGCCGCCTGGCTGGTGGCGCGTTGGACGCCTTTGCGGCCGGACCTGAAGGTCGATGCCGATATATTGTCGTTCGGCGCCAACCTGACCGGCTTCAACCTCGCCAACTTCTTCTCGCGCAATCTCGACAACATTCTCATCGGAAAATATTCCGGGGCGATCGAACTCGGCTATTACGACCGCGCCTACAAGCTCCTGTTGTTCCCGCTTCAGAACATCAACCAGCCGCTTACACGGGTCATGGTGCCGCTGCTCAGCCGCATCCACGATGACAAGGCCCGCTTTCGCGATATCTATGTGCGCACCAACTGGATGCTGGCGGCCGTTACCATGCCGGGCATCGCGGCGCTGACGCTGACCTCCAATCAGATCGTCGGACTTCTCTTCGGCGCGGGCTGGGCACCGGTCGCACCGATCTTTGCCTGGCTGGGCATCGCCAGCCTGGTCCAGTCCGTTTCAAGCACGACGGGATGGATATTCATCTGTCAGGGCAAGACGAAGACCATGTTCCATTGGGGCATCTATTCGTCGCTGACGACCGTCGCTGCCTTCGTCGTTGGCCTGCACTGGGGCGCCGTCGGCGTTGCCGCGGCCTATGCCATCAGCGGTTACGTGCTGCGCGTTCCCGTGCTGGCGCTACTGGTCCATCGCGTCGGTCCGGTGACCGCCGCCGACTTCCTGCTCATGCAGGGGCTTTTCATCGCCTCGTCCCTGCTTGCCTGGTTCCTGTACCTGTGGTTGCCGGCGTCTCTAACGGGCCAGTCAGACCTGCTCGCGGTCTTTTTGGCGCTTGCCCTCAACTACGGCATCGGTCTCGTTTTCATGCTTGCCGTCCCGCAGTCGCGACGCGCTTTGTTCACCACCCTGTCCAACGCCGCGCGCAATATCCGCTGAGCGGCCGGCGATCAGCGGCGCCAGCAGGTTTGTGGCCGACATTGCCGAAGCATGTTCTTCGAGCACGGCCTGAAGGCTTGTCTTGCGATAGCGGTCGAGATTTCCCGCAAATCGGCCGAGCTTTTCGCGCGCCTCTTCGGGCGTCACGGTGTCGATGTCGAGCAGCACATCGTCGACACCGATTCGCTTGGCCACTTCCTTGGTTTTGAACTCGTAGGCGATCGGCAGCACCGGCGTGCCGACGCAAAGCGACATGATCATCATATGCATGCGCGTCGCGACGACGAAGTCGAAGCCCTTCACCAGCGCCATCAACTGGTCCGGCGTGTGGAACGAAGCGTCCACTGTCACGTGGCTGGCGATCTCAGGATCGAGCTCGGCAACGATGGCCTGTGCGGTCTTGGAATCGTCATGGGCATATTCCGGCACGCCCTGACACGTGGAGACGAAGGTCACCTCCTTGCCAAGGTCCCTGACAAGAATTGTGGCGATCTCGCGGACCGAATCCAGATAGCGGCGCATGCCGCCCTCACCGTCGCTGACGTAGTTCCAGTGGCGGACCGAAATAGCGACGCGGCCCGTCGACGCCGGCGGCTGGCTGGAAGCGAGACGCTTGCGGATCCTGTCGGTATCGGCCAAGGCGAATACGGCATCGGCCACCACGTGGCACTTGCCGAGATCCTTCACCAAGTCCCGGATATGGGTCCGCGACCGTTCGTCGCGCAACAGGATGAGCGGACTGCGGTCAAAGATCGGGCCGAGCTCCTGGCGGTTGTAACTTTTGTCGAACGGACCGAGGGATTGCGTGAAGAAGACCGGATCCTTGCCAAATACGGCATCGAGCCTGAACTGATTGAGGCGTCGTTCGAGATTGTAGTTCTCGACGAGATAGGTTCCCCCTGTGGTGACCACCATGTCCGCGTCGGCGTAGATATCGAGACCGCGCCGGTCGCGATAGCTGAAAAAATTGCCTAGCGCGCTGCTGCCAAACCAGCGCAGAGCCTGGAGAACGAGCCGATTGTAGATCGGCTTGAACCGGTCCCTCAGCCCGCTGCCATTCTTGTATCGGAACAGGGATTCCGACAGCAGCTTATGAAATTCGAGGTCGGGATAATCCGTCTTCGGATAGAGTCGTTCCGCAACCTCGGGCTGGCTGTCGAAGACGGCAAACCGCACGTCGCCTTGCACGATCGTCTTGAGAATGTGGCGGATCGCCAGCAGAATCGCCGCATCCCCGGTATTCAGGCAGACTGTGTTTTCAACGACGATCTTCATGGGATACCTCATTTCGTCAGCAGATTCCGCGGCGTGGCCTGCGGTGCCTAGGACGGGCATGGTGACCGAAAATACCCACGCCAGGACGATCCCGATGCGGCTCGCGTCACAATCCATCGCTGCATCGGGCTGGGTGACCAGCCAGAGCGGCGCTCAAGCCCGACGGAGGGTAACGCATCAATTTTGCAGTGCAACAAAAAACGTGCACTTATGCTACGGCGCACCAAAAATGTTGCGATGCAGCAAAAGCTGGGTTAGCATTCCCGTGGGTGGGCCAACAGCGGTCGAGTTTTCATGCTGCATGTCTTGTACCTTGTGCACGATGTTTCCGACCCGGCGGTGCGCCGGCGGATCATAATGCTCAAGGCAGGCGGCGCGCGGGTCACGTTGGCCGGCTTCCGTCGGACCACAAATGCTGTTCCCGACGTCGAGGGGCTGCAGCCGGTCGACCTCGGCGCGACGCGTGACGGCCGATTCGGCCAGCGTCTGGCGGCGGTCGCCAAGGCGGCGCTGTCGATAGGCTCGAAGCTTGCGGCGATGCCGAAGCCCGACCTCATCATCGCGCGCAATCTGGAAATGCTGGCGCTGGCCAGGCGCGCCAAGGCCGCCTTTCGCGGCGGCGTGCCGATCGTCTACGAATGCCTCGACATCCATCGCCTGGTGCTGCGCAATGACATGCTGGGCAAAGCACTGCGCACAGCGGAGCGTTATCTCGCCCGCGACGTGAAGCTTCTGGTGACGAGCTCACCGGCCTTCATCGCCAATTATTTCAAGCCGTTCGGGCAGGTCGCCGCACCGGTGGAACTGGTCGAAAACAAATACTTCGAAACCGCGCCGATCGCCTTGGATGACAGGTCAAAGGCCGAAAACCCTGCAGCACCCCCGTGGCGCATCGGCTGGTTCGGCGCGCTGCGCTGCCGCCGCTCGCTGGAGCTGCTGGCCGACTTCACGCGCCGTCAGGGCGGGCGCTTCGAGGTCGTCCTCCGGGGCCGTCCGGCACTCTCGGAATTCCCGGATTTCCATGCTTTTGTCGAGGCCGAACCCTATCTCTCCTTTCGTGGCCCCTACCGCAACCCGGAAGACATGGCCGCGATCTACGGCGAAGTGCATTTTTCCTGGGCGATCGATTTCTTCGAGGAAGGGCAGAATTCGGAATGGTTGCTGCCCAACCGCCTCTATGAGGGCTGCCGCTTCGGCGCCGTACCGATCTCGATGGGCACTACCGAGACGGGGCGCTTTCTCAACCAGCAGGACATTGGCATCCTGCTTTCTGCTGCCACGCCCGAAATCCTGGAAACCGCGCTCGGCCGCATGGACCAGGAGCACTTCGGCAAGGCCAAGGCGCGTGTGCTGGCCCGCAACCCACGAACCTGGAGCTACGACCGCAGCGACTGCCGCGCCTTTGTCGACAGGCTGCGCGGCCTTGCGGTTGCCCCTGGTTCGTTCGCCACCGAGGCACTGGCCTGAAGGATGACCAATGACAAAAGTGCAGTTCATGGAAAGGCGCCGATGACGCAAACCGAAGCGCTGCCGCCAAGCCTGATCGTCATTCCGTGCCTGAATGAGGCAGCCCATATCGGCGCGTTGCTCGAGCAGCTCAGGCCGGCAGCGCTAAGGCTCGGCGCCCGCATCGTCGTTGCCGATGGCGGCAGCACCGATGGTACTTTGGCCATTGTCGAAGCGGTTGCGGCCAAGGACCCTCAGGTCGTCCTCCTGCACAACCCAAAACGTATCCAGAGCGCGGCGATCAATCTCGCCGTCGCCAGCCTCGGTGACGGCGCCGAATACCTGATCCGCATCGATGCCCATGGCGGCTATCCCGCCGATTATTGCGACCGGCTGGTCGAGGAGGCGCTCGCCACTTCAGCCGATTCGGTCGTCGTCTCGATGCTGACCAGCGGCAGCGGCGCGGTGCAGAAAGCGGTCGCGGCGGCGCAGAATTCCAAGCTCGGCACCGGCGGCTCCAAGCATCGGCACTTCTCGGCCGGCGAATGGGTGGACCATGGCCATCACGCGCTGATCCGGATCTCGGCCTTCACCGCGGTCGGCGGCTATGACGAGACCTTCAGCCACAATGAGGATGCCGAACTCGACTACCGCCTGCGCCGGGCAGGCTACCGCATCTGGATGAGCGGCAAGACGCAGATGGTCTACTATCCGCGTTCGTCGCTGAAGGGCCTGTATTTCCAATATCTCGGCTATGGCCGCGGCCGCGCCAAGAATGTGCTCAAGCACCGCATGATCCCGAAAGTTCGGCAGATGATCCCGCTGCTGGTGGCGCCGGTCGTCCTTCTCGCGGTATTTTCCTTTATCCACTGGCTGGCGGCGGTGCCGCTGCTGGTCTGGGCTTCGGTCTGTCTGGGCTACGGCGCTGTGACCGCCATCAGCCAGCGCAATCCCAACAATGTGCTGGCGGGCATTTCGGCGATGGTCATGCATTTCGGCTGGTCGCTCGGGTTTTGGCTGCAACTGCTCGGCTCGCGATCGCAGCGCGGGGTGGCATGATGGTCGCCGACAGCCGCCGAATCGACATCTGCGTCTGCACGTTCCGGCGGCCGGAACTGGCCGACACGCTGCGGTCGCTCGCTGCCATGGATATGCCTGCCGGTTTCGGCATCGGCGTCATCGTCGCCGACAATGACGACGAGCCGACCGCCGAGCCGCTGGTGACCGCGCTGGCGAGCGAATTGAAGCTCGTGGCCCGCTACCGGCACGCTCCGGCGCGCAACATCTCGGTTGCCCGCAACGCCTGTCTTGATGCCAGCACGGCCGATTTTGTCGCCTTCATCGACGACGATGAAACCGCTTCCCGGCAATGGCTGGCCGAACTGATTGCTATCGCGGAGACAAGCGGCGCCGAGGCCGTGCTCGGTCCGGTGCGGGCGCTCTACCGCCCGGATGCGCCGGACTGGATGCGCAAGGGCGATTTCCATTCGACCTTGCCGGTCTGGGTGCAGGGCGAAATCCGCACCGGCTACACCTGCAACGTCCTTTTGAGGATGAGCGCCGACAGCTTGCGCGACCGTCGTTTCAGCCTGGCGCGCGGCCAGAGCGGCGGCGAGGACACCGAATTCTTCAACCGCATGGTCAAGGCAGGCGGTCGCATCGCCTTTGCGCCGGAGGCGTGGGTCGAGGAAGTCGTGCCGCGTTCGCGAGCCGCTTTCGACTGGCTGCGCCGCCGCCGCTTCCGCTTCGGCCAGACGCACGGCCACCTCATCGGCCATGACGCAGGCGTGATAGAGCGTGCGAAGGCTGTCGGCCTTGCCTCGGCCAAGGCCGTCTATTGCTTCGGCATGGCGGCGTTGACCGCGATTAGCCCGGTCCGCCGCAACCGCAGCGTGCTGCGCGGCATCATGCATGTCGGCGTCGTCAGCGGCCTGGTCGGTATCAGCGAAATTCGCCAATACGGACTGTCTTCCCCGCAGCAAGGAGGCAAGCGTGCAGCCTGACGTCTCCTTTGTCATCGCAGCCTACAATGCCGCGGCCACGCTCGACCGGGCGATCGCAAGCGCCATGGCCCAGCGCGATGTCAGCGTCGAAATCATCGTCGCCGATGACCAGTCGCGCGACAACACGCTCGACGTCGCAAGAGCCTATCCAAAAGATGTCGTCAAAGTGGTTGCGCTGCCGGCAAATCGTGGCCCTGGCGGCGCCAGGAATGCCGGGCTCGAACTGGCTTCCGGCCGCTGGGTCGCGGTGCTCGATTCCGACGATGCCGTCCTGCCCGGGCGGCTTTCTGCCATGATCGCGCGAGCCGAAAGTGCGGGCGCTGTAATCGCCGTCGACAACCTCCAGGTGGTGCGCGAGGACGGCATTGCCGAAGCGACGATGTTTCCCGCCAAATATCTGGAGGGCCTGCGTGAAATCACGCTCGCCGACTACATCGCTGGCAACATCGTTTTCGAATCCACGTTCAACCTTGGCTATCTCAAGCCGATCTTCCAGCGCCGTTTCCTGATCGAAAACGGGCTTCGCTATGATGAAAGTCTGAGCATAGGCGAGGATTACATCCTGCTCGCCAACGCGCTGGCCAAGAGCGGAAAATGCGTCGTCGAGCCGACGACCGGCTATATCTACCACATCCGCACGGGCTCGATCTCGCGCGTGCTCGAGCTTCACCATATCGAGGCGATGCGCAAGGCCGACGCGGTCTTCGCCGAGACCAATTCCATGGACGCTGCTGCTGCGGCCGCCTTCGCCAAACGCGCCCGCAGCCTGCGCAAGGCGGCATCGTTCCTGTCGCTGGTCCAGCACATCAAGGCGCGTTCGCCGTTGAAAGCGATACGCACCGCGCTAAGTGATCCGGCGGCTGTCAGGCACATGTCGATGCCGATCGCCGTCCGCCTCAAAAGGGTGGCGGCGCAGTTTGCCGTCGGCGCGGAGAGGTAAGGAGGGCGAGTACATGAAGACGTTTGTTCGTGGCCTGCAACAGGCTGAAATCGATCTGCTCAGAAGGAATTTGCGATGAAGAAAATCAGGAAGGCAGTCATCCCTGTGGCGGGGCTTGGAACACGGTTCCTGCCGGCAACCAAGTCGATTCCGAAGGAGATGCTGCCCGTGGTCGACCGGCCGGTCGTCCAATATGCGGTGGACGAGGCCTTCGAAGCCGGCATCGAGCACATCGTGTTCGTCACCGGCCGCAACAAGGCTGTCATCGAGGACTACTTCGACCTGCACCCCGAACTGATTGGAACGCTCGAACAAACCGGCAAGAAGACCCAGCTGGAGGCGCTCGAAAGCATGCTGCCCGTGGCCGGCGCCACCAGCTTCATCCGCCAGCAGTCGCCACATGGTCTCGGCCATGCGGTGTGGTGCGCACGCGAAGTCATCGGCGACGAGCCCTTCGCCCTGCTGCTCCCCGATATGGTGTCGTTCGGTCGCCGAGGTTGCCTGGCTGAAACAGTCGATCTCTATCAGCAGACCGGCGGCAATGTGATCGCCGTCGAGCGCTGTGATCCCAGCGAGACCAGCAAATACGGCATCGTCGGGCGCGGCGCCGAGACAGGCAGCGGCTTCGAGGTGACGGCCATGGTCGAAAAGCCGGCGCCGGCCAATGCGCCGTCGAACTATTACATCAACGGCCGCTACATCCTGCAGCCCGAGATCTTCTCGCTGCTGGGCAACCAGCAGCGCGGCGCCGGCAACGAAATCCAGCTTACCGATGCCATGGTGCGGCTGGCGAAAAGCCAGTCTTTCTTTGCCCAGCCTTTCAATGGCCGCATGTTCGACTGCGGCTCCAAGGAAGGCTTCATAGAGGCGACCATCGCCTTCGCGCTGGCGCGCGACGACATGAAGGGACCTGTGCTGGAAATGCTGCAGGCGTTCGTGCGGTCGCATGAGCGTCAGGAAGTGGCCGCATAATGCCCATCTTTCGAGGGCATATGCGTTTGGACGATGGCGCGGCTCATGCCTGCACGCCTGGCCGCTCAGGCCCGGCGCCGGATGGCATGAAGCTTGCGTTGCATATCTTGCCCCCGATCTCCGCAGCTTCGGACGAGGTGGGACCTGACCCGTCTCGCTCCGGCGCCTGTAACCTAGAATTGGATCGAAGATGAATTATGCCAGCTTTCCTCTCGACAAGAGGATGCCATTGCCCAACCCCGATCAGGAAAAGGGTGAAGACTTCATCGACGTCGAGCGCCTGCTTGGCATGGCGGCGCGTCAGGTCAAGGTGGTGGCGGTCTGCGCCATCATCGGCCTGTTCCTGGGGTTGCTCTATCTGCAGACCACGCCCAAGCAATACATGTCGGTCGCCAGCGTGCTGATCGACGAAGGCCTGAACAAGGTCATCGACGACATCTCGGCTGCATCCGTCACCATGCAGACCGACGCCGCCCTGCTCAGCCAGATCGAAATCATCACCTCGGCGCGGCTGGCCTCGGTGGTGGTCGACAAGCTGAAACTCGACCAGAACGCAGAGTTCATGAACCCGCCGCAATCGGCGCTGGTCAAGGGCATCGGCTTCGTGCGCGGCGTGATCGGCTATTTCCGCTCAAGTTCCGCCGAGCAGATTCCCGGCATGGAAAACGTCGATGAGGCGACACGCCAGGCCATGATGCAGACGGCGCGCCACGACTATGCCGTGCTGAAGCTGCAGAGCGAGGTGCTGGCGCAGCGCAACGGCCGCTCCTATGTGCTCGCCATCGGTTACCAGTCGACCAATCCGGCGCTCGCCACCGCCATCACCAAGGCCTATGCCGACGCCTATCTCGCCGACCAGCTCAACGCCAGTTTCGACGCCACCGAACGCGCTGCGGTCTGGCTGCAGGGCCGGCTGACCGAGCTTCGTCAGAACTCACAGGCGGCCGCTATGGCGGTCGAGAAATTCAGGGCCGAGCATGGTCTGGCCGCCAACAGCGACGGCCAGCTGATCAGCGACAAGCAGATTGCCGATCTCACCGCGCAACTGATCGTCGCGCAGGCCGATACGGCGCGCGCCAGCGCCCGCTATCAGCAATACAAGACCATCGTCGAAAGCGGCTCGGACAATGCCTTCAACGATTCCGCCATCTCAAGCGATCAGCCGGCAAGCTCGGTCATTGCAACGCTCAAGACTCGCTATCTCACAGTCGCCAAGCGGCTGCAGGACGTGACGGCCAATTTCGGCGCCGACCATCCGCAGGCGGTGGCGCTGGCCAAGGAAAAGGCCGATCTGTCGACCCAGATTTTCGGCGAGTTGAAGCAACTGACCGAAAGCTATCGCAATGAATATGAAGTCGCGCTTTCACGCGAGACCTCACTGAGGCAGAAGATCGCCGACGCGGCCGGCAAGAGCTCCATCGACAACCAGAGCCAGGTCAAACTGCGCGAGCTCGACCAGCAGGCGCAGGCGCTCACTACGCTCTACCAGACCTTCCTTAGCCGCTACGAGGAGGCCTCGCAGCAGCAATCCTTCCCGGTCGGCAAGGTCCGCATCATCTCGGATGCCTCAACGCCGCTTTCCGCCTCAAGCCCGCGCACCTCCAGGGTGCTGGCGCTGTCGCTGGTGCTTGGCGTGCTGCTTGGCGCCGGCTTTGGGGGCCTGAATGAGTTCAACGAGCGCTTCTTCAGGACCGGCGAGGACATTCGCGATCGCGTCGGCCTCAAATTCCTCGGCTATTTGCCGATGATCGGCGGCAGGCTCGGCAAGGACGCCGACGACGGTGCGGCGGATGCCAAAGGCGCCAACACATTGTCGGCGGCCGAGAAACGGGCGCGCTTGCGGGTCAGCGTCGATGCGCCGGCATCGATGTTCTCCGAAACGCTGCGCAACGCCAAGATCGCCTTCGACGTTGTCATGGAAGGGCAGGGCAGCCGGGTCATAGGCGTGGTCTCGATCCTGCCAGGCGAAGGCAAATCGACGGTCGCCGCCAATCTCGCCGGATTGCTGGCCGCCAACGGCTCGAAGACGCTTTTGATCGATGCAGATCTGCGCAATCCTGGCCTCAGCCGCAACCTCGGCATGGAGGCCGAGCAGGGATTGATGGAAGCCGTGGTCAACGGCCAGACCTGGCAGTCGGTCGGCAAGGTCGACCGCCAGACCAAGCTGGCGATCATCCCGGCCGTGCTGCGTGGCCAGTTCTCGCATACCAGCGAGCTGCTGTCGTCGGCCGGCATGCGGCGCTTCATCGACAACGCCAAGGAGACGTTCGAGTACATCATCGTCGACCTGCCGCCGCTCGGCCCCGTGGTCGACGCCAAGGCGTTTGCGCCGCTGGTCGACGGCTTCGTGCTGGTTGCCGAATGGGGCCGCACGCCGCGCGCCATGGTGCGCTCGCTGCTGGAGCAGGAACCCTACGTCGCAAGCAAGGTCGTCGGCGCCGTGCTCAACAAGGTCGATCTGAAGAAGCTGCCGAAATACGGCTCGCTCGGCGGCTCGGAAAAGTTCTTCGACCGCTATTCGACCTACTATCTGGAGAAATCGGACGTGCGGGCGAAGACCGCCGCCTGAACGGAGCGCGATCCTGAAAAGGAGCGTGATCCGGAAAAGCGGATCCGGTTTTCGGAAAGGATCACGCTCAAACGAAGAAGCACGGCATGTCAGGAAAAGATCAGCTTGCCGAATTTACCCACGATCCTGAGCGCTGTCAGCCGGCCGCTTTGAAAGGCGCCGGTGTCGATGCCGAGCCTTCGCCCGTCAAGCCTGGGGATATCGACCGGCGTGTGCCCATGCACCACAAAGCGGTCGAGCAGATGGGCGGCGTTGAAGAACTCGTCGCGGATGTTGAGCAGATCCTGCTCATCCTGTGCGACCAGGTCGATACCCGGCCTGATACCGGCATGGACGAAAACGAATTTATCCGAACAGAGCAGCACCGGCAGGCTGCGCAGAAAGTCGATATGGCTGGCCGGAATGACTTCCTTCACGCGCCGGTCGACCTCGTCGCTCGAGGCATAGAGGCTGGCAAGCCGCGCCGGATCGACCCCATAGGAAAACAGCGTCTCGAGGCCGCCGACCGCCAGCCAGCGGTCCCGCGACAGATATCCGTCGAGATAGTTCAGCATTGCCACTTCGTGGTTTCCCGCCAGGCAGACGCGCAGGAAGCCTTGTGGCGGCGCCGCCAACAGATGGTCGAGCACGCGCGCCGATTGCGGCCCGCGGTCGATATAGTCGCCAAGCATCACGATGATCTTGCGGCCGCTGAACTGCTGCGCGTCGCGCTGAACATTCTGCTCAAGCGACAGCAATTCCTTGTAGCAGCCATGCACGTCGCCGACCGCGTAGACGATTGCGTCCTCCATATCCATCTCCAGGCGCTCGCGCGGCGCCGGCCGGGGAGGTCTGGACCGCTGAAACAACGCCACTGGGACCGTCAGACCCCGATGCCGCGGGCTTTGAGCGCCGCGGTGATCTCGTCAAGAATGGCGGGATCGTCGATGGTCGCCGGCATCGTCCATTCTTCCTTGTCGGCGATCTTCTGCATGGTGCCGCGCAGGATCTTGCCGGAGCGCGTCTTGGGCAGGCGCTTGATCGTCACCACCATCTTGAAGGCGGCGACCGGGCCGATCCGTTCGCGCACCAGCCCCACCACTTCGCCTTCGATGGCAGCGGTATCGCGCGACACACCGGCATTGAGCACGACGAAGCCGAGCGGAACTTGGCCCTTCATCACATCGGCGACGCCGATGACGGCGCATTCGGCAACATCGGGGTGCGCTGAAAGCACCTCCTCCATGGCCCCGGTCGACAGCCGGTGTCCGGCGACATTGATAATGTCGTCTGTGCGCGCCATGACATAGAGGTAGCCGTCCTCGTCGATCATGCCGGCATCGGCCGTCTTGTAGAAGCCGGGAAATTCCTCGAGATAGGCTTGCCGGAAACGCTCGTCGGCATTCCACAGCGTCGGCAGGCAGCCGGCCGGCAGCGGCAGTTTCACCACCACATTGCCAAGCGTGCCGCGCGGCACTTCATGGCCGGCATCGTCGAGCACGCGAATGTCGTAGCCCGGCATCGGCACGCCGGGCGAGCCGTATTTCACCGGCAGCAGGCCGAGGCCTGCCGGGTTGATGGTCATCGGCGAGCCGGTCTCGGTCTGCCACCAATGATCGACCACCGGCACGTTGAGTTTCTGCTCCGCCCATTTGATGGTTTCCGGGTCTGCGCGTTCGCCGGCCAGGAACAGAGTGCGGAATTTCGACAGATCGTATTTCGGCACGAATTCGCCCTTGGGGTCCTGCCCCTTGATGGCGCGGAAGGCTGTCGGCGCGGTGAACAGCGCGACCACGCCGTGTTCTGCGATCACCCGCCAATAGGTGCCGGCGTCGGGTGTGCCGATCGGCTTGCCCTCGAACAGCACGCTTGTCGCACCATGCAGCAGCGGTCCGTAAACGATGTAGGAATGGCCGACCACCCAGCCGACATCGGAGGCCGCCCAGAACACTTCGCCCGGTCTGACGCCGAACTCGTTTTCCATCGTCCATTTGAGCGCGACCATGTGGCCGCCATTGTCGCGCACGATGCCCTTAGGCTGGCCGGTCGTGCCGGAGGTGTAGATGATGTAGAGCGGGTCGGTGGCGAGCACCGGAACGCAATCGACGTTGGCGCCCGCGGCGCGCTCGCGGGCAACGGCGTCGGCAAAATCGATATCGTAATGCTCCCTCAGATCGCAGCGCAGCTGGTCGCGCTGCAGGATCAGGCAGGCGTCCGGCTTGTGGCGGGACATTTCGATCGCCTTGTCGAGCAGCGGCTTGTAGGCCACGACACGTCCAGGCTCCAGGCCGCAGGACGCGGAGATGACCAGCTTCGGCTTGGCGTCGTCGATGCGGGTGGCGAGCTCGTGCGAGGCAAAGCCGCCGAACACCACCGAATGCACCGCGCCGATGCGGGCACAGGCAAGCATCGCGATCGCCGCTTCGGCCACCATCGGCATGTAGATGATGACGCGGTCGCCTTTGCGAATGCCGCGGTTCTTGAGCACCGAAGTCAGCGCTACCACTTCGCGCTTCAATTCGGCATAGGTGAATTTCTTGACCGTGCCGGTGATCGCGCTGTCGTAGATAAGTGCGATCTGGTCGGCGCGGCCGCCTGCGACATGGCGATCGAGAGCGTTGAAGCAGGTGTTGCAGCTGGCGCCGTTGAACCAGCGCCCGTAAACGCCCGCCTTGGCATCGAAGACGCTGGTCCACGGCGAATACCAGTCGATCGCCTCGGCCGCATCGGCCCAGAATTGTTCCGGGTCGCGTTTCCAGCCGTCATAGACCTCGTGGTAGCGTGACGCCATTCATCCCTCCTCGGGAAAGCTCTCTATCTTGCAATAGCCTATGCGGGTTTTCCCGGCCACGTCTTTCCCCAAATGCCATGTCTTTCCCGAAATTTGGGGCTTGGCCGATCTCGCCTTGGCCATAAATTGCAGGCACCATGGCCGGGTTTGAAATCCGGGCAGGGCGCGCAATGACGGTACGATACGGGGTTGGATCTGCCGTTGGAGCAGCGCTGCTGTTGACGATCGTTTCCGCCGCCCAGGCCGGCGATGCCGCCGCGCGGCGCATCATCGGCTTTTCCCCCGACGGCAAATATTTCGCCTTCGAGCAATATGGCGAGCTCGACGCTGCCGTTTCCGGCTGGTCGCAGATCGACATCATCGACACAAGCACAGACGAGTTCGTCGGCGGCAAGCCGATCCTTGTCCTCGACGAATCGGAAGAGGCGACCACGACGGTGGAGCAGGCACGGGCGCAGGCCGCAAAGCAGGCCGCGCCAATCCTGGCCAAATACGGCATCGCCGAGCGCGGCACGCGCACGGCCTCCGACAGGTTCACCTTCCCGGACGACACGGTCGAGTACAACGACATTTCCCGCCTCGAGCAGGCCGCGCAGAAATGGCTGTCGCCGTTCTATGGCGAAACACAGATTTCGACCATCCAGCTCGATGAGATTTTGGCCGACAGCAAGACGGACTGCTCGGCAAGCTTTGATGACGCCAAGCCAAGCGACCAGGCTCTTCCGAGCGACAAGACACTTCAGGGCGAAAAGAAACTTCAAGGCGCCAAGACGGGCAAGGCGCGCGGCTTCCGCCTGTCGCTGCAGGGGCAGGACGGCAAGCCGTTCAAGGTGCTGCACGAGGACAAGGCCGTGCCGGGCTCGCGCAACTGCCCGACTTCCTACAGCCTGTCGGAATCCTACGAATACACCCCGCCCGGCAGGCCGGCGGTAGTGGCGGTGCTGGTGCAGCGCTTCAGCCAGGGCTTCGAAGGACGCGACCGCCGCTTCATCGCCGTAACCGGCCATGCACGCTAAGCCGCGGCCCGTCTTGTGGCAGGCAGAAAAAGCTCATGCGCCCGGAGAAAGCAGGGCGTTCGTGTCGGATATCAGGTCTTAAAGCGGCAAGGCCGCCAGCATCAGCCCGACGCCACCCGCGATCAATATGGCGGCTGCCAATGCTTTTCGATGACGTTCGAACGCGGTCGGAGCCCGCTCCCAGTTGTAACGCATACCCAATGCTCTCCCAAAACCCCGCGACTCCATAGCTTACTTTAGGTAAGAAAAGCAAGACCTTGACCCTGCGAGATAGCTGGCTTGACCGTTTGCGGCGGTGTTTCCCAGCTGCAATCACCGACTATTTCTGGGGTGCTTCCCTGTTCTCAGGCTCTGAATGATGTGGAAGTTACCACAATCTGAAATTGGATGTCTCCATTAGGCTTCGGTTGCCTGTGTCGTGAGGATGGTGGCGTTGCCGGATTGCCACAGAACGGTCAGGCCGGCCTGTTCTCCCTCTCGTCCGCGCAATGGACAGACCCGCATCGCCGCGCTATCTGCTCTCCAGGAAAATGGTGGAGGGCTCCATGGCCCAAATCGGTTCTGAAATGGTTCTGCGGCTGGCGGACGACGCCTCGGTCCAGCATGTCGGCGATGGCGCCGTCGTGCTCTTGGCGCGCAGCGGCCAGCTTTACACCTGCAACGGCACCACCGAAGCCTTTCTCGACAAGGTGGACGGCGCCCGCAGCCTTGACCAGATCGTCGTCCTGTTGTCTGACGAGTTCGAGGTCGACAAGGGCACGCTCGACCAGGACATGGCGGCGCTGGCCGCCGAACTGGTGAGCGAAGGCATTCTCGCCGACCCGGCTCCCTGATGGTGGACGGCGTTCTCCTGCGCGCTTTGTTTCGTGTCCATTTATGGGCAAGCGCGCGGCTGATGCCGACCCTGATCGGCCGCCGCAGCTTCGAATCGGTGCTGAAATGGGCGCCGCTCAGCGCACCCACCCCTTATCGCGGCCTGTCGTCAGCCTACATCGTCGCTGCCGTCAACCGGACCGTCCGGCACCCCTGGCTGATGCGCGACCGCAGATGCCTGCGCGAGGGCCTGCTCGCCCACCGCTTCCTGCGCTTTGCCGGCTTCGATCCGGATCTGCGCTTCGGCGTCGATCCGAAGTCGATGCAGGCGCCGCGTATGTCTGCCCATTGCTGGGTCTGTCTCGATGGCCGCCCGGTGGTCTCGGACAGCCTCCCCGGCATGGTGCAGATCTATCGCCATCACGCCGATGCCGGAAAGGCGCACGCTGCTTGACCGGTCCGGCGACCACCTTCTGCTATGATCTCCAGGGCCAGGTCATCAGCATATCGGCCTCGCGGGCCGATCTCTGGCCGAGCTTCGACCTCTTGCTCGGCACGTTGCGCGTGAGCGGGCCGGTCGAGCCCGATTTCCGCGTCGACATCGTCGAGACGCGGGAGTTACCGGAATCGCCTGCCGGAAAACTCGCTTTCGACGGCGAGGTGCCGGAGGACGGCCATTGCCGGCTGATCGACGGTGGCGGCACCGTTCATCTGGTCTTTCCCGGCCTGCAGACCGTCTCGATCAATGCCGATGGAGGCTGGGCCGAGATACGAGTCCATCCCGATGCCAAGGTCAAATGGACGGTGCTGATGATGGTGCTGGATGCAGCACTTGATGCCGGCGACCAGCACATGCTGCACACCGCCGGCCTGACATTGCCCGGCCGCGAGGCGCTCGTGCTGATCCATGCGCCGAGCGGCACCGGCAAGTCGACGACGTCGCTGGCGCTGGCGTCGCAAGGTTTCGGCCTGTGCTCGGATGACGCCATGATCCTCAAGGTTTTGGCCGGTGGCGGCATCACGGCCTGGGGCTTGCCGCGCAAGGTGAAGGTCCACCGCCACACCGCGGCAATGCTGCCCTTCGTGGCGCCTTGCCTTGGCGACAAATGGGACGCCAATGGCGAGCAGGCCGTCTCGCTGGAACGTCTCGCCGAGATCATCCGCATAGAGGAAACTGTCGGCAGACCGGTTGCGGCACTGTTTCATCTCGCCCGCTCGGCGGACGCGCAAACCCGGCTCGTGCCCATGACCAGGACAGACGCCATGGTAGCGCTTGCCACCGACAATGTCAGGACCGGCATGACCGGCCTTTTGCCGGCGCAGAAGCGCCGCATGGCAACCATCGCAACGCTGGTCAAAGCCGTCCCGACCTTTACCCTGGAAGTCGGCGAAAAACCGGCCGAGGCGTCACCGTTGATCCGCGCCGCGCTGCCGGCGCCGGACTGACGGCCGGCGCGGCAAGTTCAGGCAAAACGTGACTTTGGCCTGGCGAGCCGCTGGATCCAGCGGAAGGCGTCGCGGCGCAGGCGCGAATGCATCTTGTCCCTGGAATTGACGCCGAGCAGCGTATCGCCGGTGATCAGCCATTTGGCCAAAAATATCGAGAGGTCGGGCTTGATGCGGTCGGCCAGTTCGATCGCGCGCGGTGCATCAAACAGCCGCCCCGTCACATTGAGAACCGTCGCCAGTTCGAGCTCGATGCCGCTGATTCGCGCCGCCTCGAAAAGCCGGTCTTCATCCGCGGGCGACCGCAGCGCGCGCACGCCCTGCAGCACATCGACGCAAAGCTGCAGCCGGTGGAACTTGTGCCCGCCGGCGGCGTGGACAATGGCGATGGTCAGCAGCGCGGCCGGCGTGTCGGCCTCGCTGCCGTCGATGATCTGCAATTCGCGAAAGCCCAGCGACAGCCGCCGCCGCATGCCGGAATCATGCACCAGGTTGCCGTGCAGTTCGATCAGCAGGCTGGTATTCTCCTTCTCCAGCCACTTGAACTCCTGCAGATCCTGCGACTGCGCCTCGCCGCTCCAGAGCTCGAAGCCGCATTCGGCAATCACCGTGTTGGCTTCAATGATGCTGGCCGGCTCGACCAGAATGTCGATGTCGGTGAACGGCCGGTCAGCGGCGTGGCGGTAAAGTCTGCGTGCGAAGACCGGACCCTTGACGATGCGGGCCGGAACATTTTTCGCCGCCAATGCCTTCATGATGCGGTCTCCATGATATTGCAGCAGCATCGATTGGCCGGTCGCCAGCGTCGAGCGATCACGCAGTTCCGACAGCTTTTGCCGCAAGGCTGCGTCCGCAGGCAGTTGGGCGTCGCCGATCTCGCTGAGCTTGCGCAGCATGATCGGCAGCACGCCGTGGAACTCGGCATTGGCGAGCAGTGCCAGCAAGCTTTCGGCAGCAACGTCACGGCCAGTGGCAACCGTCGCCTCCGGGTCGGCGAAGGTCAGCAGCAGTTTTTCATCGGCAGGCGCAAGAGATGGCAGCATCAAACCCGGATTGCGTTCGCCCACATCAGCAATTCCCGTCCGGAATTGCGTCAAACAACCAACTCAGAGGAGCGTATGTTGCAGAAAAGCATGCATGAAGCCAGCGTGTGGTGGCAGAACCAGCTCATGAATTGACTTTCCACGGTTTCGGTCCATTCTTTTGCACTGGACTGAAAAGGGTGTTTGGAATGGCCAAGAAAAAGTATGAAGCGCCCGTGCTGCGCAAGGCAGGAAAGTTGTCCAGCGTGGTGGCCGGGCCGTCGCTGCCGATACCGCGATAAGACTTCTACGGCTTCGGTTTGGATGAAGCCGGAGCGGTCGGCCGCAAGGCAAGCCGCGCTGCAGGCGGGCAATCTGTCGGCGTGACTGCGGGTAACGGTCCGTCCGGTCCCGCAGGCTAAGGCAAGTTCATAAGCCGCCTGTTCGGGATATGGGCAAGGCCCCTCCGTTACAGTCCCCAGCGCAGCGCGGCTGTGTGCACCGGCGCGTCCCACATTGACGTTGCCTCGTCATCCAGCATGGTCAGCGTGATCGAGCAGCCGGCCATGTCGAGCGATGTCACGTAGGACCCGACCAGCGAGCGGGTCACCGTCACGCCCTGTTTTTCGAAGATGTTTCGGGCGCTGTTGTACATCAGATAGAGCTCCATCAGCGGCGTGCCGCCAAAGCCGTTGATGAACAACAGTGCCGGGCCTTTCGCCCTGTCGCCGAGATCGCCCAGGATCGCGGCGCAAATCTCTTCGGCGATCGCATCGGCGCTTTTCAACGTGTCGCGACGCCGGCCGGGCTCGCCATGAATGCCGACGCCGAATTCCATCTCGCCATCACCAATCTCGAAGGTCGGCCTGCCGGCCGCCGGCACCGTGCAACTGGTCAGCGCCACGCCCATCGAACGCGTCGCGCTGTTGATGCGACCGCCGAGCGCCTTGAGATCCGCCAGCGCCATGCCTTGCTCGGCGGCGGCGCCGACGATCTTCTCCACCACCAGCGTGCCGGCGACGCCGCGCCGGCCGGTCGTAAAGGACGAATTCTCGACGGCGACGTCATCATTGATCACCACCTGCAGGACGCCGTCGGCCATTTCGCCGGCCATGTCGAAATTCATCACGTCGCCTTCATAGTTCTTGACGATGAACAGGCAGCCGGCGCCGGTATCGACGGCGGCGGCCGCCGCCAGTATCTGGTCCGGCGTTGGCGAGGTGAAGACCTGGCCGGGGCAGGCGGCGTCCAGCATGCCGTGACCGACAAAGCCGGCATGCAACGGCTCGTGGCCGGAACCGCCGCCCGAGATCAGCGCCACCTTCCCCGGCTTCATCACCTTGCGGCGAATGAATTTGTGCTCCTCGCCCAGCACCAGGATGTCGGCATGAGCTGCAACGAAGCCGTTGAGGCTTTCGGTCAGCACCGTGTCGACGGAATTCATAAACTTCTTCATGTGTCCTCCCGACACAACACGATCAGCCGCCACTCCTGCCGGTGATGCTGGTGATCTTCTGGATGAATTCGTTGATCGCCTTGTCGAGCGCTGCATTCTGCTTGTCGTCGCCGAAATCGGGCACGATCAGCGAGACATGCCGGGTCTTGCGCATGCCTGCCGCAACCGACATCTTGCCGGGATGCGCCAGATGATAGGCAGCCAGAAACTGATCGCGCTCGGCCGGACTGAAATGGCAGACCGAAAAAATAGCCGGCAGATGTTTTGACGGGATCGGGGTCGAATAGGCCGCGCTGGAAATCTGGGTGACGAAGCTGCGGTGCTTGCCAAGCGCGTCGGCAAGGCGTTGTCGCATACCCGACGGTCGCTGGTCGATGACCTGCGACAGGATCGTCTTGTAGGCGCGGATCGCCTCTTCGGAGCCGGCTTCTGGTGTCTTGTCGGCCATCTCAGTCATCCTAGACCGATGCATCCGAGATGGCCGCCTTGGCCATGGCGAGTTGGGCGGGAGCCACCGAGAGATCCCGCAGGCCGGCCTCGAGCAGTGCCGGGATCGATGCCGGATCGCCGCCGGCATCGCCGCACAGGCTGACTGGGATTTTCGCGCGCAGGCCAAAAGCGGCAACCGAGCCGATCAGCCGCAACACGGCGGGATGGCGGACAGAATTAAGATGCGCCACGGCTGCGTTATCGCGGGCAGCCGCCATTACATATTGGGTCAGATCGTTCGAACCGATCGAGAAGAAGGCGACATCGGCGAACGCCTCCGGCGCGATCGCCACCGAAGGCACCTCGACCATGATGCCGAGCGGCGGCATTTTTTGCGCGATGCCGCGCGCGGCAAGCCCGGCCTGCTCCGCCACGAACAGAGCGGCGGCGCGTTGGTATTCCTCCGCGACGGCGATCATCGGAAACATCACCTTCAGATTGCCGTGCACCGCCGCGCGCAGCAGCGCCCGGATCTGTACGCGAAACACCTCCGGCCTTGCCAGCGACAGCCTGATGCCACGCAGCCCGAGGAACGGGTTGCTCTCCTCGACGGTGAAGCCCGGCACCGGCTTGTCGCCGCCGGCGTCGACGGTACGGATGGTCACCGGCTTGTCGCCTGCCCATTCCAGCACCTTGCGATAGGCCTGGTATTGCGTCTCCTCGTCCGGCGGCGCCTTGCCGAACAGGAATTCGGTGCGCATCAGCCCGACGCCGTCGCAGGTCGAAATGTCGATGCCGTCGACCTCGGACGGATCGGCGATGTTGACCTGCACGCGCACTGTCGTCCCGGCCCGGGTTACCGCCGGTTTCGCGAGATAGACTCCGGCCTTGTCTCGATGTGCCACAAACGAGGACGAGGATCGGTGGAACGCTTCGATCTCGGTCGTGGTCGGCGAAAGCACGATACCGCCATGCTCCGCATCGAGCAGAGCCAGACCGACGGGATTAGCCGGCGAAGCGCCAAGCCCCACCACCATCGGCACGCCGCGCGAGCGCGCCAGCATGGCGACGTGGCTGGCGGCGCTGCCGGCCCTCAGCGCGATGCCGCCGCCGGTGCTCCAGTCGGTCTCGAGAAAGCGCGTCGGCGCGATGTCCTCGCCATAGAGAATGGCGCCCGCTGGTGGAGCGCTCTCCTGCTCCTCGGTAAGGGCGCGCAGCACGCGGTCGCGGATATCGCTGATATCGGCGGCGCGAGCCCGGAAATAGTCCTGGTCTGACGTTTCGTAGCCGGAGATCTCGGCGTCCAGCGCCTGTCGCCAGGCCATGTCAGCCGGCATGCCGGACGCGATCGCGGCAAAAGCCGGGCCGGTCAGTGCCTCGTCCCCAAGCATGGCGAGCTGGAATTCGAGAATGCCGGCGGCCTCGTCATCGGCGGTTTCGATCAGGGTCGCGAGCCGGTCCGTCGCGCTGGCGATAGCTGCTTCCAATGCGGCCTTCTCGTCCGCGGCGCTCGCCTTGCCCGTGTAGTGCGCGGTGCCGTTGTCGAGGTTGAACAACGGCCCCTCGGCATAGCCGGCCGAGGCCGAAATGCCTTGCAGCCTAAGCGGTTCGGGCATGGCCCGCATCCTCGTCGAAACCGCGTCGCACCAGCTCGGCCAGCGCTCTCACGGCATCATCGGCGCCGCCGCCTGTGGCCCGGATGTGCAGCATGGTGCCTTTCGGCGCCCTGGCCGCCATCACCTTGACGATGCTCTTGGCGTCGAACCATGGGCCGTTGGCGGCAAGCGCAATCTCCACCTCGGCGGCAAAGCTCTTGGCAAGCTTGGTGAACTTCACCGAAGGGCGCGCGTGCAGACCTACCTCGTGGGTGATCAGGACGGTGGCCTCGGCAAATGCGGACATCAGGTCAAAATTCCCGTTCGCTCACGACGGCGACAATTCATGCGCCGTCGCCACCACTTCCTTGAGCGAGGCGCCGCCGGACGCCTCTGTCGCGGCCATCACCGCGCCTTCGACGATCGGCGCGTTGCAGACGATAATCCTGAGCGCCCGCGGCTCGCCGATCATTTCCACCGCCATTTCCGAATTGGTCTCGGCGCCGCCGAGATCGACCAGTATGGCGACGCCCGCCTCCGACCACGCCTTGTCGATGGCGCCTATGATCGCTTCGACGCTGGTGCCGAGCCCGCCATGGCCGTTTCCGCCGCACCACGCAAGCGGCACTTCGTCGCCCACCATCTGCCGCACCATGTCGGCCGTGCCTTCGGCGACCAGCGGCGAATGCGAGACGATGACGATGCCGACATTGCTCATGGCTGACCTTCCAGCGTTTCGCCGATCGTTCGCACCAGCAGCGCAACCGAGCGTCCGCCGGCATCCATGTGACCGATGGAACGGTCGCCGAGGAACGAAGCGCGGCCGCGCAGAGCCTTCATCGGAATGGTCGCCTCGGCCGCCGCGTCGGCGATATCGGCGATTTCCGCGCCTGTCTTTCCCTCCAGCAGCGCGTCATGCACCGGCTGCAGCACGTCGAGCATCGTCTTCTGGCCGACCTGCGATTTGCCTCTGGCGGCCACCGCCTCGATTGCCTTGCCGAAAGCAGCCGTCAGCTTGGGGCGATCCGGCTCTCCTGAAATCTCCTTGCCCAGCGCCAGGAACAATGTGCCGAACAGCGGCCCGGACGCGCCGCCGACCGTCATCACCAGCTTGGTGCCGATCGCCTTCAGCGCCTCGGGCAGCGGCTTTGCAGCGAACGCCCCGGCATCGGCGCGCACAGCCTCGAAGCCGCGCTTCATGTTCAGCCCATGGTCACCGTCGCCGATCGCCTGGTCGAGCGCGGTCAACTCTTCCGAGTGAGCGGCGATCGTGTCCGCGGCGGCGGTGATCAGCCTGGCAAGGTCGAACGCTGCCATGTCCAGATTCCCGGTTTCGATCCTGCCGGCAGTATCGCAAGAGTTTTCATTCGACAATCGAAGCATGCCGTCAGGCCGCTGCATGGAGCGCGGCGGCGGCCGCGAACACTTCGGCCACGGCATGGGCGCCAGGGTCGACTACGCCTTGCAATTTGGCGCCAACATAGGCGGAGCGTCCGGCCTTCGCCTTCTCCATGGCAGCGGTCGCCTCGGCGCCGTGCCGTGCCGCTGTAGCCGCGGCATCCAGCCCCTTGGCATCGAGCGCCTTCAGCGCCGGCTCCAAGGCATCGACCATGGTGCGGTCGCCGACCCTGGCGCCACCGTAAAAAGTAATGCGGTCAAGCCCGGCAAGCAGCGCCTTGGACAGGGTTGCTCCGCCGTTCGAAGCCTGAGCCGCTGCCGTGAAGAAGATCGACAGCAAGACGCCTGAGGAGCCGCCCATTGCGACGCCCAGACTATCGCCTATAGCCGCGAGCGTGGCGGCAGGGTCGGCCAGCGGCAGTGTATCGAGCTTCTCCAGCACGCTGCGCGCGCCGGTCGCCACCGTCGAACCGGTATCGCCGTCGCCCGCCTTGGCGTCGAGCCCGTTCAGTGTCTCTTCGAGCTCGATCAGCCGTTCGCAGACCGTGACGATCAAACGCCTGGTACCGGGATCCTGACTGGCCTTTTGGGCTGCGCTGTTTCCAGCCGCTTTCGCCATAGGCACGATAGCCGGCGCGACGACGGTTTTGGCCGGCATCCAGGCATGTGGGCCGACAGGCGCCAGCAAGGCTGCCTCGCGCGCCGCATCGAGCTTGATCAGCGACAGCGAAAAGCCGTTCATGTTGAGCGCCGTCATCAGCGGTCCGGGGCCGATCGCAAGTTTGACGGTTTTGGCCAGCGGCGAGGCCAGCACGGCATTGGCGACCAGCGACATCTCAAGCGGCGGCACCGAGCCGAGATTGTTGATGAGCAGCGCGTGGCTGGCGTTCGGGTCGAGCCGCGCGGCCAGCCGCTCCGCCATGATCGCCACCAGCTTGTCGGCGCTTTGCACCGCGATGCGCTCGACGCCCGGCTCGCCATGGATGCCGAGGCCGAGTTCGCCGTCACTTTCGCCGAACCGCTCTTCATGTGGCTGGCCGGGGATCGAGCAGGACGACAGCGACATGCCGAGCGAGATGATGTCCTTCGCCGCCGCGCGAGCGGCTGTAGCAACGGCTGCCAAGTCCTGACCGGTCTCCGACAAATGGCCGGCGATCTTGTGCACGAACAAGGTGCCGGCGACGCCGCGCGGCTGGTTGATACCCGGCAGGGCGATGTCGTCGGCAACGATCGCCATCTCGACGCGAAACCCCTCGGCGCGCGCCTTCTCGGCCGCCAGGCCGAAATTGAGCCGGTCGCCGGTGTAGTTCTTGACGATCAGCAGGCAGCCGGCGGGGCCGGTCACCGCGCGGATGGCCGCCAGCACCGCCTCGACGCTGGGCGAGGCGAAGATCTCGCCCGAAACCGCCGCCGTCAGCATGCCCTTGCCGACAAAGCCGGCATGGGACGGTTCGTGTCCGGCGCCGCCACCGGAGACGACGGCAACTTTCGCCTTGTCCCAGTCGGCGCGCAGCACGACCTTGATCTCGGGATAACCGTCGAGGCGCGCGAGATCGCCGGAACCGATGGTCCGCAACAGGCCATCCAGCGCCTCGGTGACGATCGTTTCTCTGCGGTTGAAAAAGTGCTTCATCGAATTCGTCCTGTATTCGCAATCGTCAATCAGAAGCCGGCGCGCAGACCGCCGAAACCGTCACATCAGTCGTTGTCCGTCGGCGCCGAAATAGAGCGGCGAGCGGTAGCGGATCACCACCTTGTCGCCCTCGGCCAGATCGGTGTCGGGGTCGGTCAGCGTCACCAGCTTCCTGGCCCCGACCGTGACATGCAGATGGTTCTGGTCGCCGAGATGCTCGACCCAGTCGACGACGCCGTCGGCGTGGCCGTTTGCGGCCTTCTCGATCGACAGATGCTCGGTGCGCGCGCCGATGGTCTTGGTTCCGGTCGGCGCCCCACCATCAGGCAGCAGCCCGGCCGGCAGCAGGTTGATCGCCGGCTGGCCGAGGCGGGCCGCGACATGAAGATTGGCCGGCTCCGAATAGATTGTGCGCGGCGTGCCGATCTGCACCAGCACGCCGTCATTGAGGATGCCGATGCGGTCCGCCATGGTCATCGCCTCGATCTGGTCGTGCGTGACATAGAGCATGGTGGCGCCGAGCTCGGCTTGGATGCGCTTGAGTTCGAGCCTGAGATCGGCGCGCAATTTGGCATCCAGCGACGACAGCGGTTCGTCCATCAGATAGATCGACGGTTTGCGCACCAACGCTCGGCCGATGGCGACGCGCTGCATTTCACCGCCCGACAGCTTGGTCGAGCGGTTGTTCAGCTTGTGGTGGATGCGCACCATTTTCGCCACCTCTTCGACGCGGCGGCGGATCTGGTCCTCCGGTATTTTCCGCGCCGGCGAGCGCAGCGGGAAGGCGAGGTTGTCGTAGACCGACAGATGCGGGTAGAGCGAATATTGCTGGAAGACGAAAGCGGTGTCGCGCTCGGCCGGGGACAGCGTCGTCGCATCGTGGCCGCCAATATCGATCCTGCCGCTATCGGGCCGCTCCAGCCCGGCGATCAGCCGCAGCGTCGTCGTCTTGCCGGCGCCGGTCGGGCCGAGCAGCACGACGAATTCGCCATCGGCGATGTTAAGGTCGAGGCCATTGACGGCGACATGGTCGCCGAAGCTTTTGGTCACGCCCTTGATGTGCACGTCAGCCATGCTGCGCTCTCCCTTGAGAGGCGGTATCGTGAACAGCGGTGCGCACGGCGCGGCCCGAGCCCTTGTCGAACAGCGACAGTCGCGCGCTGTTCAGCGTCAGGCCGACATGGTCGCCGGCAGCAAGCCGGATTTCGGCCGGTACCCGCGCCTTGATGATCCCGCCCGCCGTTTCCACGGCCACGATCTGCGTCGTGCCGAGATATTCGGTGCCATAGATGGCGCCGCGTAGTTTCGAGGCGTCGTCGAAGCGAATGTGCTCGGGGCGGATGCCGAGTGCCATGTCGGCCGGCGCGATATCCTCGCGCACCTCCGGCACCGCGACTTTAGCCCCCTGGACGACGATCTCTTTCGCCCCCTTCGCCAGTCCGCCGCCAAAGCCGAGAAAGTTCATTGGCGGCGAGCCGATGAAGTCGGCGACGAACATGGTTGCCGGGCGGTCGTAGATCTCGCGCGGAGTGCCGAACTGTTCGATGACGCCATGGTTCATCACCGCGATCTTGTCGGCCATCGACATCGCTTCCATCTGATCATGCGTGACATAGACGGTGGTGGCGCGGATGCGGTTGTGCAGCTCGCGCAGCTCATGCACCATCAAATCGCGGAATTCGGTGTCGAGCGTGCCGAGCGGCTCATCCATCAGGAAGCATTTTGGCCGCCGCACGATGGCGCGGCCGAGCGCCACGCGCTGGCGGTCGCCGCCGGCAAGGCCCGAGACCGATTTGTTGAGCAGGTGGTCGATGCGCAAAAGCTTGGCCGTCTCTTCGACCCGCTGGCGGGTCTCGGCGGACGGCATGCCTTGCGCGAGAAGCGGGAAGCCAATGTTCTTGCGCACATTCATATGCGGATAGAGCGCGAATAACTGGAAGACGAAGGCGATGTCGCGTCCGCGCGCCCGCCGCATGGTGACATCCTCGCCGCCGAGCAGGATCTGGCCGCCGGTCGGCAATTCGAGGCCGGCGATCATGCGCAGCGTCGTCGTCTTGCCGCAGCCTGACGGCCCAAGCATGACGAAGAACTCGCCATCCTCGACGACGAAGCTGGAATCCTGCACGGCGACGAAATCGCCGAAGGCCTTTCTCAAATGTTGGACGCGGATTTCGGCCATGATTATTCCGGGAATTTCGAGACGATGATGAACATCACCGTGCCGGCGAGCATGGTGATGAAGGAGTAGGTGTAGAGCGCGAGCGCGAAAGGCTGGAACAGCATCAGGAAGCCGATGGCGATCAGCGCCGTGGCGATGTTTTCCATGAGGCCGCGACGGGCCCAGCGCGGCCAGGATGATTTTTTGGAGATGGTGGGGTGTTTCATGAGTTCCTCCCTTCCCCGTTGAAGGGGAGAGATGGTTGCCAGGTGGTTCCCCCACTCCGTCGCTGCTTCGCAGCGCCACCTCTCCCCCCTCCGGAGGGAGAGGAAGGGAGCCTGGCTGAATGAAACTCGCGCCCTTCCTCTCCCCCGTCGATCGGGGGAGAGGTGTCGAGCGAAGCTCCACGGAGTGGGGGTCGACCTGGCACATCAATCATTTGCGCACCGCCCCAAAAGTGATGCCGCGCAGCAATTGTTTGCGAAGCAGGATGGTGAAAACCAGGATCGGCACCAGGAAGATCGTCGTGCCGGCCGCAACCGCCGGCCAGTCCTGGCCGCCTTCGCCGATGATGGTCGGGATGAAGGGCGGCGCGGTCTGCGCGGTGCCGGACGTCAGGAGTGCGGCGAAGGCATATTCGTTCCAGGCGAAGATCAGGCAGAAGATGGCGGTCGCGGCGATGCCGGTGGTCGCCTGCGGCAGCACGGTGCGCCAGAAGGCCTGCAGCCTGGTATAGCCGTCGATCATCGCCGCTTCCTCATACTCGCGCGGGATCTCGTCGATGAAGCCTTTCAGCAGCCACACCGCGAGTGACACGTTGACCGCGGTGTAGAGCAGGATCATGCCCAGCGCGGTATCGGACAGGCCGAGCTCGCGGTACATCAGGTAGATGGGAATGGCGACGGCGATCGGCGGCATGAAGCGCGTCGACAGGATGAAGAACAGAAGGTCATCGGCCAGCGGCACCTTGAAGCGCGAGAAACCGTAGGCCGAAAGCGTGCCGAGGAATACGGCGCAGAAGGTGGAACCGAAGGCGATTATCAGTGAGTTGACGAAGCGCGGCAGGAAATTGGACGGGCCGGCAATCACCATGTTGCGCTTGCGCGAGGTCTCGTCGCAGAAACCGGTCGCGGGTCCCAGCGAGTTGATGTACTCGGGCGTTTGCCTGGTGCGCGTCGTGAACAGGTTGCAATAGCCCTCGATGCTCGGCTGGAACAGAATCTTGGGCGGATAGGCGATCGAATCCGGCGGCGTCTTGAAGCTGGTGGCAAAGATCCACAGCAGCGGCACGATCGAGATCAGCGCGTAGAGCACGTTGATGGTGCCGGCGATCCGCTTCGAATTGGTCGAGGGGGCGACGACGGAGTGGGCGGTGGTCAAGCTCATCTCTGCTTCACCTTGTTCAGCGCCTTGACGTAGATGTTGGCCAGCCCAAACACCGCGACGAACAGGATGATGGCGAAGGCCGAGGAATATCCGGTGCGCCAGCTCTCGAACGCCTGCCGTTTCAGCGTGATGGAAGCGACCTCGGTGGTCGAGCCCGGCCCGCCACCGGTCAGCAGGTTGACCATGTCGAACATCTTGAAGTTCTCGATGCCGCGAAACAGCACCGCCAGCATGATGAAGGGCAGCGCCATCGGCAGCGTGATCGACCAGAACTGCCGCCAGTTGGATGCGCGGTCGACCTCGGCCGCCTCATAGATGTATTCGGGGATCGAGCGCAGTCCGGCGAGGCAGATCAGCATCACGTAGGGCGTCCACATCCAGGTGTCGACGATGATGATCGACCACGGCGCCAGCGACACGTTGGACAGCATCTGGATGTCGGTCGGTGGTATCCGGGTGACGAACGAGATGGCGTAGGCGAACAGGCCGATCTGCGGCTCGTAGAGGAAGCGCCAGAAATTGCCGACCACCGCCGGCGACAGCATCATCGGCACCAGGATGATGGTCGTCCAGAAGGCGTGGCCGCGAAACTTCCTGTCGATCAGCCACGCCAGCGTGAAACCGATCAGCGTCTGCAGCAGGATCGTCCAGAACACGAAATGCGCCGTCGTCTGCATGGCGATCCAGATGTCCTGGTCGCCGAGGATGCGCTGGTAGTTGGCGAAGCCGAGGTTTTTCACCACCTCGTTCGGGCGGTTCGCGCGGAAGTTGGTGAAGGACAGGTAGATCGCCCAGAACAGCGGGAAGATGTTGATGGCCAAGAGCAACAGGATCGTCGGCGAGATGAACAGCCAGGCGAGGCCCTTGTCGCTGATCCCCCGGACCTTGCGGGCCAACGGCTCCGGGGTCGCCCGGGCAACGTTCTCCGCAGTCCGATTGAGCATGGTGAGTCCTGCTTCGGTCACGTCAAGTCTCGACACTGGAATTTATCTGAACTGCGTCCCGTGCCAAGGGCAGCACGGGACCAAGAGCATGATGCCGAAAAGTGTGAAGCGGTTTTCGGACCACATCATGCTCTCTCTCTTTTTAGCCCTGAGGCGGATGATTTCTGATCGATTCGGCCTGAAAATCATCCGCCTCTGGGGTCAGGCTCGGGAGGAGCCGTTGGTCCGGTTACATCTTGCCGTCGTCCTGGAACACTTGCGTCCAGTCCTTGACCAGGCCGTCAAGCGCGTCCTTGGCCGAACCCTGGCCGGCTACGACATAGTCGTGGAAGCGCTTCTGCGACGCCTGCAGCAGCGGTGCGTAGCTCGGCTCGGCCCAGAAGTCCTTCACGATCGCCATCGAGTCGAGGAAGGTCTGCGCATAAGGCTGGCTGGACGGGAAGGCCGGGTCCTTGACCACCGCGTTCAGGCAGGAATAGCCGCCGAGCGACCACCATTTGGCCTGCACATCCTTGTTGGCGAACCACTTGATGTATTTCAGCGCCGATTCCTGCTTGTCTGAATAGGACACGACCGAAATGCCCTGGCCGCCAAGCTGCGCAAACTGGGCGCCGCCGGGACCCTTCGGATTGACGAAGTAGCCGATCTTGTCACCGCCGACATTCTCGTCCTTCTGCAGGCCGGGCCAGGTGAAGGCGAAGTTCATGTGCATGGCCACCTGACCGGATTTGAAGGCGTCGACGCCTTCGCCCATATAGCTGTTCGAGGCACCCGGAGGCGTGCAGCAATCGTAGAGCGACTTGTAGAACTCCAGGCCTTTGACCGCGTCTGGCGAATTGACGAAGCCTTCCATCTCGTAGGGCTTCTTGGGGTTTTCATACTGGAAGCCGTAGCTGTAGAGCACGTCCATGGCGCCCATGGTGATGCCTTCCGAGCCACGCTCGGTGTAGATCGAAGCGCCATAGACGGTCTTGCCGTCGATCTCGCGCTTCTGGAAGAATTCGGCGACCTGCTTCAGTTGGTCGAAGGTGGTCGGCGGGCCGAGATCCCAGCCATATTTTTCCTTGAATTCCTTTTGCAGCTCCGGCTTGGAGAACCAATCCTTGCGGTAGGTCCAGCCGACGACGTCGCCCATGGCCGGCAGCGCCCAGTAATTCGGCGTGTTCTTCGGCCATTCGGAATAGCCGACGACTGTTGCCGGCACAAAGTCGTCCATGCTGATCTTCTCCTTGTCGAAGAAGTCGTTTAGCTTGACGTAGTGGCCGTTCTCGGCCGAGCCGCCGATCCACTGGCTGTCGCCGATGATCAGGTCGCACAGTTTGCCGTGCGAGTTGAGCTCGTTGAGGAAGCGGTCGGCATAGTTGGTCCACGGCACGAATTCGAATTTCATGCCGATGCCGGTTTCCTTGGTAAAATCCTTGGACAGTTCGACCAGCGCGTTTGCCGGATCCCAGGCGGCCCAGCAAAGCGTCAGGTCTTCAGCGTGCGCAACGTTCGAGACGGCTGTCGACGCGGTAATCGCCGAGGTCAGTCCCAACGCCAGTTTCAAGCTCGATTTCATGCCTTCCTCCCATTTGCGAAACGCGCCCGGATGGCCGTTTCAAGAACCCCTCAACCCTCGCTCCTCCGAGGGGCTAAACACGGCGCGCTATGCGTCGCCAGGGCGGCGCGGTGCGCCGCAGATGTTTAGTAATTTGTTTAGTGATGCAATTTTTACTAAACAAGGCAAGCGAATTCGTCGCTGCGCCGCAACATGGCGAAACGGCGATTGAAATCGTTGGGAAATGATTGCCGGACGGCTCGCCCGGAAGTTGCTTAGCCGGGGCCGCCTATAATTTCGTCTGCGGCATCACCGGCCGAACGGGGGGCGCGGGCGGCAGCAGCGCGCGGATGTCGGCGAAGGGAAATGTCGGCTCGAATCGGAAGGCCTCGGCCAAGGAGCCGGGAACGCTGTTGCATTGCCCGGCGCGAAACTCATTCTGGACGCGCGCTCTGTCGACATATTGCTCCGGCCACTGCGACTGGTGCGCGCGGATCGCCTGCGTCTTGATATCGCCGTAGGCGGAAATGTCGACGTAATGCGTCGGCGCAAAGCCGGTGCCGCCCATCGTGTCGGCATGCAGCACGGGGACGCCGAACGAGGCCGCGATGCGCACGCCGTCCGACAAAGCACGATGGTCGGCGTGATAGTCGTTGGGGGCATGCGTGATAACCAGATCCGCCGCGGTCTCGCGTATCAGCGCTTTCAGCGAAGCGATCAGTGCCGCATCAGCCACCAGTTCGCCGTCGGGAAAGTCGAGAAAGCGAAGGGTTGCGCCGAGCAGCGCCGCAGCGGCCGCCGCCTCGTCGCGGCGGGCACGAGCCAAAACGCTCGGGTCGCCCATGCCGCCCCTGGCGCCATCCGTGGCCACGGCAAAAGTCAGTTCTGCGCCTTGCGTGGCATAGGCAGCCAGCGTACCGAACATGAATATCTCGATGTCGTCGGGATGCGCGCCGAGCGCCAATACCTTCACTGCACTCTCCCCGGAAATGGAAAAACGTGACGAACGGAATCCTGCTCGCCCTCATCGCCTATGCAAGCTATTCGTGCAGCGATGCCGTTATCAAGAGCCTTGGCGGACAGTTCACCGTCTTCGAGATCGGCTTCTTCATCACGCTGTTTGCCGGCTGCTTCCTGTTTTTCAGCCGCCCAGTCGATGAGCGCTGGCGCGACTTCTGGCGCACCGGACGGCCATGGGCGGTGCAGGCCCGCGCCTGGGCCGGCATCGCCTCGGGCGTGCTCAGCGTCTACGCCTTCACCACCATTCCGCTGGCCGAGACCTATGCACTGATCTTCCTGGCGCCGCTTTGCGTTACCATTCTCTCGACCGTCATCCTGAAGGAAAAGGTCGGCCCATGGCGCTGGCTGGCGGTGGTTGCCGGCTTTGCAGGTGTCATGCTGGTGGTGCGGCCAGGTTTTCGCGAGTTGCATCTCGGACACCTTGCCGCCTTCACGGTGGCCTTCCTCGCCGCGGCGAGCGTCATCCTGATGCGGTCGCTCGCCCAGCAGGAAAAGCGCACCACCATGCTCGGCGTGCTCATCGGTTACGGGCTGCTGTTCAACGGGGCCGGCACCATCGCCACATCGTTCACCCTCCCCAACGCCATGCAGCTGCTGTGGCTGGTGCTGGGCGGCGCCTTTACCGCCGGCGGCCAATTGCTGCAGCTGCTGGCCGCCAAATACGCGCCGGCCAACCGCATGGCGCCGACGCATTATTCGCAGATCGTCTGGGCGGTCATCCTCGGCGCGCTGTTCTTCCAGGAGTATCCGGACTGGATATCGCTGGTCGGCTTGGCCGTCGTTGGCGCGTCCGGCCTGCTCACCATGGTGCGCGAGGAGGTGCGGCTGGGCACGGTGCGCTGGAACCCGTTTTCACGCACAAGGCTTTGAGCCGTTGCACGGTTGTGGTGACCGCTGATATGCGGACGCAATGACGACGAGATCCTTGCCCGAGCTTCCGGTCTCGGCTGTGCTGCCGGCATTGAGCGAGGCGCTCGCCTCCGGCAACAGCGCCGTCCTGGTGGCGCCGCCCGGTGCCGGCAAGACGACGCTGGTGCCGCTGGCGCTGCTCGATGCGCCCTGGCTGGTCGCCGGCAAGATCGTCCTGCTCGAACCGCGCCGCCTCGCCACCCGCGCCGCCGCCCGCCGCATGGCCGAATTGCTTGATGAAGAGCCCGGCGCCACTGTCGGCTATGCCATGCGCATGGAAAACCGCACATCGGCCCGGACAAAAATCCTCGTCGTTACCGAAGGCGTGCTGGCGCGGATGATCCTCGACGATCCGGAACTGCCCGGCGTTTCGGCGGTGATTTTCGACGAATTCCACGAGCGCTCGCTCGACGGCGATTTTGGCCTCGCTTTGGCGCTCGATGTGCAGGGCGCGCTGCGGCCCGATTTACGCTTGCTGGTGATGTCGGCGACGCTCGACGGCGCGCGTGTGGCAAAACTTTTGTCCGGCGCGCCAGTGATCGAAAGTCAAGGCCGCGCCTTTCCCGTCGACATCCGTTACGACGAACGGCCGGCCGGCGTTCCCGTCGAAGACACCATGGCCAAGGCTATCCGCTCCACCCTTGCCGAGGAGAGCGGCAGCGTGCTCGCCTTCCTGCCCGGCCAGCGCGAGATCGAGCGCACCGCCGAGCGGCTGCAGGGCCGCCTCGGCGCCGACACCGACATCGTGCCGCTCTACGGCCAGCTCGACAACAGGGCGCAGGACGCCGCGATCAAGCCGGCGCCGCCCGGTCGCCGCAAGGTGGTGCTGGCGACGTCGATCGCCGAGACCTCGATCACCATCGACGGCGTGCGCGTCGTCATCGATTCCGGCCTGTCGCGGCTGCCGCGCTATGAGCCGGCGAGCGGCCTGACCCGGCTGGAGACGGTGCGTGTTTCCAGGGCGTCGGCCGATCAACGCGCCGGTCGCGCCGGACGCACGCAGCCAGGTGTCGCCATTCGGCTGTGGCGGGCCGAGCAGACGGCGGCACTTCCCGCCTTCACCCCGCCCGAGATTCTTGAGGCCGATCTGTCCGGGTTGCTGCTCGATTGCGCCGTCTTCGGCGTCGCCGATCCGGCGAGCCTGTCCTTCCTCGATCCGCCGCCCATTCCCGCGCTCAACGAGGCGCGGGCGCTGCTCCTGGCGCTGCACGCCATCGATGCGGCCGGCCGGCTGACGGAGGCGGGCGGCGCGATGCGCAAGCTGGCCCTGCCCGTGCGGCTCGCACACATGGTCGCTGAAGCCGCTGGCGGCGGCCACGCGCTCGAGGCTGCGATGCTAGCCGTCCTGCTCACCGAGCGTGGTCTCGGCGGCGACGGCGCCGACCTCGAACGGCGCTTGATGCGCTTCCGCACCGAAAAGTCACCGCGCGCCGTTGCGGCAAGGCAGCTTGCCGGGCGATTGGCGAAGGAGGCGGGCGGCGCCAAGAGCAGCGAAACCGCTTCTGCCGGTCTTCTCCTCATCCACGCCTGGCCGGACCGTGTCGCAAAAGCGCGCGGTGAGCGCGGCCGTTTTGTGCTGGCCAATGGCTCCGGTGCAATGGTCGACGCCGCCGATCCGCTGGCCGGCGAGACCTGGCTGGTCGTCGCCGATCTGCAAGGCAAGGCGCAAAACGCCCGTATAACCGCCGCGGCCGCGGTCCACGAGACCGACATCCGTGCCGCTCTCGCCGACAGGATCGAGACGCGCCGCGAGACAAGCTTCGACCGCGAGCGGCGCGCGGTGCGCGTGCGCGAGACCGCCAGGCTCGGCGCCATCACTTTGTCGGAGCGCATGCTGCCCGCACCAACTGGAACAGACGCCGACCGCGCCATCCTGGATGCCTTGCGCGAGCACGGCCTGTCGCTGCTGGAATGGGGCAAGGACGGCGAGACGCTGCGCCAGCGCCTAGGCTGGCTGCATCGCGGCCTCGGCGCGCCCTGGCCCGATGTTTCGGAAGCCGCCCTGCTCGAACGCCTCGACGACTGGCTGCTGCCGTTCCTGTCGGGCAAGGCGTCCTTCGCCGCCATCGACCCCGGCACGCTGTCGTCGGGCCTGATGGCGCTGGTGCCGCATGATTTGCAGCGCAAGATCGGCACACTGGCGCCGACCCATTTCGACGCGCCGTCCGGCAGCCATGTGCCGATCCGCTATGACGGCGAATGGCCGGTGCTGGCCATCCGCGTGCAGGAACTGTTCGGCCTTGACCGCCATCCGGCAATCGCCAACGGCACCGTGCCGCTGACGCTCGAGCTGTTGTCGCCGGCGCACCGGCCAATCCAGACGACGCGCGACCTGCCCGGCTTCTGGCGCGGCTCCTGGGCCGATGTGCGCACCGACATGCGCGGCCGCTATCCCCGCCATGTCTGGCCGGAAAATCCGCTGCTCGCTGCGGCCACCGCCCGCGCCAAACCGCGAGGGACCTAGCGCTCATCCTTTCCCGGCTATAATCCTTGGCCATGATCAACATCGTGCACGCGCCAGACTTCCAGCAAAGCCAGCGGCTGCGCCTCAACACGCTGATCCGGCTGCGCTGGCTGGCCATCGTGGGCCAGAGCCTGGCGGTGCTGGTCGTCGCCTATGGGCTCAAATTCCCGCTGCCGGTCAGCCTCTGCTTCGCGCTGGTCGCCTGCTCGGCCTGGCTTAACCTGGTGCTGACCTTCCGCTATCCGGCAGCGCACCGGCTGACCCCGTTCTCAGCCTTTTTCATCCTGACCTTCGACAGCCTGCAGCTTGCCGGCCTGCTCTTTTTGACTGGCGGCCTCACCAACCCGTTCTCGGTGCTGATGACCGTGCCCGTCGTCATCTCGGCGGCGTCGCTGCCGCTGCGGCTAACTGCGGTGCTCGGCGCGCTGGTCATGGCGGCGGCCACGTTGCTGGTCTTCTTCCACCAGCCGCTGCCATGGTATGAGGGCGCGCCTCTGCCCATGCCATTCATCTATGTCGCCGGCATATGGATGGCGGTGTTTTCCTCGATCGCCTTCACTGCCATCTATGCCTTCCGCGTTGCCGAGGAAGCCCGCCTGCTCGCCAATGCGCTTG
Organism: Mesorhizobium sp. M0659; assembly: GCF_040320605.1. Taxonomy (NCBI): domain Bacteria; kingdom Pseudomonadati; phylum Pseudomonadota; class Alphaproteobacteria; order Hyphomicrobiales; family Phyllobacteriaceae; genus Mesorhizobium; species Mesorhizobium sp. M0659. The sequence continues at coordinate 148,265 of NZ_JAMYPY010000004.1, forward strand.
CCGCCACCGAACTGGTGTTGCAGCGCGAGCAGCATCTGTCGGCTCTGGATGGGCTTGCCGCCGCCGCCGCGCACGAACTCGGCACGCCGCTCGCCACCATCGCCCTTGTCTCCAAGGAGATGGAAAAGGCACTTGGCGACGACCCAAAATACGGTGAGGACGTCAAACTTCTGCGGTCGCAGAGCGAGCGCTGCCGCGAGATCCTGAAGCGGCTGACCAGCCTGTCCTCCGAGGGCGAGGCGCATCTGTCGCGTCTGCCGCTGACCTCGCTGGTCGAGGAGGTGACCGCGCCGCACCGCGATTTCGGCATCTCGATCAAGCTTCGGCCGGGCGAGCGCGTCGGCCCCGAACCGGTGGGACGGCGCAACCCCGGCGTCATCTACGGCCTCGGCAATCTGGTCGAGAACGCCGTCGACTTCGCCCGCAACAGTGTGACGGTGCGATGGAGCTGGGACGAACTCGACGTCACCTTCTCGATCATCGATGACGGGCCGGGCTTTCCCCCCGAAATCATCGATCGCATCGGCGAGCCCTATATGTCGACACGCCAGGGCAACGAGGCTGGCGGTGGCCTGGGTCTCGGGCTGTTCATCGCCAAGACCTTGCTCGAACGCTCCGGCGCCACGCTCGATTTCCGCAATTCGAGCGGACTGGGCGAAGGCGCGATCGTGCAGATATCGTGGCCGCGCACGGTCTTCCTCAACCCGGAATCGGTGGGGATCTCGATGTTCGACACCGCGTAAATGCCTTGGCGGAGGCGGCAAAATTGGACAATGGCGTTCAGGAACTATATCTGCGTAAAATTAAGGCAGCAGGATTTTTTGAGATAATGACTGGCGAAGAAGCAATTGGCGCAATGGTCGAAGGCGAGGACACCTCGCTGCTCATCGTCGACGACGACAAGCCGTTCCTGACGCGGCTGGCCCGCGCCATGGAAACCAGGGGTTTCGTGGTCGAGACGGCCGAGAGCGTCGAGGAGGCAGTGGCCAAGGCGCGCGCCCACCCGCCGGCCTATGCGGTGGTCGACATGCGGCTTGGCGACGGCAACGGCCTCGACGTCGTCGCCGCCATCCGCGAGAAGCGCGACGATGCCCGCACCGTCATCCTCACCGGCTACGGCAACATCGCCACCGCGGTGACCGCGGTGAAGCTCGGCGCCATCGACTATCTGTCGAAGCCGGCTGACGCCGACGACGTGTTTGCAGCGCTCACCCGCACCGCCGGCCAGCGCGCCGCCCCCCCGGAAAATCCGATGTCGGCCGACCGCGTGCGCTGGGAACACATCCAGCGCGTCTACGAAATGTGCGACCGCAACGTGTCGGAAACCGCGCGCCGGCTCAACATGCATCGCCGCACGCTGCAGCGCATACTCGCCAAGCGCGCACCACGCTGAGGTTCACGCGCCGGTGGCGCCGGCCGCCAATTGCCGAACCTCAGCGCTGCCCCTCACCTGCCTGCCGGCATCCTCTCCCCGTATAGAGACGGGGAGAGGGGCGCTCTCATCGCCGGTTTCGCCAATCGCCGGCGTTGCAGGAGACGACGGCGAGGCTGAAGCTGCCTCTTTCTCCCCGTCGCTATGCGGGGAGTTGAGGAATGGTCCGCGAAGCGGACGAAAAGCCAACTGCTTGGCTTTTCGAATGATGAACGTCCGGCAGGACAATGAGGGGCGGCGCCAACGCTGGAAACAGTTGCGCTTGCCGTGCCATCGACCTTTGCCCATCATCGGCAATAACGCCGCCGGAAAACCGGCAACGGAGCACAGATGCGCGACAAGCAGCCGAAATCCATCCTTCGCGAATTCCTCGACGGCGAGGCGGCGGGCGGCATCATCCTGATGGTTGCGGCAGCCCTTGCGCTGATCGTCGCCAATTCACCATTGGCCGAAACCTATTTCGCCGCTCTCCACGCCTATCTCGGCCCGCTCAGCGTGTCGCACTGGATCAACGATGGGCTGATGGCGGTGTTCTTCCTGCTGGTCGGCCTCGAGATCAAGCGCGAGATGCTCGACGGTCAGCTCTCGACCTGGCCGCGCCGCGTGCTGCCGGGCGTCGCCGCCGCCGGCGGCATGCTGGTTCCCGCGCTGGTCTATGTCGCCATCAACCGCAACAACGCCGCCGCGCTCTCCGGCTGGGCGATCCCGACCGCCACCGACATCGCCTTTGCGCTCGGCGTACTGTCGCTGCTCGGCAACCGCGTGCCGGCGTCGCTCAAGATCTTTCTCACCGCGCTCGCCATCATCGACGATCTCGGCGCCGTCATCATCATCGCCATCTTCTACACAAGCGGCCTGTCGCTGGCCTATCTCGGTGCGGCCTTCGCCGTCATCGCGGTGCTCATCGTGCTCAACCGCATGCGGGTGACGAGGCTGACGCCCTACCAAGTGCTCGGCGCCGTGCTGTGGGTGCTGGTTCTGAAATCGGGCGTGCATGCCACGCTGGCCGGCGTCGCGCTGGCGCTCACCATTCCGCTGAAAATCTCTGACGGCAGCGGCCACGATCTCGACCATTCCCCGTTGCACCGGCTTGAACACGGCCTGCACAAGATCGTGCCCTTCTTCGTCATCCCGATCTTCGGCTTTGCCAATGCCGGCGTGTCGCTGGCCGGCCTCAGCGCCTCTGCCCTGGTCGAGCCGCTGACGCTCGGCGTTGCCGCCGGCCTGGTGCTGGGCAAGCTGGCCGGCGTCTTCGGCTCCTCGGCGCTGGCGATCCGGCTCGGCTTCGCCGACCTGCCGGTCAATGCCGGCTGGCTGCACATGATCGGCATTTCGCTGCTCTGCGGCATCGGCTTCACCATGAGCCTGTTCATCGGCCTGCTTGCCTTCGCCAACGACATGGCGCTGCAGGACGCCGTCAAGGTCGGCATCCTGGCGGGGTCCTTCGTTGCAGCGCTGCTGGGTGCCGCCGTGCTCCTGATGGCGCCGCGGCAGGGGTGGAGGAGGTGGTGGAGTAGGTGTTCTTGGGTTCCTCGCCCCCGCAAAGCGGGGCGAGGAACTTGAGCTTCGTCTACTCGCTCTCTCCCGCCAGCGCCGGCACCGCCACACCCGCCAGTTCCGCCGCCAGCAGCCGCGCCGCACCCGCCCGTGCGATGCGCAGCATCAGCGCCTTGCGCGTTGCCGCCGCCATCCGGTGCTCGGGCGCATCGCGCAGAATCTCGGCGCCGTAGCCGTCGGACAGGATGAAGCCGCATTCCTCCGGAAAAATATCCGAGGGCACGCCCGGATGCGTGGCGAAGAAGAAGCGGTCGGAGTGCAGCCGGTAATCAGGCCATTTGCGGTCGACGCGAAAATCCTCGATCGAGGATTTGATCTCGATGATCCAGATGTCGCCCTGCCTGGTCAGCGCCACAAGGTCGGCGCGCCGCCCGGTGGCCAGCGACAGTTCGGGCAGCACATGCATGCCCATTTGCATAAGCAGCCTCTGCACGCCACGCCGCACCAGCATGGCGCGTTCCGACTGGCGGCCATCGATCAGGGGATTGAGGAGAATCGGGGAGATGATCGGCATGGCAGCCACCATGCCAGATTTTGTTCACGGTTTGAACCCTGTGTGCCACGGCGATTACCCGGTTGACAAACCCATTTGCTGATACTCCCTAGTCTGCTAGGCTTGAGAGCCAAACAGCGAGGGAGCCATGGCTATTGAGATTTACCGGCATGCCTTATCTACCGGCTTGGGAACCCTCACGAGCAATGGGCGCTTTGCTGCCTATGCTGGCGGTGAGGAGGTATCTGTGCGGTTCGAAACCGGGGGATCAGTCAGAGGATCAACTTGGCGCGTGGCGATCGATTCCACTGATTTTGCTGATCTTGCCGCAGCTATGTTCAAGGCTGATCCAGAGCGAGCGGCCAAGGCTTTCGGGAAGGCGCTGGCAACGACAAAGATCACCTAGCAACGCTACCCCAGCCGTAGGGGAATGGCCGTAATCGATTATAAGGGTGACAGGCCGGCACAAGGTTGATAGGCCACACATGGCCCTGACAGCTTCTGTCAGTTGGACGGACAAAATGGGAACTTGCGACCTCTTTACCGGTTGATAAGCGTGCCCGCCTATGGTCTGAGTACGCAGATTCGCTACGAAATTCGGGAGATTGCCATGACCGCTGCGCTTGAAGCTTTGGTTGCAAAAGCTCAGAAGATTCAGATGACCGAGGGTCAGATGCGTGAGCAGAGGCTGAGCTTTGTCTATGGGAATACTCATATTGAGAACGACATGATCACTCGCGAGATGGTTGCAGCCGCTGATGAGAAAATTTCGCGAGAGGAAGCGGCCAAAGTCCGTAAATGAGCGAGGATCGACACAGTCAAGCTGATCCTGTTGAACTTATAACTGACCCCGCCGAAAAGGCCCAACGCGAGGCTGAAAACGGGGTCAGGCAGTTCAAAGAGGCAATTGAAATAGTCCGGGCATCTATACAGGGTGCCGGGGGTAAGTTTCGGCTTACTCAGTCAATAATTTTGCGGCTCCATCAGAAGGCGCTGGAGGGAATTCATCCTCTGGCCGGCACCTACCGAAATTCCCCTGTTTATATAGGCAAGAGCAATCACCATCCGCCGGCGCATACGGAGGTGCCCGATATGGTCGCCGAAATGTGCGGGTATGTGAACGAAAACTGGCACATGTCTGCAATTCATTTGGCGGCTTACCTGCTCTGGCGGATGAACTGGATACACCCATTTGCAGATGGCAATGGCCGGACGGCGCGTGTCGTCTCTTATGTCGTGCTGAGTGTAAAGCTCGACAGTCTTCTTCCTGGCGCACCGACTATCCCGGATCAGATCGCAGCGGACAAAAGCCCATATTACAAAGCTCTTGAGGGTGCAGACGATTCTTGGAAGCGGAGCATTATCGCCGTGGCAGACATGGAGGCGATGCTTGAGAATATGCTCGCAATTCAGCTTCTAAAGGCGACCCAAGAAGCCGCGATATAGGCAATCATTCCCTATCGGGCTTCGCGCTTCCGGCTTACCAGTTCCTTGATCTGCTCATTGGTGAGCTTCGGCGCGTGGGCGATCTTGTTGACGACAGCCTGAAATGCGGCGTCGGACTGATCGGTTTTCAGTTCGCGCACCGCCTCTAGAAACTTGTCGATTTGCCTCTCAGGCGTCGTCTTGGTCGGGTTCTTCATCATCGCCCATAGATAGCACGGATTCGAACATCCGGAGTTGCTTTCGCAGCTTTCGCAGTCCTTTCAGATCCACGTCCGCTACAATGATAAGCCGATCACCGACCATGCGGACATCCGGCATGTTCTGGTGCGGCGAGTCATTCGGCAGTTCACGCATTGGAGGCATCTTAGCGGCAGCAGGCGGCGCGGCCTGCACGACGATCTGTTCCATCTTTACCGCTGCTTTCTCCCCCTTCACGAACACCCAGAATTCACCTTCGTGCTCTCGAATCTCCTCGACGGGCTTTGGCTCCTTTAACAGGAAAGACCCGTTGATTTCGATCTGCACGAAGTCGCCTACCTTGACCTGCGGAGGGGGCGGCGGATCATCTGGTAGCGCCACGGCAGAATCGGCTTTTGAGGCTGGCTTGTCAAGTCCGGCAAAGGCCAATGTGTCTTTGTACTCGTCAATCAAAGACTCTACGGTTGATAGGTTATAGCCACGGTCCCGCGTTAGATAGGTTGCCAGCACGACATCCGCCGGCAGCATGTTCTGATACCGTTGATAGAGATCGGAGTGGATCGCTGGGGTCAGCGCCGCCAGCTGTAGCGCCTGCACTCGCTCCGGGCTGCCTGGTACCTTATCCAAAGCGATCTTGATGCCAAGGTCGCTCACCTTGACCTTGCGAACATCGCCGCGCCCATCGTAGTCAACAAGCCCGAAATGGTTGAGGGCGGCCATAGTGGCACGAGCACCGCTGCTCTGCGGGCCAATATCCCAAAGCTTGTAGAATGTCTCCGGCGGATAGGCATTGCGCGCGACCCCGGCGTCAATGACGGTCTGCAGACGCTCTACAGCCTTCGCCAAAGGGATAGAGGGATATGCAGGGCTGCGACCCTGAGTGATCTTCGGCAGCACGGCAGCCGGTACTGGCTTGTCTGGAACGTTCATCGCGACCTCCTGTGGCTTCACGCTGGCTTATATACAGTGGCTTATTCAAGATGTCTAGACAGACAGCATAGCCGCGTGTAGATTGAGTCGCGTCGAACACAGGAGGCTGTAGTGACGATAAGGAGAGTTCCCCTAGCCGGGTCACGGTCCACGGACACGGCGCGGGATAAACGAAGAGGCTTCGCAACCGGCAGGGTCACGAAGCCTCGAAGTGGGCCACCAAGTCGAAACTGGAAGCGGCGGTGAGCATATCACCGCCGCTTTCGTTTGGGAATCCCTTCAGTCTGTTTGCCGGGGCTGGAGGGCTTTGCGTAGCGCCAGAGCGGAAGCTCTAGCTGCACCGGTTTGCGGGCGTGCGTCCGCTTCTCGTCAAGCAGGTCTATGATAGGTGAGGCGCTTACCGGCAGCGCCCTTCAAGGCGATGAAGACGCGGGTGCCGTCATCGACGCCAAGCGCGATGCGGTTTGAGTAGCGGAAATCGAATTCAGCGAGGCAGCGGTGCAGATGGTGTTCGCCGCAATGCTGATAGACGCCCTTCATGCCGCGCGTGAAAATCGAATAGAAGCCTTCCACGGTATTGGTGTGGATGGTCTTCTCGCCTTCGTAGCGAACGTATTCATCGTTGGAATGCGTGACGACATCGTGAGAGGCGAAATCCTGGCTGGCACGACGATAGATGCCGCTCTCGTCGCTCGTCAATGCGCTCTCGCGAGCGATGTTGGCTCGAACGATCGGCATGACGTTGCCCATGCGGGCCGTATCGACGTGGAAGGAACGGGCGCGGCCACCACGCTCTACCAGCGCAACGACCGTGTTCTTGTGAGCGCCGCCGCCACGCTTGACGGGAGCGCCAGCGAGGCGGCCAATGTAGGTCTCGTCAACTTCTACGGTCTTGCCGTTGCCACCAAGCGGCGAGAAGTCGCCAGACGCCATTGCAAGGCGAATGCGGTGGCACAGAAACCACGCGGTCTCATACTTGCATTCGAGTATGCGGTGCATCTGGTGAGCGCTGATGCCCTTCTTTGAGGCGCACATAAGGTGGATTGCCTGAAGCCACTTGGTCAGCGGCATATGGCTTTCCTCAAAGATCGAACCCATGCGGACGGTGAATTGCGAGCGGCAGGCGCTGCACTTGTACAGGCCATGACGCTCGACGCCGTTGGGGTTCTTTTTGGACGGCTTGGTGCGAACGCCCTTCAACGAATAGTGGCGATCAACAGAGCCGCACTTGGGGCAGACCGGGCCATTCGGCCACAAGATGCCTTCCACATGCTCGAAAGCCTTGGCTTCGTCGTGGAACTCGGGGCGGGACAGAACGGACATGGAAATCTCATATGCCCTTACCCTACGTAATCAGTTTGGGTTTGTCAACCGGATAATCGCCTGTGCCATGGCGAGCGTATGGTTGACAAACCCATAGGCGAATTTTCTCTCGCAATGATAAGAAGCACGGTCCTTGGCACGAGGGGAGACACCATGGGGTTTTTGGGATTCAATCAACCGGCTTTTCCCGGCGACCGAAGAGTTGCGCCGGTACTCAGCGATCGCGGGTCCCTATTCATTCATGTTTCTGGTGAAGCGCATCCCAGCCGAAAACCGGAAATTCGTACGCTTCCGCCTCAGCCATATGGGAGCGGTCCAGGATAGTTGCACATTCAGCGGCGAGGAGTTCGGTTCCCTCGTTGATGCCGTCCTGAAGACAAAGGCAGAGCTAGATGACCCACTGCTCACGAGCGCTACCCAGCCGTAGGGGAATGGCGGCGATTATACGGTTGACAGAACTGAGGCTACGACTTGATCCGAGCGCCTTCCGCGATCGCACCATATCTGTATCGGCGCGGTCTGGTATTGCTCCGGAACGCCCCTGCGTCCGCCGATCAACTTCCGTTCTTAGCTATAAGGCGGCCGGACTAAAGTCTTGCGCCGGGAACGCAAAGGTCTGATGTAACCGCTTTGGTTCCGTTCTTGTCCCTTGGACGTTCCCGTATTTTAGTCAGTCGAGATACTACCTATATGGCCGAAGCCGGCCTGTTCTCGAGCAGCGCAGCCCCCGCAATATCATCCAAAATCGGGCAGTCCGGCCGGTCGTCACCATGGCAGGCATGGATCAGCTTCTGCAAGGTCGTGCGCATCGACTGCAGCTCGCGCACCTTTTCCTCGATGGCGCTGACATGGGCGGCGGCAATCTCGCGCACATCGTGGCTGGCGCGGCTGCGGTCCCGGTAGAGCGCCATCAGCTGGCGGCAATCGTCGATTGAAAAGCCGAGGTTGCGAGCGCGGCGCAGGAAGGCTAGCCGATGGATGTCGTCGCTGGAATAATCGCGATAGCCATTGCCGGCGCGCGCCGGGGCGATCAGGCCGATCTCTTCATAGTAGCGGATGGTCTTGGCCGGCAGGCCGGACCGCGCCGCGGCATCGCCTACATTCATTGTGATTCCTCGATGTGGTTCCCTGATTCTAGGCTATCCGACAGGACCGACCATTGTTTTTCCTTCACAATCCCGTGAGTCCTGTTGCCGAAATGCCATAGTTGCCGGCTTACCGGCACGTAAGCTCCTGCATATAGGCATCGCGCGCTTGGCAAGCAAAGCAAATGCCAGCATGAATGATTTCAGGAAAAGCGGCCGTAACGTGTCGCGACATCTTGGTGGGGCATCGGACCATTTCATGCGCATGAAGTCATTTGCAATCGTCGCCGCACTTGCGTTGTCGGCCGCGATCTCGGGTTGCAGCACGATCGGCTCGCAGCTGTTCACCAACAACTACGGTTCGGTGAACGATGCAGGCTACCAACTGCCGCGCATCCCGATCGAGAGGGTGCCGCTGAAGTACCACCGGCAAGAGGTGAACTACGACACATCGGAAAAGCCGGGCACCATCGTCGTCGATACCCAGAACAAGTTTCTCTACTTCGTCGAAGGCGACGGCCGGGCGATCCGCTACGGCATCGGCGTCGGCCGCGAAGGCTTTGAATGGCACGGCACCGCCCATATCGCGCTGAAGCGCGAATGGCCGACCTGGACGCCGCCGCGGCAGATGATCCAGCGCCAGCCGGAGCTAGCGAAGTTCGCGAGCGGCATGGAGCCGGGCTTGAAGAACCCGCTCGGCGCGCGCGCCATGTATCTGTTCAACAAGGGCGGCGACATGGGCTACCGCCTGCACGGCAGTCCGGAATGGAATTCGATCGGCAAGGCGATGTCGTCAGGCTGCATCCGGCTGATGAACCAGGACATCATCGACCTCTACGACCGCACGTCGGTCGGCGCCAAGGTCATCGTGATGTAGGACCATGATCCGGAACCGAGGTCCACGAAAGCGAAAAGTGGAACCGGTTTTCGGGAAGACCATGGTCAAAATAGGCGTTACCCTTCGTACGCGGACCGTCTAGGCAACAACGGACGTCCAAAACAGAAAACCGGGCAATCTGGCCCGGTTTTTTGTTGCTCGCTCGAATGCGTGAAGGGGTCTTAGGAGACCTGCTCGACCTGCTGTACTTCCGGCACGAAGTGGCGGAGCAGGTTCTGGATGCCGTGCTTCAGCGTCGCCGTCGAGGACGGGCAGCCGGCGCAGGCGCCCTTCATGTGCAGGAACACGGTGCCGTTCTCGAAGCCGCGGAAGGTGATGTCGCCGCCATCCTGGGCAACCGCCGGGCGCACCCTGGTGTCGAGCAGTTCCTTGATGGTGATGACCAGTTGCTCATCCGCCTTGTCGTAGAATTCGCCGGTCTGGCTGGTCTCGGCGGCGGGGCCGGCATTGACCATGACGGGCGCGCCCGACATGAAATGCTCCATGATGGCGCCCAGGATCGCCGGCTTCAGGTGCTGCCAGTCCGGGCCGTCCTTGGTCACGGTGATGAAGTCATAGCCGAAGAAGACGCCGGTCACGCCGGGGATCTCGAACAGCCGGCCGGCCAGCGGCGAGGCGCTGGCTGCACTGTCGGCGTCGCGGAAATCGGCGGTGCCTTCAACAAGGACTTCCTTGCCGGGCAGGAACTTCAGCGTTGCCGGGTTCGGCGTCGATTCGGTCTGGATGAACATGGCCGTCTCCGTGCCCAGTCGGGCAGCTAGTTTGGAATAGTTCTAAATAGGCTCAATCGGCTGGACATTCAAGCGAAACGCGTCGCTCAAAACGGCTGGCTGGCGGAATGTTTTTGCTGGCTGGGAATGAATCCCGCGCGGGCTATAAATCCAGGATCGTGATGTTATCCGAAACCGCTTCACACTTCCGGCATCACTCTCTATGCGAGGCTGTCGATCTCCTCGTCAGACAGGTTCTGCGGCACCACTGTGACCGGAATAGGGAAGGCGGCGCCCTTGCCGGCAACAGCCCCGACCAGCGGCCCGGGTCCTTCCTTGCCGGCACCTGCCGCCAGCACCAGGATGGCGATGTCCTGGTCTTCCTCGATCAGCTTGTGGATCTCCTCGGTCGGCTTGCCTTCGCGCACCACCATCTCGGGCTCGATGCCGAGCTTCTGGCGCACCTTGTTGGCGTAGCCGTCGAGTGCCGCGCGTGCCGTGGCATTGGCTTCCTCGCGCATGATCTTCTCGACGCCCAGCCAGTGCTGAAAGTCGTCCGGTGTGATGATGTAGAGCAGCACCAGCGTGCCGCTGGTGCTCTGCGCCCGCTTGGAGGCGTAGGCGACGGCGCGCTCGCACTCCGGCGTGTCGTCGATGATCGTCAGGAATTTCCTGCGATGGCCGGCTTCGCGACTGAGGCGTTTGGAGACCATGTCTATCTACTCGATGTTTTCGGCCGCAATCTGCCACCGCGACAGACCGGCGGCAAGCCGCCGGCCTTGGGCCAGAATGGTGCGGTGCACTGACGGTAGGATCAGCCCTGCAACAGGCCTATAATGTCGCGTACCGTCTTCATCGTGGTCTCAGCCAGCGCGCCGGCGCGTTCGCCGCCGTCTCTCAGCACCGCGTCGACATAGGCGCGGTCGCCCTCGATACGGCGCATCTCGCCGGCGATCGGCGCCAGTTTTTCCACAGCAAGGTCGGCGAGCGCCGGCTTGAACACGGAAAACTGCTGGCCGCCGAATTCCTTCAGCACGTCCGCCTTCGACATCTCGGCCAGCCCTGCATAGATGCCGACCAGGTTTTCCGCTTCCGGGCGGCTTTCCAGGCCGTCGACTTCGCTTGGCAACGCTTCCGGGTCGGTCTTGGCCTTGCGGATCTTCTTCGAGATGGTGTCGGCATCGTCGGTCAAATTGATGCGGGACAGATCCGACGGGTCCGACTTCGACATCTTCTTGGAGCCCTCGCGCAGGCTCATGATGCGCGCCGCCGGCCCGCCGATCACCGGTTCGGTGATCGGGAAGAACCCGTTTACCGTCTCTTCGCCAACCTGCATCTCGACGCCGACGCCAAGACTGGCGATGCGGCTCGAAAAGTCATTGTTGAACTTTTGCGCGATGTCGCGGGTCAGCTCCAGATGTTGCTTTTGATCCTCGCCCACCGGCACATGGGTGGCGCGGTAGAGCAGGATGTCGGCCGCCATCAGTGAGGGATAGGCTAGCAGGCCCAGCGAGGCATTTTCGCGGTCCTTGCCGGCCTTGTCCTTGAACTGCGTCATCTTGTTCATCCAGCCGATGCGCGCCACGCAGTTGAAGATCCAGGCAAGCTCGGCATGCTGCATCACCCGCGACTGGTTGAAGACGATGTGCTTCTTCGGGTCGATGCCGGAGGCAAGGAAGGCGGCGGTGATCGAGCGGGTCTGGTCGGCGAGGTCGTCATGGACGAGTTGTGCCGTCAGCGAATGCAGGTCGACGACGCAATAGATGCAGTCGGACGTTTCCTGCAGGGCGACGAATTTCTTGATGGCGCCGAGATAGTTGCCGAGATGCAGATTGCCGGTCGGCTGTACCCCGGAAAAGACGAGCTGTTTGAAGGCGGTCATGGGTTCCTCATGGCTTGTGGAGGGCCGTATAAGCGTGATTCCGAAAAGTTGCAGACTTTTCGGAGCCAATCACGCGGCTGGAAACCACGCGCGGCGAAAGTCTTGCGACGGCGCGCTTATGGACGAAGGGGCGGAGAGGATCAAGACCGGTGTTGCTGTTAGCTCGCCCGGACTATTCGTCCAGATCGGCGTTTGGCGCTGGCGCCGCTGCCTTGCTCGAGCCGCGTTTCACATTGCGCCGGATCATTCCGAAATCGGCGCCGCCGGTGGCGAAAGCCGTGACGAAGTAGAGCAGCGCCCCGCCGGCCACCAATGAGAGAAGCGTCACGGCCTTGATCACCAGTGGCGAGCCGGGGCCGAGCCTGACGGCCAGCCAATGCTCGGCGAAATAGAGTGCTGTCGCCATCACCGCCGCCGACAGCACAAGACGCGGAATGCGCTTCAACAGCGGCACGTCGCGGCCCCAATGGCCACGTCGGATCAGCACCGCAAGCAGCATCACCGCGTTGACCCAGCCGGCGACGGCCGAGGCCACCGCAATGCCGGGCGCGCCCATTTTCGGGAACAGCGTCAGCGCGGTGATCACGTTCACGCCGACCGAGATGGCGGCGAACATCATCGGCGTGCGCGTGTCCTCGCGGGCGAAATAGCCGGGAGTGAAAGCCTTGATCAGCACGAAGGCCGGCAGGCCGAGGCCAAAGATCGCCAGGATTGCGGCCACTGTCGGCGTCGAGCCGTTGGCGGCGAAGGCGCCGCGCTCATAGACCAGCCGCACGATCGGCTCCGCCATCACCCACAGTGCCGCCGCCGCCGGCAAGGTCATGAACAGGGTGAACTCGACCGAGCGGTTCTGCAGATTGGCCGCCTCGACCAGATTGCCCGATTTCAGCGCCCGCGACAGCTCCGGCAACAGCACGATGGCCACCGCGACGCCGACGACGCCGAGCGGCAGCTGGTAGATGCGGTCGGCGTAAGCAAGCGAGGACACGGCGCTGTCCTGCGCCGACGCGATCGCCGTGCCGATCAGCTGGTTGATCTGGGTGATGCCGCCGGTGATCGCCGCCGGCAGCGCCAGGATCAGCAGGCGCTTGACGTTGGGCGTCATCTTCGGCCGGCGAAAGCCGATGGCGATGCCGGCATTGCGCACCGCCACCCAGACGATGGCAAGCTGCACCAGCCCCGCCGCCAGCACGCCCCAGGACAGGCTGAAACCGACCTCACGGGCATCCATGCCGTGGTACCAGGCGTAGCCGAGCACGCTGATCAGGATGATGTTGAGGAAAGCCGGCGCCACGGCAGCCGCGAAATAGCGGCGCAGCGAATTCAGCATGCCGGCCATCATCGCTGCGAGCGACATGCAGATGAGATACGGGAACATGATCGTCGCCAGCAGGACGGTCGTCTCGAATTTGCCCGGCGTGTCGGCAAAACCCGGCGCCACGAGATAGCGCACGATCAGCGGCATCGCCAATTCCATGACGATGGTCAGCGCCAGAAGTGCGGTGAACAGGACGCCGAACACTTCCTCCGAAAAGCGCTTGGCGCCGTCGGTGCCGTGGGTCTCGATCTCCTTGGCAAACAGCGGCACGAAGGCGGCGTTGAAGGCGCCTTCGGCAAACAGCCGGCGAAACGTGTTTGGAAACTGGAAGGCGGCGTTGAAGGCGTCCGCCACCGGCCCGGTGCCGAGTGCGGCAGCCATCAGCATCTCGCGGCCAAAGCCAAGGGCGCGGCTCATCAGCGTGCCGGACGCAACCGTGGCGAATTTCTTGACGAGGCTCATGCGCGGGGAGATTGCCTGGATGATTGGGACAAAGGGGATGATTGGGACAAAGGGGGTGATTGGGACAAAGTGATGGTCACTCGGCCGCCGCCTTGTCCTTGCCGCCGCGCTCTGGGACAACGCCTCCAAGCGCCGCGATCAGCCTGGCGTGGATGGTGGCGGTGCGTGCCGGGTTGTCGATCTTCTGCCCCGTAAGGTCGGTGACATAGAAAGTGTCGATCACCTTCTCGCCGAAGGTGGTGATGTGAGCCGAGGCGATGTCGAGCGAGAGATCGGACAACGCACTGGTGATTTCCGACAACAGCCCAGGCCGGTCCAGGCCCTCGACCTCGATCACCGAAAACCGGTTCGACAGCGTGTTGCGGATTTCGGCGCGCGGCGGAATCTTGAACACCTTGGCGCCGCGCCGCGGCCGGGTGCGCTTCTCGATCATCTCCGGCAGCCAGCTCTTGCCCGACAGCACGTCCTCGATCAGCCGGCCGACGCGCTGGGCGCGACGGCGCTCATCCTCATCGCGGTCGAATTCCCGTGAGATCAGGATGATGTCCAGCGCGCGGCCGTCGGACGTGGTGAAAATCTGCGCGTCGACGATGTTGCCGCCGGCGCCGGCACAGGCGCCGGCAATAACCGAAAGCAGGCGCGGATGATCCTGCGCCAGCACGGTGATCTCGGTCACCGCCTCGAATTGGTGCGTCCTGACCACGGTGGCGAGCTTCTTGCCTGCCGCGTCGGCTTCGCGGATGAATTCGGCATGACGCAGCTGATCGGGGAGGTCGACCGTCAGCAGATAGTTCTCGTAATGCAGGCCGACATAGCGCTTGCGGGCCTTGTCCGGCCAATCGGCTAGCGCCTCGGCTAGCCGCTCGCGCGCCGCCGCCGTCCGCTTGGCGCGCGACACTTCCGAGAAGCCGCCGGTCAAAAGCAGTTCGGTCTCGTAGTAGAGCGTGCGCAGGAGCTGGCCCTTCCAGCCGTTCCACACGCCCGGCCCGACACCCCTGATGTCGCAGACGGTCAGGATCAACAGCATTTTCAGCCGCTCGACCGATTGCACGATCGAGGCGAAATCCTCGATCGTCTTGCGGTCGTTGAGGTCGCGCGTCTGCGCCGTCATCGACATCACGAGATGGTTCTCGACCAGCCAGGCGACTGTCTCGGTGTCGGCCGCCGACAGCCCCATATGCGGGCAGATGCGGCGCGCGATCCGGGCGCCGGCCTCTGAGTGATCCTCCGGCCGGCCCTTGGCGATGTCGTGCAGCAGCACCGCGACATAGAGCGCCTCGCGGCTCTTCTCTAGCCCCGGCATCAGCGTGTGCGAGAGCGGATGCACCTTTTCGCCGTCGCCGCGCTCGATCTCGGCCAAGACGCCGATGCAGCGGATCAGGTGCTCGTCCACCGTATAGTGGTGGTACATCGAGAACTGCATCATGGCGACTATTCTGCCGAAATCGGGGATCAGCCTGCCGAGCAGGCCGGCCTCGTTCATGCGCCGCAAATTAAGCTCGGCATTGCGGTCCGAGGTCAGGATGTCGAGGAACAGCCGGTTGGCCTCCTCGTCGCGCCGCAGCGACTTGTTGACCAGACCGAGCGAGCGGGTGAGCAGCTTCAGCGCATCGGGATGGAACTCCAGCCCGTGCTTGTCGGCGAACCAGAACAGCCTGAGCAGATTGACCGGGTCGCGCTCGAACACGCTGTCGTCGGCGACGTTGATGCGGTGATTGTCGACAATGAAGTCCGACGTGCCTGCCAGCTTGCGCTTGCGGCGCTGGAAGGTGAGGAAGATGCGGTTGAAGCCGGGCACATGCTTGGCCTGCTCTTCCTCGAGCGCGGCGCAGAAGATGCGGGTGAGGTCGCCGACATCCTTGGCGACGAGGAAGTAATGCTTCATGAAGCGCTCGACCGCCGACAGACCGGGATGGGTGGTGTAGCCGAGACGTTCGGCAATCTCGCGCTGGATGTCGAAATGCAGCCGTTCCTCGGCCTTGCCGGTGAGGAAATGCATGTGGCAGCGCACCGCCCAGAGGAAATCCTCGGCCTTGAGGAATTCCCGGTATTCGGCCTCGGTGAACACAGCCTTGTCGACCAATTCCTCGCCGGTGCGCACGCGATAAAAATACTTGGCGATCCAGAACAGCGTCTGCAAATCGCGCAGGCCGCCCTTGCCGTCCTTGACGTTGGGCTCGACCAGATAGCGGCTTTCGCCGGCCTTGGCATGGCGATCGTCGCGTTCGGCGAGCTTGGCCTGCACATATTCCGGTCCGGTGGTGCGCACCACTTCATGGTCGAAGCGGGTGAGCAATTCGTCGAAGAGCTTCTGTTCGCCCCACAGGAACCGCGCTTCCAGGATCGTGGTGCGGATGGTGATATCGCTGCGCGACAGCCTGAGACACTCGTCGATGTTGCGGGTGGCGTGGCCAACCTTCAACCCGAGGTCCCACAGCATATAGAGCATATATTCGACGATCTGTTCGCCCCACGGCGTCTGCTTGTAGGGCAGCAGGAACAACAGGTCGATGTCGGAGCCCGGCGCCAGCGTGCCGCGGCCATAGCCGCCGACGGCAACGACCGCCATGCGCTCTGCGGTCGAGGGGCTTTTCACCCGGTAGACGTGGGTCGCGGCGAACTCGTAGAGGGCGCGGATGATCTCGTCCATCAGATGCGACAGCCGGGCGGCGCAGGCCGTGCCGCTGCCATCGTCCATCAGCATGCGCTCGGCAACCTTGCGGCCCTCGGTCAGCCGATCCTTCAGCAGCCGGAGCGCACCGACGCGCGCGCCGGGCTCGATGCCGCTGGCCGCCGAGATCAGCGCCGTCATGTCGCGGCGCAAAGCCTCGCTGTCGATCAGCGCGTCGAGCTTGAGGGAGATTTTTGCCATGGATTGCCGGTGGGCCTCGCCTTTGCGCGGCGTCTATAGCGCGTTTTCACGGCGCTGTGTATGGGGCGGACGGACGCGTCGGCCGCGATACCAGAAAGGGATGATCATCTCGCGCCGGAGCCGGAAGAGATCGGCGATCTGCCGCGTCAACCGCCTGGCCTCGATCCTTACCTTGGCGGTGATTGGCTTCTGGCGCTGTTTGCCTATCCCGCTTGCCACCCATTCCTCTGTTCGCTCCTGCTTGAGCAGGCTTGGCAATCTCACCGGACTGTCGCCGAGGAATTGTGCCTGCAGGCACAATGCCGGGACGAGTTGGTAAATGACCTTGTCGGACGAGGTCGCAAAACGCGGATTGAAGATGAGGTGATCGACGGGAATGCTGATCTCCTTCGTTGCCGCAAGAAGGTCCTGCGCGGCCTGTCTGGACAGGATGTATCCCGCCGTACCGATATGGAGCCCGTGCAGTCTGCTCGCAGAAAAACCGTGGCCGCAGGCGACTTGCTTGCGTGAAATTACGGTCCGGTTGAAGAACGTTTCCAACTTGACGATGTCCGCATCGGCGGGAATCCAGCCCGCATCGGCAAGCAAAGCACCGGCTTTGTCCGGGAAAACGACATCGTCCTCGAAAATCGCCGCGTAAGCATCCTCACCTGTCGCGATCATCGACCAACACTGTTGGTGGCTGAGCAGGCAGGCAATCTCGGCGTCGGCCAGACGCAAATGCTTCTTGCCCTGCGGCATTTCGGCCAGATCCGGCCGATCTCGCGCATCGATGGCGGCGACCCGCTCGAAGGCGGTGCCGATGCGGGCGAACTCCGCCGTTACATGGGCTAGGCGATCGCGGGACCGATCGAGATTGATAATCAGGCATTTCATTTGGGTGGGATCGATGCAGTGGGACGCGCGTCCATAGCATGGGAACAAAGTCGCGTAAGCGATTTTCCCTTTGATGTGCGCGATGACGGCCATGATCGAAAAGTCGAAATCGCCCCTTGACCTTCCAGTTACTGGAAGCACTACCTCCTCACCCAGACAGATATAAGGCATTTTTCGATGGCGCATTCCGAGCATCACCACCACGCGGCCGATGGCAGCTGTTGTGCGGCAAAGGCTGCTGAGCCGGCCGCCGAAGCCGTGGTGCGCGATCCGGTGTGCGGCATGAGCGTCGATCCGGCCGCGGGCAAGCCGACGGCCGAGCATGGCGGCCGTCTCTTTCACTTCTGCAGCGAGGGTTGCCGTACGAAATTCGTCGCCGGGCCCGAAAAATACCTGACCGCCACCGACCCCGTCTGTGGCATGAGTGTCGACCGCGCTACCGCCAGGCATTTTTTCCGCCACGAAGGCCAGGGTTTCTATTTCTGCTCGGCCGGCTGCCGGGCGAAGTTCGAGGCCGAGCCGCAAAACTATCTCGGCGATAGGCCGACGCCGTCGCCAGTGCCGAAAGGCACTCAATACACCTGCCCGATGCACCCCGAAGTGATAAGAGACAAGCCCGGCTCCTGCCCGATCTGCGGCATGGCGCTTGAGCCG
Organism: Mesorhizobium sp. M0659; assembly: GCF_040320605.1. Classification (NCBI taxonomy): domain Bacteria; kingdom Pseudomonadati; phylum Pseudomonadota; class Alphaproteobacteria; order Hyphomicrobiales; family Phyllobacteriaceae; genus Mesorhizobium; species Mesorhizobium sp. M0659. Next base: position 166,401 of record NZ_JAMYPY010000004.1, read on the forward strand.
ATGGGCGTTCCCACTGGCGATGAGGGCCCGAACCCCGAACTGGTAGACTTCACCAGACGGTTCTGGGTCAGCGCGGTGCTGTCCCTGCCGCTGCTGATCGTTGCCATGGCGCCGATGCTCGGCCTGACGTTCCAGGCGTTTGTCGACGGGCGAACGATGGTCTGGCTGGAATTGGCGCTGGCCAGCCCGGTGGTGCTGTGGGCGGCCTTCCCCTTCTTCCACCGCGGCTGGGAGTCGCTGGTCAACCGCAGCCCCAACATGTGGACGCTGATTTCGCTGGGTGTGGGTGCGGCCTACCTCTACAGCGTCGTCGCCGCACTGTTTCCGGACATCTTTCCGCATCAGTTCCGCGGTCATGGCGGCACAGTGCCGGTCTATTTCGAGGCAGCCGCCGTTATCGTCGCGCTGGTATTTCTCGGTCAGGTGCTCGAATTGCGGGCGCGCGAGAAGACCGGCTCGGCCATCCGTGCGCTGCTCGACCTGGCGCCGAAGACGGCACGGCTGATCGGGGAGGACGGCTCCGAGACCGACGTGCCGCTCGATGCGGTCAAGACCGGCGACCACCTGCGCCTCCGTCCGGGCGACGCCGTGCCGGTCGACGGCATTGTAACGGAAGGCCGTTCCTCCATCGACGAATCGATGATCTCGGGCGAGCCGCTGCCGGTCGAAAAAACGAAAGGCGATGCCTTGACCGGCGGCACGCTCAACAAGAACGGTTCGCTGATCATGCGCGCCGAAAAGGTCGGCTCCGAAACGACGCTTTCGCGCATCGTCGAGCTGGTCGCAAAGGCGCAGCGTTCGCGCGCGCCGATTCAAGGTCTGGCCGATCGCGTCTCCTTCTACTTCGTGCCGGCCGTCGTGCTGGTCGCGCTCGCGGCCTTTGCCGCCTGGGCGATCCTCGGTCCCGAACCCAGCTTGATCTTTGCCATCGTCTCGGCGGTCTCGGTGCTGATCATCGCCTGCCCCTGCGCGCTCGGCCTGGCGACGCCGATGTCGATCATGACCGCCACCGGGCGCGGGGCGCACGCGGGCGTGCTGATCAAGGACGCGGCCGCGCTCGAGCGCTTCGCTTCGGTCGACACGTTGATCGTCGACAAGACCGGCACCTTGACCGAAGGCAAGCCTCGCTTGACCGATGTCGTCGCTGCCGAAGGCCTGTCCGAGAATGAATTGCTGGCGCTCGCCGCCGGCCTGGAAAAAGGCTCGGAGCATCCGCTGGCCGAGGCCATTGTCGGCGGCGCCGACGTACGCGGCCTGACGCTCGTCGAGGCCAGCGGCTTCGACGCCGTCACCGGCAAGGGCGTATCCGGCACGGTGTCTGGCAGGAAGGTTTCGCTCGGCAACGCCGCCATGATGGCCGATGTCGGCATCGACACCGCTTCCCTGTCGGCCAGGGCCGAGGCGCTGCAGGCAGAAGGCAAGACGGCGATGTTCGTTGCGGTGGACAAAAAACTGGCCGGCATTGTCGCGGTCGCCGATCCGGTCAAGGCAACGACAGCCGAGGCGATCAGGGCGCTGCACGATAGAGGCTTGCGGATCATCATGGCGACCGGCGACAACGAGCGCACGGCGCGCGCCATCGCCAAAAGCCTTGGTATCGACGAGGTGCGCGCCGGCCTGCTGCCGGAACAAAAGGCAGCCCTTGTCGAGGAGTTGCGTGCGAAAGCCGGAATCGCCATGGCCGGCGACGGCGTCAACGATGCGCCGGCCCTGGCCAGCGCCGATGTCGGCATCGCCATGGGCACCGGCGCCGATGTCGCTGTCGAGAGCGCCGGCATTACGCTGGTCAAGGGCGATCTCAACGGCATCGTCAGGGCGCGAACGCTCGCGCAGGGGACGATCCGCAACATCCGCCAGAATCTGTTTTTCGCCTTCCTCTACAATGTGCTTGGCGTGCCGGTTGCTGCCGGCGTGCTCTATCCGCTCACCGGCACGCTTTTGTCGCCGATGCTGGCGGCGGCGGCCATGAGCCTGTCTTCGGTTTCGGTGATCGCCAACGCATTGCGGCTGCGGACGTTGAAACTCTGAGCAAAGCCCCCAGATACGAATTTCAATCAACAGGAGATCATGGATGACCTTGGCTAAGAAAATCGTGCTTTTGATGATGGCGGCGGGAATGCTGCTTGCCGTTTTCCTCGAAAGCGTCCCGGCGCAATCCGAAGAGATGAAACACGACATGGGCGCGATGGGCGCGCAAGGTCCTTCGACCGACGGCTACAAGGCGGCGATGGACAAGATGCACACCGACATGATGATCGAATATTCCGGCAATGCCGATGTCGATTTCGTGCGCGGCATGATCCCGCATCATCGGGGCGCGATCGACATGGCCAAGGTGGAACTCGCCAATGGCAAGGATCCCGAAATCCGCAAGCTGGCCGAAGATGTCATCGCCGCGCAGGAAGCCGAGATCGCCAAGATGCAGGCCTGGCTCGCCGCCCATCCGGCGAAGTAAGGCAGCAACGGCCATGCCGGAGAGATCCATTCTGGATTTCTCTCCGTGGTTGTGATGCCATTCACATCGATTACACGGCGCCAGGAGCCCACATGCCATCGACGATAAGAGCCACCACGCTGCCTTCGGGCGAGGCCGTCCAGGTGCTGGGACAGGGCACATGGAAGATGGGCGAAGATTCCCGCCGCCGCGCCGGGGAGGTCAATGCCCTGAAGCTCGGGCTGGACCTCGGCATGACGTTGATCGACACCGCTGAAATGTATGCCAGCGGCGGCGCCGAGGAGGTGGTGGCGGAAGCCATTGCCGGGCGCCGCGACGAACTCTTTCTTGTCTCCAAGGTATTGCCGTCCAATGCCTCGCGCACCGGCGTGGCGCGGGCCTGCGAAAACAGCTTGAAGCGCCTGCGCACCGACCGCATCGATCTCTATCTCCTACATTGGCCGGGCAGTGTGCCTCTAGGCGAAACGGTCGACGCTTTCGAGGCGTTGAAGAAGGCCGGCAAGATCCGTCACTGGGGCGTCAGCAATTTCGACACCGACGAAATGGAGGAACTGACCGGTCTGTCGTCTGGCGATCATGTCCAGACCAACCAGGTACTCTACAATCTGTCGCGGCGCGGCCCCGAATTCGATCTCGTACCGTGGAGCCGGCAGCGCGGCATCCCGCTGATGGCCTATTCGCCGGTCGAGCAGGGCGCGCTGGCGCGCAATTCTAGGCTGGAAACCATCGCCGCCCGCCACAACGCCACGGCAGCACAGATCGCGCTTGCCTGGGTGATGGCGCAGCCCGGTGTCATCGCCATCCCGAAGGCCAGCAGCCAGGAGCACGTCCGCCAGAATGTCGCCGCGCACGATATCAGGCTGACGGCCGAAGACCTCGCCGAACTCGACCGCGCCTTTCCACCGCCGACGCGCAAGCGCGGGCTGGAGATGATCTGAATTGATTGCGGTTGGTCAGACTGGCCGTCTACTTGCTGCCCAGTCGTAGGTTTTCGATCTCGCGCGCTGCGTTTCGCACATCGCGGACACCGACAAAGCTCACTGTGGTTGTGGTTGGTTCGTCGCCCGTATCAACCGTTTCCCGGCGAAAGGTAATCGATCCTCTACCGTTCGAGCGTTCGTTTCGCTCAATGGTGTTTATGGCATTAGGGGCCACGGCAAGGACATGCCGCCACCACAAATCGCTGATGATAAGGATTCGACGGTCGGTCACGGCGTAGACCGTTCGCCATACAGCCAAAGTATTCCAGACGGCATTGCCGAGCAGGCATAGTCCAAAGCCAATAGCGACAAACCACGTGATCAGCGAGAGTGAATTCCACCCAATGTGCTTAAGGAATGGTTCGCTTAGAGCGCTGAGGAGGAGTGGAGTACAGAAACAGGTCAAGGCGATGGCAAAAATAATCGGAAATAACTGGGTCCGAAGCATACCCATAAAGGATGGAGATCCAGTCCAGCGCACGGTTTCTCCAGGTTGCAATTCAGTCTTGACGACCTCGTGCGGAGTCCAAATCATGTGGGGCAGTATCCTCACGGCAATGCTTCATGAGATCGCGCCATTTGCCTTCCCAATTTCGTTATGGATGGGCCTAGGAGGTGGCAATGAACAACTCGCATTCTGAATGCCAGACGCCCATGCAATTGGCTAGGTGGTTTCCAGCGCCGCCCGCGCTCGTTGCAGGGCGCGGGAAAACACTGCCGTGTCGTCGAAGGCGCGTGCCAGCGTGAGCGCGCCCTGGATGGCGCCGACCGCTTCTTCGGCGAGTTCGTCCGCCCTGCCAGCGCTGTGCCCGCTTCGGGTCAGCGCTTCGGCAAGATGCGCCACCCAGCGGCCGAAATAGCTTTTGATCGCAATGGCGAAGAGGTCGCGGGATTCGTCCAGCGCGAAGGCGCCGATCAGGCACACCCGGCGCCCCGACCGGAAATAGCTCTCCGTCGCTTCGAACATCCGATCGATGCCCGTACGAGGGTCGGCCCTGTCCTGCAACGGCACGAAGACATTCTCCTCGAACCAGCCATCTATATGGGCAATGACAGCCGCCGCCATCTCTTCCTTGCCGCCGGGGAAGAAGTGGTAAAGGCTGCCTTTGCCTAGGCCGGTCGCCGCACCGATCCGCGCCAGGCTCGCCCCTTCATAGCCGTGTTCGCGGAAAACCTCGCCGATGATGGAGAGCAAATCGGCGCGATCGGGCGCGATCCTGCGCATGCGCTAGTTTTTCCGCTTGAGCATGATCTTTGCCGAAAACCGCGACACAGCTCTAGGGATCATATTCTAAAGTCCGAGTTCGGACAGGCCGGGATGGTCGTCCGGCCGGCGGCCGAGCGGCCAGTGATATTTGCGCTCACCCTCGGCGATCGGCAGGTCGTTGATGCTGGCGACGCGCCTACGCATCAGCCCAGCCGCGTCGAATTCCCAATTCTCATTGCCATAGGAGCGGAACCAGTGGCCACTGTCGTCGCGCCATTCATAGGCAAAGCGCACCGCGATGCGGTTGTCGTTCCAGGTCCAGACCTCCTTGATCAGGCGGTAGTCGAGCTCGCGAGCCCATTTGCGCGTGAGGAAGGAGACGATCTCATTTCTGCCCGAGACGAACTCGGCGCGGTTGCGCCAGGTGCTGTCCTGCGTATAGGCGAGCGAAACCCGTTCGGGATCGCGGCTGTTCCAGGCGTCTTCGGCAAGCCGAGCCTTCTGCGCGGCGGTCTCGGCGGTGAAGGGCGGCAGCGGCGGACGGCTCATGTCATTCTCCCATCGGCAAAGGCGATGGCGAGCATTGTACCAATCGGTACAATGGTCAAGGCCGAAATCGGGCTAGGTTTTCCCCGCCAGCCCCTTCAGCCGGTAGAGCGCTTCCAGCGCCTCGCGCGGCGTCATCTCGTCTGGATTGATCTCACCCAGCGCTGCGCCCAATGCGTCGCTCTTCGCAGGCTTTGCCGCTTCCCGCTTCATTGCCACCGAAAACAGCGGCAGATCGTCGACCAGTCGGTTGGCCTTGCCGGAGACATCGCCTTCCTCGAGCTGATGCAGCACCTCTTTGGCGCGGCCGACCACCGCTTCCGGCAGACCGGCAAGGCGAGCGACCTGAACGCCATAGGAGCGATCGGCGGCACCCTTGCCGACCTCGTGCAGGAAGACGACGTCGCCTTCCCATTCCTTGACCCGCATGGTGACGTTGGAAAGGCGCGGCAGTTTGCCGGACAGCGCCGTCATCTCGTGGAAATGGGTGGCAAAGATCGCCCGGCAGCGGTTCTTCTCGTGCAGATACTCGACCGCCGCCCAGGCGATCGACAGGCCATCGAAAGTGGCGGTGCCGCGGCCGATTTCGTCGAGGATCACCAGCGCCCGCTCACCGGCCTGGTTGAGGATCGCCGCCGTCTCGACCATCTCGACCATAAAGGTGGAGCGGCCACGCGCCAGATCGTCCGAGGCGCCGACGCGCGAGAACAACCGGTCGACGACGCCGATATGGGCCGATGTCGCCGGCACGAAGGAACCGGTTTGGGCGAGGATGGCGATCAGTGCGTTTTGCCGCAGGAAGGTCGACTTACCGCCCATATTCGGACCGGTGAGCAGCCAGATCGCGCCGGCCTTGGCCCCGTCTTGCGGCGACAGATCGCAATCATTGGCGACGAACGGCCCTTCGCCCGAGCGCCGCAGCGCCTGTTCCACCACCGGATGGCGTCCGCCCGAGATATCGAAGGCGAGGCTGGAATCGACCAGCGGCCGGCACCAGGCTTCACTCTCCGACAACAGCGCGAGCGCCGCCGACACGTCGAGTACGGCAAGCGCATCGGCGCCGGCGCGGATCTTCTGCGCCTCGGCGACCGCCTCTGTCGTCAGCGTGTCGAAAGCGGCAAGCTCGATGCTCAGCGCCCGGTCGGCGGCATTGGCGATCTTGGTCTCGAGTTCGGCAAGTTCGGTCGTGGTGAAACGCATGGCATTGGCCATGGTCTGGCGGTGGATGAAGCGCGCCTTGGCGCCGTCGCTTCCGGTCATGATCGAATGGTGGTTGGCCGTCACCTCGATGTAATAGCCCAGCACATTGTTGTGGCGGATTTTCAGCGAGCGGATGCCGGTCTCCTCGATCAACGAGCGCTCCAGTCCGGCGATCACCTTGCGCGATTCATCGCGCAGCGCCCGCATTTCGTCGAGCCCGGCATGGTAGCCGCCGCGCACGAAGCCGCCGTCGCGCCTGAGCAGCGGCAGTTCCTCGCCAAGAGCCTGGGCCAGATGCTTGGCCAGCGCACGCGGCAGCGCCTTTATCGCGGCAAGTGCTTCCGTCAATTCATGGGGCAGCGCTGTTGCGGCGAAGATTTCGGCAATGGCGCCCGCCGCTTCAAAGCCGGCACGCAGCGAGCCGAGGTCGCGCGGGCCGCCGCGGTTGAGCGCCAACCGCGACAGCGCTCGCGGCATGTCGGCGACGCTCTTCAGGCTTGACCGCACCGCTTGGCAGAGCCGCGTCTCGGCGCGGAAGAACGATACCGAATCAAGCCGGGCAGCAATCGCCGCCGGATCGGTCAGCGGCGCCATCAGCCGGTCGGCGAGCAGCCTGGCGCCGCCGCCGGTGACCGTGCGGTCTATAGCCTTGAACAGCGAGCCGTCGCGGCTGCCCGACAGCGTGCGCAACAGTTCCAGATTGCCGCGTGTCGCAGGATCGATGAACAGCGTCGAGCCCTGCTCCTCGCGTTCGGGACGCGACAAAGGCGGCCGCTCGGCCTTCTGCGTCTTTTCGACATAGGCGATGGCGCCCGAGATCGCCGACAATTCGGCGCGCGAGAAGGCACCGAAACTGTCAGGCGTCGCCACCTCGAAGAAGCGCGCGATCCGCCCCGCTGCCGAAGCCGAATCGAAAAGCGACGGCGGCTGCGGGCTGGCGACGCGGCCGATGACGTCGAACACCGGCTTCAGCTCGGGATCGTAAAACACCGGCTCGGCGACGATCAGCTCGCGCGGGTCGACGCGGAAGACATCGGCCAGCAGGCGGTCGGCCGTGGTTTCGGCGACGCGGAAGACGCCGGTCGAGATCTCGATCCAGGCCAGGGCGAAGGCGTCACCGCTGTTGCCGCCCTTCACCCGCCCTAGCGCCATCAGGAAGCTCGATTCCGACGGCGCCAGCAATTTATCCTCGGTGATGGTGCCTGGCGTAACCAGCCGCACCACGTCACGGCGTACGACCGATTTGCCGCCGCGCTTCCTGGCTTCCGCCGGGTCCTCGATCTGCTCGCAGACGGCAACGCGAAAACCTTGGCCGATCAGCTTTTGCAGATAGTCGTCGGCCGCATGCACCGGCACGCCGCACATCGGAATGTCATGGCCCTGGTGCTTGCCGCGCTTGGTCAGGACGATGCCCAGCGCCCGGCTCGCCTTCTCGGCATCGTCGAAGAACAGCTCGTAAAAATCGCCCATGCGGTAGAACAGCAGCGAATCCGGGTTCGCCGCCTTGATCTCGATATATTGCTCCATCATCGGCGTGACGCTGCCGACGGGCGCAGGCGGTATCACCTCTGGGGCGTCGGTTTCTGCTGAAGTGTGCATGTTCATGCCCGCACGCTAGCAGATGTGGGTGCGGGGTTTAATGCCGGCGGCTCGAAAAGCAGGGGACGACCGGCCTCGACGGCGGCTTGTGCTCCCTCTACCCCGGGTGAAGCCGTTGGTTGCATCGGGCGACAACCAGACCCTATGATCGCCCTGGCGGGATAGGCGGCATGGATCAGGACAAGCAGGAAGGGTTCGAGGAACTGGTCGGTCCGGCTGGATCGACCGCCACGCGCCTTTTGCTTTTGGCGGCGCGGCGCGTGCATCGGACCAAAAGCAAGCTGCGCGGGTCGGTGCGCAAACGCGTTCCCTTCCTCCTGCCGACACGCGGCCCGCTGTCCGATCTCGATGGCGGCATCGACATGTCGCTGCATGTGCTCAGCCGCGACCCGCTGGTGCTCTATGTCCCGATTGGCGGAGCCCGTCCGCTCTATCCGCTGGCGGCCCTTGGCCGGCGCCTGGCGGGACGGCGCGTCACCTTCCTGACGATGCAGACCTGGACCATGGAGCGGCCGGCTGTCATCTCCCGGATGGGCCGCGATCTCGCCTGGTATGCCGGCCGGTTTCCGCTGCACGAAATCATCTTCCTGTGCAACACCGAGGAAGAGCGCCGTCTCGTCGCGGCTGCGGGCGGCAATGCCATCTTCTCCAACCACAATCTGATGGTGTCGGAGGATATATTCCGGCCGCTGCCGGACGTGCCGGTCGAATTCGACGCCGTCTACAATGGCCGCATCTCGCCGATCAAACGCCATCACCTCGCCTTCGACATAGAGCGGCTGGCCCACATCACCTATTCGATCGGCGAATTGCCGCCGGTTGCCGCCCGCGCCTTTGTCCGGCGACTGCAGGCGCAATCGCCGCTCCACAAAATCGCCAATCCGCTCGTCGACGGCTGGCCGGGCAAGCTGACGGCGCAACAGGTCAACCGCGTCTACAACCAGGCCGCCGTCGGGCTGTGCCTGTCGGCCGTGGAAGGAGCGATGTACTCCTCGATGGAATATCTGATGGCCGGCCTGCCGATTGTCAGCACCCCGAGCCTTGGCGGCCGCGACGTGTATTTCGATCCGGATTATTGCATCGTCGCCGATCCGGAACCGGCTGCCATTCGCCGCGCCGTCGAGACGCTGCGAGATCGTGCCATACCGCGTCAGCACATCCGCCGCCGCACGCTGGAGAAGGTTCACGCCCAGCGCATCGAACTCATGGCGTTCCTGACTGCATTGCTGCGGCGCAAGGGAAGCCGTGCGCCACTCATCGAGACGTGGCCTTTCCCCGGCACAGACGGCATGATGCGACGGGGAACGGTGCGCGAAATCGCTGCCTTCGTCAGCGAGCCAGAGCCGACGTGACGCCATCCGACCCTCGGGAGATTTCGCTGCGGGCGTGAAGATCGCTTGGCGATTTACAGCGGTGGCGTGTAGCCTTGATTCAGACGTTTCAAAAACACGCACCCGTCTCAAGGGGGCGACACCGGCGAGGAAATCAAAAGCATCATGGCCAAGAAAACCGAAAACAGCGGCCCCTCCGTCAGCGCCGAGGAGGCGCTGGAATTCCACGCCATGGGCCGCCCCGGCAAGCTGGAGATCGTCGCCACCAAGCCGATGGCGACGCAGCGCGATCTGAGCCTCGCCTATTCGCCGGGTGTCGCGGTTCCTGTGCTGGCCATCGCCGAAGACCCCAGCCGCGCCTTCGACTACACGACGCGCGGCAACATGGTCGCCGTCATCTCCAACGGCACCGCCATTCTCGGCCTCGGCAATCTCGGCGCGTTGGCCTCCAAGCCGGTGATGGAAGGCAAGGCGGTGCTGTTCAAGCGCTTCGCCGATGTCGATTCCATCGATCTCGAGGTCGACACCGAGGATGCCGACGAATTCATCAATTGCGTGCGCTTTCTCGGCCCGTCCTTCGGCGGCATCAACCTGGAAGACATCAAGGCGCCGGAATGCTTCATCATCGAGCAGCGCCTGCGTGAATTGATGGACATCCCGGTCTTCCATGACGACCAGCACGGCACCGCCATCATCTCGGCCGCCGGGCTGATCAACGCGCTGGAGATCACCGGCCGCGACATGAAGACCACGAAAATGGTCTGCAACGGCGCCGGCGCCGCCGGCATCGCCTGCATCGAACTGATGAAGGCGATGGGCTTTGCCCCCGAGAACATAATCCTGTGCGACACCAAGGGCGTCGTCTACCAGGGCCGCACCGAAGGCATGAACCAGTGGAAGTCGGCGCATGCGGTCAAGACCGACACGCGCAGCCTGGCCGAGGCGCTGGACGGCGCCGACGTCTTCCTCGGCCTGTCGGCCAAGGGCGCATTGACCACCAAGATGGTGCAGTCGATGGCCAAGAACCCGATCATCTTCGCCATGGCCAATCCCGACCCGGAGATCACGCCGGAGGAAGTGGCCGAAATCCGCACCGACGCCATCATGGCCACCGGGCGTTCCGACTACCCCAACCAGGTCAACAATGTGCTGGGCTTCCCCTACATCTTCCGCGGTGCGCTGGATGTCAGGGCCACCACCATCAATGACGACATGAAGATCGCCGCAGCGAGAGCGCTGGCCGACCTGGCGCGCAAGGACGTGCCCGACGATGTCGCCGCCGCCTATCAGGGCAACCGGCCGAAATTCGGCCCGAACTACATCATCCCGGTGCCGTTCGATCCGCGCCTGATCTCGGCCATCCCGCTCGCTGTGGCCAAGGCGGCGATGGAGTCAGGCGTCGCCCGCAAGCCGATCCTCGACCTCGACCGCTACGCGCAGGAACTGTCGGCCCGCCGCGACCCGATCGCCTCGACCTTGCAGCGCATCTACGACCGCGTCCGCCGCCAGCCCAAGCGCATCGTCTTTGCCGAGGGCGAGGAAGAACAGGTGATGCGCGCCGCCGTCTCCTATGTGAACCAGAAGCTCGGCACCGCGATCCTGCTCGGCCGCGACGATGTCATCAAGGAAAACGCCAGGCACGCCGGCATCGACCTCAACAAGCAAGGCATCGAGATCATCAATGCCAGGCTGTCGCGCCGCAACGGCATCTATACCGATTATCTCTACGAGCGCATGCAGCGCAAAGGCTTCCTGTTCCGCGACTGCCAGCGGCTGATCAACAACGACCGCAACCATTTCGCCGCCTGCATGGTGGCGCTGGGCGATGCCGACGGCATCGTCACCGGCGTCACCCGCAACTATTCCACGGCGCTTGACGATATCCGCCGCGTCATCGACGCCAAGCCCGGACACCGCGTCATCGGCGTCTCCATCGTGCTCGCGCGGGGCAAAACAGTCCTCGTCGCCGATACCGCCGTGCACGACATGCCCAATGCCGAGCAGATCGCCGACATCGCCGAAGAGGCGGCGGGATTTGCCCGCCGCATGGGCTACGAGCCGAGGCTCGCCATGCTTGCCTATTCGACCTTCGGCCACCCGCAGGGCGAACGCTCCGAGCGGGTGCAGGAAGCGGTGCGTATCCTGGACAAGCGCCGCGTCGATTTCGAATATGACGGCGAGATGGCCGCCGACGTTGCGTTGAACGCCCGCGCCATGGCGCAGTATCCGTTCATCCGGCTGACCGGCCCGGCCAACGTGCTGATCATGCCGGCGTTCCACTCGGCCTCGATCTCGACCAAGATGCTGCAGGAACTCGGCGGCTCCACCGTCATCGGCCCGCTGCTGGTCGGCCTCAACAAGCCGGTCCAGATCGTCTCGCTGAACGCCAAGGACTCAGACATCGTCAACATGGCTGCGATCGCGGCCTATAGCGCGGGAGCCTGATTGGCGGCAAAATCGCCAACCCATAAGAGATTGATAATATTCGGCTGCTATAGGGAACGTTCTCGCCCCCTATGGCCTTATGGCATTGGCGGCGCGCTCAGACCGCCAAAACGGGGGTGCGGCCATGAAGCATGACACGGCATCTGTGGTCGGCCAGGGGGTCTATCACGACGAGCGCCTGGATGCGCTGCTGAGCATCACCGGCCGCATGGACGGTTATCTCTACCGTTGCCGCAACGATGCGTCCTACACCATGCTCTACATCAGCGACGGCATTTTCACCGTCAGCGGTTATCGGCCGAGCGACTTCATTCAAAATGCCGTGCGCGACTATGTCTCGGCCATCCACCCGGATGATCTCGCCGCCGTCTATGCCGCCGTCGATACCGCGCTCGAGGCGCGCTGCAACTGGAACGTCGACTACCGCATCGTGCCACAGGTCGGCGAGCCGCTCTGGGTGCGCGAGATCGGAGGCGGGGTCTGGGATGGTGCCGGCGAACTCGAATTCCTCGAAGGTTTCGTCGTCGACATTAGCGACCGTAAGGTAGTCGAGGATCTCAATGCCGAACTGCTGCTCGAACTCAAGGCCGCCAATGAGGAACTCTCCGTACAAAAGCGCGAGATCGAGCTGGCCAAGCAGCAGAGCGATCATTCGGCCAACCACGATGCATTGACCGGCCTGCCCAACCGGCGCGCCTTTCACAACGAGCTGAGGTCGGTGATCGACCGCTGCGACAGCACCGGCCAGGCGGCCGGCCTGCTGTTCATCGACCTCGATAGGTTCAAGAAGGTCAACGACACGCTCGGCCACGAGGCCGGCGACGCGCTGCTGCAGGAGGTGGCGGGTCAGCTTCGCACCATCCTGCGCAGCGCTGATTTCGTGGCGCGGCTCGGTGGAGACGAGTTCGCATTCCTGTTTTCAGGAGAGGCTAGCCGGGCCCGACAGAAGGCCGTGGGCGTCGCCGAACGTATCCTGGAAAAGCTGCGGATCAAGGTGCCGACGCCGAATGGAGCCATCCATGTTGGTTGCACCGTTGGCGTCGCCATCTACCCGGCGGAAGCGTCCGATTCGGAGGCGCTGATAACGCTCGCCGACCGACTGATGTACATCGGCAAAAAGAGCGGCCGCAACCGGCTGGTCACCGCCGGGGCTTTGGAACCCGGGCCTACGTCCGACGACCTTCGCCGCACCGCCTGAGCGGAGCGCCGGACAGCCTGATCCGGCGGGAACCCGTCATCTGGCTCGGCGCTGCGCGCCGAAAGACGGCCCTACAGCAACCCCGCCAATTGGGCCGCGCTGCGCAGGTTTTGCCGCGGCCGTGGCCCGAGCTGCTGGATCACCAGCCCGGCGGCCAGCGAGCCGAGATCGCCGCAATCCTTCAGGCTGCGCCCCGAGGTGTAGCCGTAGAGGAAACCGGCGGCATAGAGGTCGCCGGCGCCGGTGGTGTCGACCAGTTCGCGGATCGTCGTCGCCTGGATGGTGACGGTCTCCTCGCCACGCACGATCACCGAGCCTTTTTCGGAGCGGGTGACAGCGGCAATCTTGCAGTCCTTGCGGATAGCCGCCAGCGCCTCGTCGAAGGATTTTGTCTGGTAGAGCGACTTGATCTCGTGGCTGTTGGCAAAGACGATGTCGACAGTGCCCGAGCGCATCAGCTCGAGGAACTCGTCCCGGTAGCGGTCGACGCAGAACGAATCCGACAAAGTCATCGACACTTCGCGTCCGGCCTCGTGTGCGAGCTTCGCCGTCTGCCGGATCGCCTCCTTGGCGCGCGGCGGATCCCACAGATAGCCCTCGAAATAGGTCACCTTGGCGCCTGACGCCTTGTCGGCCTCGACGTCTTCCGGCCCGAGTTCGATGCAGGCGCCGAGATAGGTGTTCATCGAACGCTCGCCATCGGGGGTGACGAAGATCATCGATCTCGCTGTCGGCGGCTGGCCCTCAAGCGGCCTGGTGTCGAAGGCAACGCCCTGGGCATGGATGTCATGCGCGTAGATTTCGCCGAGCGGATCGTTCGACACCTTGCCGAAGAACGCGGCGCGGCCGCCGAAGCTGGCGATGCCGGCGGCGGTATTGCCGGCGCTGCCGCCGGAGGCCTCGATCGCCGGCCCCATGCGGCTGTAGAGCAGCTCGGCGCGCTTGGTGTCGATGAGGTTCATCGCACCCTTGATGATGCCGTTGGTCTCAAGAAAAGCGTCGTCGCACTGGGCGATGATGTCGACAATGGCATTGCCGATGCAAAGCACGTCAAAATCCGGCATCAATGTCTCCGCCTTGGAACCTGCCGGCTTTCTGCCGCGCCCGGGCGGGTCTACAGCATCACCCCGAAAAATGGCAACCGATTTCCACCCTTTGCCGGCCCAGGCCGGCGCGCGCGCCTGGGACGAGGCTCCATCACAGTTCGACCGTGGCCGAAGCATCTGACCGCCGGGTCGCCTACAAGCTTGGCCTCAGATCAAGCGCTGGAAGCACCCTGCATGCAAGCAAAGACCGACATGGCCACCGAACTGGCGCTGCTTGGCGTGCTGGCCGCCCTGTGGGGCGCGTCCTATACCTTCATCAAGATCGGTGTCGAGACGATCCCGCCGATAACCTTCATCGCTGCTCGCACCCTGATCGCCGGCGCCATCCTGCTCGCGCTGATCCGCTGGCGCGGCCTTTCCATGCCCAAGGACGGCGCGACCTTGTGGCGGTTCATGGTCCAGGCCTGCCTCAACAGCGTCGTGCCGTTCACGCTGATCGCCGCCGCCGAGCGCTCCATCGACGCCGGTCTGGCCACCATTCTGAACGCGACCTCGCCGATCTTCACCTTCCTGCTGACCGCGCTTATCACCCGCCACGAATCCGTGACCGCACGCAAGCTGTTCGGTGTCGGTGCCGGCATTGCCGGCATTTGCCTGATCGTCGGCACCCAGGCGCTTGGCGGGCTCGGCCATCAATTGTGGGCGCAACTTGCCGTCATTGCCGCCACGGTCTGCTATGCCGGCGCCGCCATCTTTGGCCGCGGCTTTAGGGGACTCGACCCGATGCTGCCGGCCGCCGGCTCGATGCTGTGCGGCGCAGTCATCCTCGTCCCCTTGAGCCTGGCCTTCGACCGCCCGTGGACCCTGTCGCCTTCAATGGCGTCGATACTGGCCTTGTTGGCATTGTCGGTGTTCTCCACGGCGCTGGCCTTCTGCATCTTTTTCCGCCTCATCCACACGCTTGGTTCGGTCGGCACGACGTCGCAGGCCTATCTGCGCGTGCCGATCGGCGTCGGAATCGGCGTCGTGTTCCTCGGCGAGAGCCTTGGGCCGACAGCTTTCTGGGGCATGGGCTGCGTCGTCGCCGGCGTTGCGGCGATGACCATCCCCGCCCGCTCCCGGGCGCTGGCGCGCTAGATCATGATGAGATTTGGTTGAAATCTCATCATGATCTAACCCTTTGTTGGAGCATGATCTTGTCCAAAAACCGGTACCCACTTTTTGGGATCATCCTCTAGTTCCCGTCCGGAATTGCGCCCGCTCCGGCAGGCTTGCGGCTGACAGGGTCTCCGCCTATGTCGGAGATATCCGTTCGTTCCTGGGGGTGAAACGCCGTGATCTTCAACGCTGCCCGCGCCGCCTTCAGCCGGCTGTTTTCTCCCGAATTCCGCGCGGTTTTCCTGAAGACGCTGGGCTTGACCGTCCTGGCGCTGGTCGCGTTGTGGTTCGTCTTGACCGGGCTTGTCGATTGGCTGGCCCTGCCATGGGTTCACTCCTTGCTGCCCGGCCTGCCGTCCTGGGCCGGATGGCTGAGCGGCATCATCGCTGCCATCGCGCTTGCCTTCGGGATGGCGCTGCTGATCGCGCCGGTGACGGCAATCGTGGCGGGCCTGTTTCTCGACGACATCGCCGAAGTGGTCGAGCGCACCGACTATCCGGCCGATCCCGTCGGACGCGCCATGCCGGCGCTGCGCTCGCTCGTGTTGTCGGTGAAATTCTTCGGCGTTGTCATCCTGGGCAACATCGTCGCCCTGCTGCTTCTGTTGGTTCCGGGCGTCAACATCGCCGCCTTCTTCATCGTCAACGGCTATCTGCTGGGACGTGAATTCTTCGAATTCGCCGCCATGCGCTTCCGCCCGGAAGACGAGGCGAGGGCGTTGCGCCGGAAACATGCCGGCACCGTGTTTCTGGCCGGGCTGCTCATTGCCGCCTTTCTCGCCGTGCCCCTGCTCAACCTGCTGACGCCGCTCTTTGCCGCCGCCATGATGGTGCATCTGCACAAGGCGGTCGGCGCGCGGGAGAGCGCCGGGCGATAGGCCTATCAACGCAGAAGAAAACCGCGTCCCAATTCGTCATCCGGCTCGACGGTGAATTCCGCCCGGCCCGAATAGTAGGCGCGGCCGCCGACGCGGGCGATGATCGCATCATGCGGGCCGGCCATGGTCGTGCGCGCCACCGCTCCGGAAAAGCGCGAGCCGGCGATGCTTTCGAAGGACCGCTCCTGACCAGGGTTGATCTCACCCTTGGCATGCATTGCCGCCAGCCGCGCGGTGACGCCGGAGCCGGTCGGCGAGCGGTCGACCTCGGCATCGGCAAAGACGCAGATGTTTTTTGTTGCCTCGCCGGAGAACGCATCGTGTCCATCGGTGAGGATGGTGCCGTAGAGGAAAGCGAGATCGGCATGGTCGGGATGCGATAGAGGGAACGCCGCCTTCAGCCGTTCGGTCAGCGCGGTTGCCGCGTCGACGAAATCGCGCACCCGGCTGCGGCCGAACTCCAGGCCGAATTGATGGCAGTCGGCCAGCGCGTAGAAGGCGCCGCCATAGGCGATGTCGAACGCAATCTTGCCGTATCCCCCCAATTCGATTTGTTGGTCATGGGCAAACAGAAAGGCCGGCACGCTTTCGAACGACACCGATCCCGCTTTGCCGTCCCTGACCTCGACCGAGGCGACGACCATGCCGCACGGCGCCTCGATGTTGACGGTGGTGATTGGCTCCTGCTTGACCACCAGCCCTTCGTCGACGGCGTAGCGGCCAAGCGCAATGATGGCGTGGCCGCACATCGTCGAATAGCCCTCGTTGTGCATAAACAGCACGGCCAGCTCGGCGCCGGGCAGGTCGGGCTCCACCAGCAGCGCGCCATACATGTCGTAGTGGCCGCGCGGCTCGAAGATCAGCAGCTTGCGCAAATGGTCGAGGTGGTCGCGCACATAGGCGCGCTTTTCCAGGATCGTGCCTTTGGGAATGTCTGGATAGCCGTCGGTGACGATCCTGAGCGGCTCGCCGCCGGTGTGCATGTCGACGACGGTGAGCGTCATGCGCCGGGACCCCCTAGCCTGAGGATTTGGAAAACAGCGCCTGCAATTTGCTGAACGGGATGGCGGCCCGGGTGAAGCCGAACGTGCCGTCCTGCTGGATCTCGCGCGCCGCGGTTTCCAGCATGCCGAAGGCGAAATTGGTCAGCCACGGACCGAGCGAGATGCGCTTGACCCCGGCCATGGCAAGGTCGGCGATGGTGAAGGCCGGGAGTGCCATGACATTGACCGGCCTGCTCACCGCCGAGCAGATGTTCCGGATGGTCTCGACATCTTTGAGGCCGGGCGCATAGAGCACATCGGCGCCGGCCTTTTCGAAGGCCTGCAGCCGCTTGATCGTGTCGTCGAGATCCGGTTTGCCCCAAAGGAAATTCTCGGCCCGTGCGGTGAAGACGAAATCATGCTTGAGCGCCCGTGCGGCCTCAGCAGCAGCTGCAACGCGCTCGACGGCGTGTGAAAACTCATAGATGGGCTTGTCGGGATCGCCGGTATGGTCCTCGATCGAGCAGCCGGCGAGACCTGCCGCTTCGGCCGCAAAAACCGTCTCGGCGGCACTCGTCGCGCTGTCGCCCTTGCCTTTCTCGAGATCGGCCGACACCGGCAGGCTGGTCGCCGCCGTCAGCTCGCGGCAATGGTGGATCATCGCCTCGAAGGTCACTGCGCCATCGGGCAGGCCGCGCGAGAAGGCAAAACCGGCGCTGGTCGTCGCCAGCGCCTTGAAGCCGAAGGAGGCCAGGAGCTTGGTCGTGCCGACATCCCAGGGGTTGGGCATGACGAAGGTCGAGGCGTGCAGGTCGCGAAAGATCTTGCCCTTGTCCATGAGTGCTCCCTTCAGATGCGGAAATGCCGGCAGATTCTATCGTGCAGCAATGCACCGGGCAAACAAATGCGGTTGGCTCAGAAGCGTTTGGCGTTCTCTCCTGCCAATTTGTCCAGCGCATCGGAATCCTTGACGTAGTGCAACGTCTTCTTGTCCCAATGATAGGTAACGGAAATTGTGTGGGCTTCAGGCTTGGGCGGCTGGTCGTCGCAGCTCTCGCCGTTGAGCACCGTGGCGTCGGTCACCGTCACTTTGACCGCGGCATAAGGCTGTCCGTCAGCGATCGTCTGGAAAGCAACATCCTGCTTGCGGCTGTAGGCGCACAGGTTCTCATCGAAGGTGAAGATCATGTCGATCAGTTGGAATTTGTCGTCGCGCACCATGATCAGCGGCGTGATCGCGTAGTTTTGGCTTGAATTGAAATGCGCGCTCATGGTGATCACGATGTCGTCGTTCGGCCCAACGGAAAGCTTGCCCGGTTCACGGAAATAGGTGCCGCGGTCGAGCGCGACATTGACGACGTCGAGCAGCTTCGGCCTGTCTGTGATGTCGTAGAGCGCCAGCACGGCATAGCCTTCGGCGCTGTCGGGAGAGTCGCCGAGGTCGTAGAGCATCGCCAGCCGGTCCTTGCCCCCGGCCTTGATGGCGAGCACGCCGGCGTTGGAGAGGCCCGATGTCTCAGGCGGCGAACCGCCGCCATCCGGTCCCTCGATGTGGCGCATCCCGATCGGCAATCCACCCCGGTAGAAACCGTTGCTGTCACCTGCGAGGCCGGGAATGACCATCCTTGCGAGGTCCAGATAGGTCACATCCATGTGGCCGGGGATGGCGCTGCCGAATTCCGGGAAGCTGACGGCTTGCGCGCTGGCTGCGGTCCAAAGCCACGGCAGCAGCACAAGCGCTAGAGCAATTTCAGGAAAAGTGTGTGCGGTTTTCCGGCCGGAAATTGCAACAAAACAAAAAGATAGAGCGGTTCGCCGTTTCCATGAAACGGTGAAACGCTTTAGGATGGAGCGAAGCAGGTTCGTTGGCATGGGCGCCTCAGGCTGGCCGCGCGGAACCTAACACAGCTTCAGTGGATCGGCACCAGCCCGGCAAGTTCGCGCATGTCGTCAAACAGGACGCCGCCGGCGCTGGCCAGGCCATCGCGGTCGGAATAGGGATCGCCATGATAGGAATAGACACGCATGCCCGCGGCAATGCCGGCCTGCGTGCCGGCAACGCTGTCCTCGATGACGATGCAGTCGGCCGGCGCAAAACCCATGGTCTTTGCCGCATGCAGGAACAGGTCCGGGAACGGCTTGCCGCGGCTGACCATGGTCGAAGAGAACATGGCATGCTCGAACAGCGGCAGCAGCCCGGTCTGGCCGAGCGTGATGTGCATCTTCGAGATACGCGCAGAAGTGGCGACGCAATAGGGAATGCCGGCCGCGCGAACCGCCTCGATGAAGTCGCGCACATAGGGGATCGCCTCGACGCCATGCGCAAACAGATCGGGCAGGCCGGCATTCCAGCGATCGACGAAATCGGCGCCGAGCCGCACCGTGGTCGTCTCTTCGATTTCCTTCTGCACCGCAGCCATGCTGCGGCCGGAAAAATATTTGCGGCAATATTCGAATGTGGTGGGATAACCGGCGGCAACAAACCACTCGGCAAGCCGCCGGTTGGCAAGGTTCTCGGTGTCGACCAGGATACCGTCGCAGTCGAAGATGACCAGTTTCGGTATGCTCATTCAGGCGGTGCCGGTCGATCCGAACCCGCCCGCGCCGCGCGTCGTGGCGCCGGCCAGCGAGCGCTCCTCAACCGTCACCTGCGTCACCGCGGCAAAGACGATCTGGGCAATGCGCATGCCGCGCGTCACCGCGAAATCCTCGTCGCCGAGGTTGACCAGCAGCACCTTAACCTCGCCGCGATAGTCGCTGTCGACCGTGCCTGGTGAATTGAGGACGGTCAGCCCATGCTTGAAGGCAAGGCCGGAGCGCGGCCGCACCTGGCCTTCCATTCCTTCGGGAATTTCCAGGATCAGACCGGTCGGCACCAAGGCGCGCTTGCCAGGCAGGATCAGCAGCGGCCGGTCTTCCGGCACCGCGGCGCGCAGATCCATGCCGGCGGCGCCGGTGCTTTCATAGGCGGGAAGAGGAAGTCCATCTCCATGCGGCAACCTGACGAAGCCGACAGTGGGACCAATGACGGAGGAATTTTGGAAGGCTGCGCGCATAAAATCGATCCTATCGGCGCGAACGGCGATTCGGTCAACTCGTCCGCAGGCCTATCAACGGCTTTCTTTCAGGCGTCAGTGTGACCTAGCGCAATTCCACCGGAACGACGGTCGTCTCCTTGATCTCCTCCATGACGAAGGAGGCCGAAACGTCCGACAGCGCCACCTTGGCGATCAGCCGCTGATAGAGCCGGTCATAGGCCTTCATGTCAGCAACGCGGGCGCGCAGCACGTAGTCGAGATCGCCGGACATGCGATAGACCCCGGTGATCTCGGGAAAACCGGTCACCGCCGCACGGAACTTCTGCAGCCAGTTCGGGTCATGATTGGAGGTGCGGATCAGGATGAACACCGAAAGTCCGAGCCCGAGCTTGTCGGCATCGACCAGCGCCACCCGTCCGGTGATGACGCCGTCCTCTTCCAGCCGCTTGACCCGGCGCCAGCAGGCGTTGCGCGACAGCGACACTTTTTCGGAGAGCTGATCGACCGACAGTGTGCCGTCGCGTTGCAGCTCGGCCAGCAATCTTCGGTCGATTTCATCGAATTCAAGCGCCATGTTGGGATGAATGTCCCGAACGACGGCGTTAGACAAGGACAAATTGAGACCGATGAACCTTTACCCCGTGGCAGGATACCCACATCGGGGCTTATCCCGGCAGGAGGGATCACCATGACGACGCTGTTTTCGAAGCTGTTCACCTCTCACCCGGCCAAGGTGGGCGAGACCTATTTCAGCCATATGGCCTTTGCCGCCTGGTTCTGCTCGCGCCTCCTGATGGCCGCTGGTGCGGCACTCGTTCACGCTTTCTTGCCGTTTCTCTTCGAAACTACGGCAAGCCGAATCGTTCGCGAACTCTATGAACGGACGCACAACAGAGGCTCGCACGCGGTCAAGGAGCCCCAGGCTCTCTTGGATCGCGCCTAGGATTGGTTAGAAGCGATGTGCCGATGGGCGGCCTATCTGGGTGACGCGGTCTTCCTCGAGGACGTCGTCACCGCGCCTTGCCACTCGCTCATCGCCCAGAGCCATTGCGCCCAGGAAGCCAAGTCGCCGACCAATGGCGACGGTTTCGGCCTTGCCTGGTATGGCGACCGGCCCGAGCCCGGCCTCTACCGCGACATCCTGCCGGCCTGGTCGGATCCCAATCTGAAAAGCCTGTGCCGGCAGATCAAATCCGGCCTGTTCCTCGCCCATGTCAGAGCGTCGACCGGCGGCGCCACCAGCCGCATGAACTGCCATCCCTTCATCTCCGGCAGCTGGTCGTTCATGCACAACGGCCAGATCGGCGGCTTCGAAAAGATCCGCCGCGCGCTGGAGAACTCGCTCTGCGACGCCGTCTTCGACCAGCGCGAGGGCACCACCGATTCCGAATTGTTTTTCCTGCTGATGATCGACGAGGGTCTTGCTGGCGACCCGCAAGGGGCAGTATCGCGCGCCACCGCCCGCGTCATCGAGGCATCGCGCCGCGCCGGTCCGGAGCCAGCCTTGAAACTGACTGCGGCCTTTTCGGATGGAAAGGCGCTGTATGCCGTGCGCTATGCCAGCGACGATCACGCGCCGACGCTGTACACGTCGGTGCGCAATGCCGGCCGTTGCATCGTGTCGGAGCCTTTCGATCGCGAGGGCGGGGAATGGCAGGCCATCCCGCCCGCGAGTTTTGTGACCATTACGGGTGATGGGATGAGCATTCGGCCGTTCGTGCCGGTTGTGGCAAGGCTGGCACTGGTCGTCTAGGCCCTAGTCTAGGCCGCATTCCTTCGCGCCCCCCTCTGTCCTGCCGGACATCTCCCCCACGAGGGGGGAGATTGGAGGTCACGGCGGCCTTCGCCAATTTTCAACGCAGGAAAAGGTGCGCCGAAAGCCAAAGCTGCCAATCTCCCCCCAAAGTGGGCCCAAAGTGGGGGAGATGTCCGGCAGGACAGAGGGGGGGCGCCGTAGAGCGCCAACCTCAACCCGACCGGCAAGCGCAATTTTGATCAAGCGCCGATGATCTCCGAATGCTGAACTTGGTTTTAAACCGCGATACGTTTGGCAGCAGCCGGAGCAATCATGGACCTCGCCTTTTCCTCGACCATCGATCTCGCCGCCGCAATCGCGGCGCGAAAGATCTCCGCCGTCGAAGCTCTGGACGCCCATCTGGTCCAAATCGACCGACACAACGGCGCAATCAACGCGGTCGTCAATCTCGATGGGGAAGGCGCCCGCGAGCGCGCGAAACAAGCCGACGCGGTGCAGGCGCGCGGCGATGCGCTCGGACCGCTGCATGGCGTGCCTTTCACGTTGAAGGACATGCACCAAACCGCTGATATGAAGACCACGGTTGGTTTCGCACCATTCGCCGACTATGTGGCAAAGGCAGACAGTCCGGTCGTCGCCCGATTGAAAGCCGCAGGCGGCATCCTGATTGGAAAGACCAATGTCGCGACCATGCTGGGCGACTGGCAGTCAGACAATCCGCTGTTCGGTCGCACCAGCAATCCTTGGAACCTATCGCGCACTTCAGGCGGCTCCAGCGGTGGCGCCGCGGCAGCAGTGGCGACCGGGATGACGCCGTTCGATGTCGGAACCGACATGCAGGATTCGATCCGCCTGCCGTCGGCTTTTTGCGGCGTCTACGGGTTGAAACCGACCGAGCACCGCGTGTCGCTGGCCGGCGCCTTCCCCGATCCGAACGGCGCGGCGCGCAGCGTGCGGCTGATGTCCTGCCTCGGCCCGCTGGCGCGCAGCGTGGAGGATCTTGCGCTGATCTACAAAATCATCGCCGGCCCGGACGGAGCAGACACCGACCTCGCGCCGGTGCCCGTAGAGGCCATGCCCAGGCTCGACCTCAAGACATTGCGCATCGCCGTCGCGCCGTCCTTCCCCGGCTTTCCGGTGGCTGGTAAAATCGCTGCCGCGGTCGAAAGCCTGGCCAAGCGGTTGCAATCAGCAGGGGTGATTGTGGAAGAAGCGAACTTGCCTGAGATCGATCTGCATGACGATCTGGAGCAGGGCGGCGATCTGATCGGCATGATGCTGGAGGCAGCGCAGCCCGAACCGCCGGAGCAGCCAACGCCGATCACCAATTGGTTCGAGGCGCTCGCTCGCCGCGACCGCTCGATCCTGGCCTGGGACAGGTTCTTCGAAACCTGCGATGCCTTGCTGTGCCCGGTCGCCATGACCACGGCCTTCGCGCATTGTGAGCCCGGCACGCCGATCGAAGTCGACGGCAAGGAGCAAAGCTATTGGATGCTACCGGCCTATGGCGCGGTCTTCAATTATTCCGGCCATCCGGCACTCTCGCTGCCCTGCGGGCAAGACCGCGACGGCCTGCCTATCGGCCTGCAACTGGTCGGCAAGCGCTGGTCGGAATCGCGGCTGCTCGGCATCGCCAAGGCGATCGAAGCGCTGACCGGCGGCTTCAAGCGTCCGCCGGGCTACTGAGCAAAGCGACCCAACCCATAAGGCGTCAGCAGCGGATCACGCTCGCCGTCGAGAATTTCGCGCGTGGCGAACAGCCCGACCGCGGGCGCCAGCGTTATGCCGGAATGCATGACGGCGACATAGAGACCTTCCGTGCCCTCGGCGCGGCCGATGATCGGAAAGCCGTCGATCGGCGTCGGCCGGTAGCCAACCGTGTGGAAATCGAATTCCAGTTCGTCGGCGCCGCGCAAAGCCGCCTTCATTGCTGCAAACAGCTCGCGCGCCGTGGCGTCGGGATTCTCACCGGGATCGCTCCCCGCGAAATCCGAGCCGGCGATGATGCGGCCCTCCGCCGTCTGGCGCATATGCAGCTTTTCGGCATGCACCAGCCCGTTGAGGAGCTTCTTGTAGGGCTGCGAGTGGACGATCAGACCGGGCGGCGTCTCGATTGGCAGCTTGATGCCGGCGGTAGCGGCAATATCGGGCGCCCCGACACCGGCTGCGATCACCACCTCTTCGGCTGGCATCAGCCCATGCGATGTATCGACACCGGCAATCCTGCCATCGGTCTGGACAAGTGCGGTTACAGAACTGGAGAGAACGCGCGCACCTTGCCGTTCTGCGTGGGCCAGCAGCGCCTTGGCCGCTGCGACCGGTTCGGCCACGCCTTCCTCCGCGACATAGACAGCGAATTCCGGCGGCTCGACGAGATTGGGCTCGATTTGCGCTGCCCGCCCGGCGTCGACGCGTTCGATGCCGTAACCCCAGCAAGCGTGCTCAGCCGCGTAGGCTTCGAGCCTGTCGGCCTGCAGATCCCAGCACAGCCCGCCGCACCAGGCGAGCGGCAGGCCGGGCAGCTCGTTTGCCAGCCGCTTCCATTCGGCCATCGCACGGATGCGCAGCCGGAAATAGATTTCGGGATTGCCCCAGCTGGCGTTGATCCAGGCAAAGGAGTTTGGCGTGGCGACGCCGCCGGCACCACTATCGGAAATCACAGTCACCCGCGCCCCGGCCTTGGTCAGGTGCCAGGCGATGGACGCCCCGATAATGCCGGCGCCAATGACGATGACTTCTTTAGCGCTGCTCATACCGGACCTCTCAGAATGGGCTCCTCTGATGCCACCGTAACGATTCAAGCTCAAGTGTGGTCGGCCTGCCGGCCCGAAACTGTCGACAGGCCAGCAATGCGCTGCTAGAAGCCCGCGCCACAGACAGGATTCCAGAAATTGGCTGAAGACATCGAACAGGCGGTATCGCGCCGCCGCACTTTCGCGATCATCGCCCACCCCGACGCCGGAAAGACGACGCTCACCGAAAAGCTGCTGCTGTTCGGCGGCGCCATCCAGCTTGCCGGCGAGGTCAAGGCCAAGAAGGATCGCATCCAGACCCGGTCCGACTGGATGAAGATCGAGCGCGAGCGCGGCATTTCGGTCGTCACCTCGGTGATGACCTTCGAATATGAGGACAATGTCTTCAACCTGCTCGATACGCCCGGCCACGAGGATTTTGCCGACGACACCTACCGCACCCTGTCGGCGGTCGATAGCGCCGTCATGGTCATCGACGCCGCCAAGGGTATCGAGCCGCGCACGCTGAAACTGTTCGAAGTCTGCCGGCTGCGCGACATCCCGATCATCACCTTCATCAACAAGATGGACCGCGAAAGCCGCGACCCGTTCGAAATTCTCGACGAGATCGAGCAGAAGTTGGCGCTGGACACTGCCCCCATCACCTGGCCGATCGGCCGCGGCAAGACTTTTGCCGGCACCTACCACCTGGCGCTCAACGCTGTGCGCAGGGGCGATGCCGAGAAAGACCGCACGCCGGTCAACGGCCCCGACTCCAACCGCGTCGCCGGCCTGCTGCCGGAAAACGAGCGCGAGGCCTTCATCGAGGAGCTGGAGCTCGCGCGCGAAGCTTGCCGCCCGCTCGACATCGACGCCTTCCGCGAAGGCCATCTGACACCGGTCTATTTCGGCTCGGCGCTGCGCAATTACGGCGTGCGCGACCTGATCGAGGCGCTCGGCGCCTTCGGCCCGCCGCCGCGTGCGCAGGACGCAGACACCCGCAAGGTCGAGGCGACGGAGGAGAAGATGACGTCCTTCGTGTTCAAGATCCAGGCCAATATGGACCCCAACCATCGCGACCGCATCGCCTTCGTGCGCGTCTGTTCGGGCAAGCTCGAGCGCGGCATGAAGGCCAAGCTGGTGCGCACCGGCAAGCCGATGAGCCTGTCGGCGCCGCAGTTCTTCTTTGCCCGCACCCGCGTCACCGCCGACGAAGCGTTTGCCGGCGATGTCGTCGGCATTCCCAACCACGGCACGCTGCGTATCGGCGATACGCTGACCGAAGGCGAGGAGATACTGTTCCGCGGCGTACCCAACTTCGCGCCGGAAATCCTGCGCCGTGTGCGCCTCGGCGACGCGATGAAGGCGAAAAAACTCAAGGAAGCGCTGCACCAGATGGCCGAGGAAGGCGTCGTGCAGCTGTTTTCGCCGGAAGACGGCTCGCCGGCCATCGTCGGCGTTGTCGGCGCGCTGCAGCTCGACGTCTTGAAGGAAAGGCTGAATTTCGAATACACGCTGCCGGTCGAATTCGAAATGTCGCGCTTCTCGGTCTGCCGCTGGATCTCTGCCGACGACAAGGCCGAAACGCTTCGCTTCATTGAGGCGCATCGCGGCGACATCGCCCGCGATCTCGACAACGACCCGGTGTTTCTGGCCCAGAACGCCTTCTCGCTGAACTACGAAGCCGAACGCTGGAGGGCGATCCGCTTCGCCACCATCAAGGACTACCAGGTCCGCGACAAGGCGGCGTAAGGCGCCCCTTTTCCTTCTGCCCGCTTACGCGGAGAAGGTGCCCGAGGGCGGATGAGGGGCAGCGCCGACCTTGAAGGGTCAATTGGCTCCAAGGCGCGCCGGCCGTTCGCGTGGCTCAGGGCGTTCGAAGCTCGAAAAGCAAAGCAATTGGCTTTTCGTCCGCTACGCGGCCGCTTCTCACCCCTTCGCAGCTTCCTCGATCTTGGCAATATCGATCTTGCTCATCTGCATCATCGCCGACATCACCCGCCCGGCCTTGGCCCGGTCCGGATCCAGAAGCAGGCGCGGCAGTTGCTCCGGCACGACTTGCCAGGAGACGCCGAACTTGTCCTTCAGCCAGCTGCATTGCGACGGTTCGCCGCCGCCTTCGATGAGCTTGTCCCAGAAATAGTCGACCTCTTCCTGCGTCTTGCAGTCGATCGACTGTGACATCGCCTCGTTGAACTTGAATTGCGGTCCGCCGTTCAGCGCCTGGAACTGCACGCCGTCGAGTTCGAACGTGGTTACCAGCGCCTTGCCGGCATCGGTATGGCCTTCGGGCCAACGCAGCACGCTCAGTACCTTCGAGTTCTTGAAGATGGAAACGTAGAAATTCATCGCCTCTTCGGCCTGGCCATCGAACCACAGGCAGGTGGTGATCTTTTGCATGTCATGCTCCTCGGGTGTTTGGTTGCGGTTACAGGTGAAGCGGCTGACTTATAGAAATGGTGCCATTCCCTTGCCGTCGTCCCAAGGACGGATGCCGGGCTAGCGATCCGACACTGGCCGGCAATCTTTTTCGAAACCCTGATTTCAGCGAGACTCTGGCGCATTGCAAAAATGTGGCCAGACCATACTTGCCGGTCTATAAACCCCGCGGTCCAAATTAAGCGCCGCCACGCTCCGCGTTGAGCGCAGCCAACCAGCCAAGGAACATTCATGCCTGCCTATCGCTCCCGCACTACCACCCACGGCCGCAACATGGCCGGCGCCCGCGGCCTGTGGCGCGCCACCGGCATGAAGGACTCGGATTTCGGCAAGCCGATCATCGCGGTGGTCAATTCCTTCACCCAGTTCGTGCCGGGTCATGTCCATCTCAAGGACCTTGGCCAGCTGGTGGCGCGCGAGATCGAGAAGGCCGGCGGTGTCGCCAAGGAATTCAACACCATCGCCGTCGATGACGGCATCGCCATGGGCCATGACGGCATGCTCTATTCGCTGCCGTCGCGCGAGCTGATCGCGGACTCGGTCGAATATATGGTCAACGCGCATTGCGCCGATGCCATGGTCTGCATCTCCAATTGCGACAAGATCACGCCCGGCATGCTGATGGCCTCCTTGCGCCTCAATATCCCAAGCGTCTTCGTCTCCGGGGGGCCGATGGAAGCCGGCAAGGTGGTGCTCGCCGGCAAGACACAAGCGCTCGACCTGGTCGACGCCATGGTTGCCGCCGCCGACGACAAGATCTCCGACGAGGACGTCAAGGTCATCGAACGCTCGGCCTGCCCGACCTGCGGCTCGTGCTCCGGCATGTTCACCGCCAATTCGATGAATTGCCTGACCGAGGCGCTCGGCCTGTCGCTACCCGGCAATGGCTCGACCCTCGCAACCCACGCCGACCGCAAGCGGCTGTTCGTCGAGGCCGGCCATCTCATCGTCGATCTCGCCCAGCGCTACTACGAGCAGGATGATGAGTCGGCACTGCCGCGCAGCATCGCCTCCAAAGGCGCCTTCGAGAACGCCATGACGCTCGATATCGCCATGGGCGGCTCGACCAACACCGTGCTGCATATCCTGGCCGCCGCCCATGAGGGCGAGGTCGATTTCACCATGGAAGACATCGACCGGCTGTCACGCCGCGTTCCGGTGCTGTGCAAGGTCGCACCGGCCAAGTCCGACGTGCATATGGAAGACGTCCACCGCGCCGGCGGCATCATGGCGATCCTCGGCCAGCTCGACAATGCCGGGCTGCTCAACCGCAACCTGCCCACGGTGCATACGGCAAGCCTGGGCGAAGCGCTTGACCATTGGGACATCTCCCGCACCTCGAGCCAGAGCGTCCGCGACTTCTTTCTCGCCGCTCCGGGTGGCGTGCCGACACAGGTCGCCTTCAGCCAGGACCGCCGCTGGGACGAGCTCGACCTCGACCGCGAGAAGGGCGTCATCCGCTCAGCCGAGACGCCGTTCTCGAAAGACGGCGGCCTTGCCGTGCTGAAAGGCAATCTGGCGCTCGACGGCTGCATCGTGAAGACGGCCGGCGTTGACGAGTCGATCCTGAAGTTCACCGGCCCGGCCCGCGTGTTCGAAAGCCAGGACGCTTCCGTGAAGGCGATCCTGTCCAACGAAATCAAGGCCGGCGATGTCGTCGTCATCCGCTATGAAGGACCGCGCGGCGGTCCCGGCATGCAGGAAATGCTCTACCCCACGAGCTATCTGAAGTCGAAAGGCCTCGGCAAGGCCTGCGCGCTGGTCACCGACGGCCGCTTCTCCGGCGGCACATCAGGCCTGTCGATCGGCCATGCCTCGCCCGAAGCAGCGGAAGGCGGCACGATCGGACTGGTGCAGGAAGGCGATACGATCGAGATCGACATCCCCAACCGCACGATCCGGCTTGCTGTCAGCGACGCTGAACTCGACGCGCGCCGCGCGGCCATGGAGGCGAAGGGCGCCATGGCCTGGAAGCCCGAGGAAAAGCGCAAGCGCAAGGTGACGACCGCGCTGCGCGCTTACGCCGCCTTCGCCACCAGCGCCGACAAGGGCGCGGTGCGGCACGTACCGGAGTGAGGGGTGCGGCGCCGACCCCCACCCCGCTGCTGCGCAGCGACCCTCCCCACAAGGGGGAGGGTAAAGCTCACGGCATCAGCTGATATTCGTAAAGCTTCTGATACAGCCCGCCCTGGTTGAGCAGCGTGCGATGCGCGCCGCTTTCCACCACCTTGCCGGCCTCCAGCACCACGATCGTGTCGGCCTGGTGCACGGTCGACAGGCGGTGGGCAATGACGATGGTGGTGCGCCCGACCGTCAGCTGCTGCAGCGCGTCGCGGAAAAGCGCCTCGGATTCGGCGTCGAGCGCGCTGGTCGCCTCGTCGAGCAGCAGGATTTCGGCATTGCGCAGCATGGCGCGCGCGATCGAGATGCGCTGGCGCTGGCCGCCTGACAGCAGCGCGCCATTCTCGCCGACATCCGTGTCGTACCCTTTCGCCTGGGCGCTGATGAAGTCATGTGCATTGGCGGCCCTTGCGGCGGCCATTACTTCCTCGTCCGTGGCGCCCTCGCGCCCGAGCCTGATGTTGTGCATGATCGTGCCGGCAAACAGGAACGTGTCCTGGCTGACATAGGCGATCTTTTCCCTGACCGAGGTGAGCGTGGCACAAGAAATGTCCTGCCCGTCGAACATCACCCTGCCGACCTGCGGGTCGTACATGCGCATGATCAGGTTGAGGATGGTCGACTTGCCGCTGCCCGAGGGTCCGACCAGCGCCGTCATCTTGCCTGCGGCAAGCGTCAGGTCCAGTCCCTCGAACACCGGCGCGCTTTCGGGGTAGGCGAAGCTGACATTGTCGAAATGGATCTCGCCCGGCCCGGCCCGCAGCGGCTTTGCATCCGGCTTTTCGGCCAGCGTCAGCGGCCGGTCGGCGAGCTGGAACATCATGCGCACGCCGACAATGCCGGTTTCAAGCGAGATGCGTACGCGGGCCAGGCGCTTGGCCGGCTCATAGGCCAACAGCAGCGCCGCGATGAACGCCATGATGTTGCCCGGCATCTGACCGCCGCCGCCCAGAACCAGGAAGCCGCTGACAAAAACGGCGCCAGCGATGGCCAGCCCCGCAAGTGTTTCCATCACCGGGCTGGTGGCGGCCTCCAGCGTGGCGATGTTGTTGGCGCGGCTCTCCACGTCCGACACGGCCTTGTACATGCGCTTGCGCATGGCGCCTTCGAGGCCGAAGGATTTGACGACGCGCACGCCGATCGCCGTTTCCTGCATCACCTGCACGATCTGGCCGAGCGAACGGAATTCTTGCGAGGCAATTTTTCGGACGCGCTTCAGGATACGATTGACGCCGTAAATGGCGATCGGCCCGATCACCAGACAGATCAGGGACAGCGCCGGCTGCTGCCAGACCATCACACCCACCAGCGCAGCCAGCGTCACCAGGTCGCGAACATAGGACGTGACGATTTGGTCGAGCACGCTGCGCGCGGCCTGGGCATTGTTCGTCATGCGCGAAATCAGTTCGGACGAAGAGGTCGAATGATAGAATTCGATGCCTTGCGCAAGAATGCTGTCATAGATCTTGCGCTGCCGGTCGGCGATGATGGCATTGCCGACCCTGCTCATGAAGTAGGCCTGGATGAAGTTTGCGAAGCCCTTGAGAATGAAAATCGCTCCGGTCGCCGCCGCGATCAGATTGACCTGCCCAATCCGCTTGTAAACCACGAATTCATTGGTGATTTCGCGCAGCATATAGGCGCTGGCTGCTGTCGTTGCCGCCACCACCAGCATCGACAGAATGGCCGCAGCGTAGCCAAATCTATGCGCGTGAAAGGATTCCCGCAAAAGCCTTGCGATAAGGCGCTGGTTTTCCGTCGAACGGAAGAAGCGAAACAAATGGCCGATCCCATGCCTGACTGACGAATTTCGGATTCGCCACCAGGGCGAAAGGCGGCTTATAGAGCGAGTTGTGGCCGGATGGAACCTTTCGCTTCGGCGAAGGCAAACGGCTGCGGCAAGGTGTCTTTTACGCCACGATTACGGCGTTCGAGCTTCAGGGAGATGACGACAGATGGATTTCGACCTTGTTGTGCGCGGCGGAACGCTGCCCGACGGCACCGTCGCCGATCTCGGCATCATCGGCGAGACGATCGTCGCCATAGAGCCCGAACTGCATGTCAGCGCCGGCACGTCGATCGACGCCCGTGGCAATCTGATCTCGCCGCCCTTCGTCGATCCGCATTTCCATATGGATGCGACGCTGTCCTACGGCATTCCACGCATCAACGCTTCGGGTACGCTGCTGGAGGGCATTTCGCTATGGGGCGAGCTGAAGCCGCTCCTGACGCATGACGCGGTTCACGAGCGGGCGCTCGCCTATTGCGACTGGGCGGTCTCGATGGGCCTGCTCGCCATCCGTACCCATGTCGATGTCTGCGACGACCGGCTGCTGGCGGTCGAGGCGCTGCTCGACGTCAAGAAGATTGTCGCGCCCTATATCGATCTGCAACTGGTCGCTTTCCCGCAGGATGGCTTCTACCGTTCGCCGACGGCGCGCCAGAACACGCTGCGCGCGCTCGACATGGGCGTCGACATCGTCGGCGGCATCCCGCATTTCGAACGCACCATGGCCGACGGCACGCGCTCGGTGACCGAATTGTGCGAAATCGCGGCTAAGCGCGGGCTGATGGTCGACCTGCATTGCGACGAGACCGACGATCCGCTGTCGCGCCACATCGAGCAGCTTGCCTATGAGACGCAGCGCCTTGGCCTGCAGGGCAAGGTGGCCGGCTCGCACCTCACCTCGATGCACTCGATGGACAATTATTACGTCTCCAAGCTGCTGCCGCTGATCGCCGAGGCCGGTGTCTCGGCGATCCCCAATCCGTTGATCAACATCATGCTGCAGGGCCGCCACGACACGTTTCCCAAACGCCGCGGGATGACCCGGGTCAAGGAGATGCTGGCGCTCGGCATCCGGGTCGGTTGGGGCCAGGATTGCGTTCTCGACCCCTGGTATTCGCTGGGCACCGCCGACATGCTCGACGTCGCCTTCATGGGGCTTCACGTCGCTCAGATGTCGAGCCCTGCCGACATGGCACGCTGCTTCGACATGGTCACCAACGTCAACGCCGCCATCATGGGCCTCGATCATCTCGGCCTTGCCGTGGGCAAGCGCGCCAGCTTCGTCATCCTCGATGCCGGCAACCTGATCGAGGCCTTGAGGTTACGTGCCGAACGGCTGTGCGTCGTCGCCAGGGGCAAGGTGGTGGCCGAGCGCACGAAGCAGGAGACACGGCTGTCGATCGCCGGCCGTCCCGGACAGGTGAACCGGCGGCACAAAACTGCGTAGAAACAGCCGATTTCCGCCGCTGGTCTTACCGATTTGCCTCGTCAAAGCGGCCGCTTGCAGCTAGGGAGCCGCATGGCCCAGTCGCTCGTCCGCACCTTTACCATCAGGAACGCGCTTTTGGCCGGCATCCTTTTGATGCTGGCCGGCGACTTCATGTTCGCGCTGAACGACGCGATGGGCAAATGGCTGGTCGCCAGCTTCTCGGTCGGCCAGGTGGTGCTGATCCGATCCATCGGCGCCTTCATCGTGCTCGGCCCGATGATCGCCAACCAGGGCGCCCGCAGACTGTTCCGGATGGAGCGGCCGGTCCTCCAGATTCTGCGCGTGCTGGCGACCACGGCGGACACGGCGCTGTTCTATGCCGCCGTCGTCTATCTTCCGCTTGCCGACGTGATGAGCTTCTACATGGCCGGGCCGATCTATGTGGCGGCGCTGTCGCATTTCCTGCTCGGCGAAAAGGTCGGCTGGCGCCGCTGGGCCGCCATCATGGTCGGCTTCTGCGGCGTGCTGATCATCTTGAAGCCGTCTTCGGCGGCGTTCTCGCAGTCCTCGCTGTTCGCACTGGTCGGCAGCATTGCCTTCGCCTTCGCCATCATCCTCAGCCGCCGCCTGCGCGGCACCAGCGACACAACGCTGGTCACCTGGCAGACTATCGGCACGCTGCTCGTCGGCGGCGTGATGACCATAGGCGCCTGGCAGACGCCCTCGGCACTCGATTTCGGCGCCATGCTCCTGCTCGGCATCGTCTCCTGCAGCGCGCATCTGATGATTACCAGGGCGCTGAAACTGGCCCCTGCCTCGACGCTGGCGCCGCTGCACTACAGCCTGCTTCTATGGGCGGTGATCTTCGGCCTGGCCTTCTTCGGCGACCTGCCGGGACCGCGCATCCTGATCGGCTCGGCCATCGTCGTGCTCGCCGGCCTGTTCATCTTCCACCGCCAGAAGGTGGTCGAGACAGTCGTGCCGCCGGAGAACGTGCCGAAAGGCGTGAATTGACCTAACCTTGGCGCACCGCCGCCAGATGCCGTAAAAACTCAGGCGTTTCCATCAGCGCCTTGCAACGGGCGAAGCGGCCGTCGGCATAGGCGCGGAAGTCCTCGACCGGGTTGTTGTTGGCAAGCTGGATAAGGCCCCAGAGCGTCCACAACAGGTCGCACATCGCCTTGTAGGTGACGACGCGGCCGCGCTCGGCCGGTTTTGCCTCGCCGCCGAAATAGGCGCGCATCATCTCTTCCTCCTGCGCGGTGTCGAACCGGCCTTCGACCGAGAGGTCGCCGAGGTCCCAGAGCGGGTCGTTCATCCCCGAATATTCCCAGTCGACGATCCACATCCGCTCGCCCGTATCGAGAAGATTCTCGCACAGTGGATCGCAATGGCAGGCGGCAATCGGCAGTCTATGCGCGGCAAGGGACGCACGCACGGTGTCGGATTCGCGCACCACGTCGTGGTAGCCCGGCGGCAAGGCGACTTCCTTGGTCGATAAGACCTTGAGATAGTCGTCGATCATCGCAAACAGCTCGAAGCGGAACGGAAATACCGCACCGGACGTGTGCAGCTTGCGGAAGGCTTCGCCGGCGCGGGCCGGGCTGCCGGCGCGCAGCTTGAACTTTTCCGGCGACATCGTCACGGCGCCGGCAACGAAGCGGCTCGCCAGCACGCCTGTCGCGGGGTCGACATGCAGCACTTCGGGGCTGACGCCCGCTTTGGCCGCCTCACGCGCCGCCACCGCTTCATTGGCGCGGTTGATATACTCCTCGGTGCCTTTGCCGGGGATACGCAGGCAGATATCGCCGGCCCGAAAGACGAGATTGGTCATCCCGCCCAGCCGCTCAAGCGGTCCGTCATAGCCCGCCAATGCCGGAATTGCCGCAAGTGTTGCGCGTGCCTCGTCCGTCCCCATGCCTGTTGCCCTTGGCCGTGTATTTCTTGCGACAACGGTTCCACAGTTTTCGCCGTTTGGCTATCATCCGATCGAGGGTGAGCAGCGAGCTGGCGGAGAAACAGCCATGGCGGGCAACAAGGATCATGGCGGGCTTGGCGCCGCCTATTCGGCGCAACGGCCCGAGGACGTCGCCGCGATCTATGACAGTTGGTCGGAAACCTACGATGCCGACATGTCGGCCGCCGGCTACCGCCATCCGACGATCTGCCTGGCCCTGCTGGCCCGCCATCTGCCGCGCGGCGCCGCACCGCTTCTCGACGCCGGCGCCGGCACCGGGCTGATCGGCGAGTGGCTGGCCATCACCGGCTATCCCCAGGTCGAAGCGCTCGATATTTCGCAAGGCATGCTGTCTAAAGCGGCGGCAAAGGGCGTCTATTCGGCGCTGCATTGCCTGGCGCTCGGCGGGCCACTGCCCTTTGCCGACAATGCCTATGCCGGCATCGTCTCGGCCGGCGTTTTCACCTCCGGCCATGTCGGCGCCGAGGGGCTGGACGAACTGATCCGCGTCTGCCGTCCCGGTGGCGTCATCGTGCTGACCATCAAGAACACGCTGTGGAACGCCGGCTTTGCCGATCGCATCGCTGCGCTCGAGGCTGAGGTCAGGGTCGTTCGTGCCGAGGAGACTGCGCCTTATGTTTCGATGCCGGGCGAGGCTGACACCGTGCCCAGCCGCGGCCTTGTACTCCGTGTGAGCTAATCCAGGTTTCGTCTACGCCTTGATCCTGCTCATCGAAGAATCGTACATCGGTTCGAGATGAATGTTGGCCGGCGTCCGTTCCATCGCGACCACCAGCTCATAGTCCCCTGAGCTGAGAAAATCGTCGCTGACGCCATCGGCGTTGCGGACATAGCCATAGCCGATGTTCTTAGCCAGCGTGTAGCCATAACCGCCGCTGGTGAGATAGCCGACCGGTTCGCCATTGCGCAAAATCGTCTCGCGCCCGACCAGCACGATATCGGGATCGTCGACCGTGAAGCCGGCAAAGCGTTTCTTCAGGTCGGCGCCGCTGATCTTTTCGAGCGCCCGCCGGCCGACGAAATCGGTGTTCTTCCTCAGCTTCACCGCCCAGCCGAGGCCGGCCTCCTGAGGCGTGTCGTTGGGGGTGATGTCGGAGCCCCAGGCGCGGTAGCCTTTCTCCAGCCGAAGTGATTCCAGCGCCCGGTAGCCGATCGGCCGGATGCCGTGCGGCTTGCCTGCCGCCATCAGCGTGTCGAAAATCTCGCCGGTGGCGGCGATCGGCACATGCAATTCCCAACCAAGCTCGCCGACATAGGTGACGCGCAACGCCCGAACCGTATGGCCGGCAGTCGTGATCTCGCGGATATGGCCGAACGGGAAGGCGGCGTTCGAGACATCGGCATCGGTCACGGCAGCCAGAACGTCGCGGGCCCGCGGTCCCATCAGTGACAGCGTGCCGAAATCCTCAGTGACATCTTTCAGCGTCACGTCGAGACCCTTGCCGACATGGTCGCCGATCCAGGGGAGATCATGCGTGCGGAAGCCGGTGCCGGTCACGATGTAGAATTTGTCTTCGGCGAGCCTGGCCACCGTCAAATCGGCCTCGATGCCGCCGCGCGTGTTGAGAAGCTGCGTGTAGGTCAGCCGTCCCACCGGCTTGGCGACATCGTTGGCGCAGATCCAGTCCAGCGCCTTAGCCGCATCCGAACCCGTCATTTCGTATTTGGCGAAGGACGACTGGTCGAAGATGCCGACTTTCTCGCGCACATGGCGATGCTCCTCGCCGACCGGGCCAAACCAGTTCTGCCGGCCCATGGAATAAATGTCTTCGGATGTGGCGCCCTGCGGCGCGAACCAGTTCGGCCGTTCCCAGCCGAGCTTGGAGCCGAACACCGCGCGGTGCGCTTTCAGCCGCTCGTAGAGCGGCGAGACGATGCGCGGCCGGCCCGAGACGTACTCCTCATGCGGAAAGCCGATCGTGTAATGCTTGCCATAGGCTTCCAGCGTGCGATCGCTGACCCATTGCCGGTCGCGGTGCAAATTGGAAAAGCGCCTGATGTCGACCACCCAAAGGTCGAGCGGCGCTTCACCATCGACAACCCATTGCGCCAGCACCCAGCCGGCGCCGCCGCCGGAAGCGATGCCGAAGGCGTTGAAGCCGGCGCCGACGAACATGTTGGCGCATTCGGGCGCGACACCGAGGATGAAATTGCCGTCCGGCGTAAAACTCTCCGGCCCGTTGATCATCTGCTTGACGCCGACCGTCTCCAGCGCCGGCACGCGCGCGATCGCCTGGCTCATATGCTGTTCGAAATGATCGTAGTCGTCGTCGAACAGGCGGAACTCCCAGTCATCGGGGACATCGCCGCCCGGCAGGCCGGTCGTCCAGGCCTGCGGGTTCGGCTCATAGCCGCCCATCACCAGCCCGCCGACCTCTTCCTTGAAATAGGTGCGGCGGTCGGGATCGCGGATTGTCGGCGCGTCGGTCGCCAGCCCGTCGATCTTCTCGGTGATGATGTACTGGTGCTTGACCGGTTGCAGCGGCACGCAAATGCCGGCCATCGCGCCGACCTGGCGTGACCATTGCCCGGCGCAGTTCACCACCTTGTCGCAAGCAATGTCGCCCTTGTTGGTCTTCACCGCGGTGATGTGCCCGTCCGTCATGTCAAAGCCGGTAACGCGGACGTCCTCGAACAGCTTGGCGCCATGCATGCGCGCGCCCTTGGCCAGCGACTGCGTGATGTCGGAGGGGCTGGCCTGCCCATCGGTCGGCAGCCAGGAGGCGCCGACGAGGTCGCCGGTCTCCAGCAGCGGCCACATCTTTTTGACCTCCCCCGGCGACAGCAACTGCATGTCCATGCCGAAGCTCCTGGCCGTCGTCGCCAGCCGTTTATATTCGGTCCAGCGGTCGGCATTGGTCGCAAGCCTGAGGCACCCGGTCATCTTCCAGCCGGTAGCGAGCCCGGTTTCGGCTTCCAGCCCCTTGTAGAGCTCGACCGAATATTTGAGCACGCGGGTGATCGAGGCGGACGAGCGCAGCTGGCCGACCAGCCCGGCCGCGTGCCAGGTCGAACCCGAGGTCAGCTTGCCCTGTTCCAGCAGCACGACATCGGCCTTGTGGTCGCGCGCCAGGTGGTAGGCCGTCGAACAGCCGATAATGCCGCCGCCGATGACGACGATGCCGGCATGTGTGGGCAAGCTCATGACTGTGTCCCGTATTTCGTGCGGTAATTGTCCAGCGCCGCGTCAAGCCGCGTCAGGTTCTCCGCGGTGTAGGCGACGTAGTCGATGCCGGGCGCGTCGAGGTAAAGTTCGGAAACCATGCTCCACATCGCCTCGCGCAGCAGCGAGGCGCATTGCATGGCCGCGTGCGAGCGGCGGATCGCCTCATCCGGCTCGCGCATGAAATACGCCGTGAGGAAAGTGAAGGACTCCGCGTCGCTCATCTCGGCGTTGGAGGCAACGCCGGCAAGATCGAACATCGCGGTGTTGAAACCGGCATATTCGAAATCGATGAGCCACAACCTGTCGCCATCGTCGAGAATATTTGCCGGCAAAAGATCATTGTGGCCGAAGACGATCGGCAGCAGTTTCTGGGCCCGCTCCAACTCGTCGGCCAGAGCCAGCAGCCTGGGCAGCTCGTCGCGCTTGCGGCTGCCGCCTTCGCTCAGCGTTCGCGCATAGTCGCGGATGACATGGAAGACCCAGAACATGAAGCCGGCGCCGGAGATGTGATTGGGCATCTCGCGATGGAACCCGCGCATAAGGGCTGCGACGCGGCCGATATTGGCGCGCACGTCCTCGGCAACATAGGTTTTCGCGCCGAGAAATTCCGTGACCATGATGCCGGGTTCGGAATGGCGGACCGCCGGCGCGAAGCCTGCGGCGTGCGCCGCACGGGCCGTCATCACCTCGCGGTCGCGAAAGACGTGGTGAAATGGATAGTCCTGGCCGAAGCGCACGACATGCCGCCCGGCCGCGTCCTTGACCAGATAGTTGGCGTTGCTGAGGCCGCCCGGCAGCGGCGCAATGTCGATGCTGCCATTCCAGCAAGGCAAGGCCCGGATGCGGTCTTCAGCAGTCACGGGGCCATCCCTGACTTTTGCGGAGCTTCGATAGGCGCCAAGCGCCGCGCAACGAGGGTTAGGGGAAGCGCAAAAATCTCGTCGGTGCGGGACACAGGAACTCCTATCCCGCACCGCACCGACGAGCCCCTCTGGCCAGGTTTTGATACCCGGTCTCCGCCCCCGCGGATTTGAAAAACTTTGTGCCAGTTCAATCCCAGACGGTCTGGCCAGACGGTCGGGTCCGTGAAATGCGGCTCTGCCATCACCCTCCCGTGGCAGTTCCGAAGCCCTGTCACGCCATCAATGTCACGCTAGTGCTGCTTATCTGTCAATGAAATGTTGTGACTTTTTTTGGGTGTTTTGCCCGAAACCACGAGCAATTCCTTTAAAAACGTCTGCATTGCCCTAAAACCGGGCAGGCCGCAAATCAGGAAGCCACATGATCCATTCGAAACGGCATGGCGAAATCCTCCGCCTCCTCAAGGAAGAGGGCACCGTCACCATTGCCAGCCTCGCCGACCGGCTGGGGGTTTCGCTTGAAACGGTGCGCCGGGATGTCAAGCCACTGACCGGCAACGGATCCGTCTTGAAGATGCATGGCGCTATCGGCCTGCCGTCGATGGCGGGCGAAGCGCCGTTCGAGCGGCGCATGCGCGACAACGCCGAGGCCAAGCGGCTGATCGCCCGCATGGTCGCTGCCACCATTCGCGACGGTGAATCGGTCATGCTGGACACCGGCACCACGACCTCGTTCCTGGCCCGCGAACTGCTCGGCCACCGGCGGCTGACGGTGGTCACCAACTCGTCCGATATCGCCCGCACGCTGGCCACCGTCAACGGCAACAAGGTCTATATGGCCGGGGGCGAATTGCGCAGCGATTCCGGGGCCGCCTTCGGCGCCTCGGCGATCGATTTCGTCAGCCGCTTCTCGGTCAGCCACGCGGTGATTTCGATAGGCGCCGTCGATGCCGCCGCAGGCCTTGCCGACTACGATCTGGAAGAGGCGGAGTTCGCCCGCATGGTGCTGTCGCGCGGCCAGCGCTCGCTGGTCGTTACCGATCATACCAAATTCGGCCGCCAGGGGCTGGTCCAGGTCTGCGGCTTCGACGGGTTTTCCGAACTCGCCACCGACCAGCCGCCGCCGCGCGACATTGCCTCGGCACTTGCCGAGGCTGGAGCGCGCCTTAGCATTGCTGCCGCCTAGCCAAACACCAGCGACTGGCGCGCCACGATCCCGGCCATGCCGCCACCCGATACCACGAAGGCGATGTTGTGCATCATGCGCGCCGCGTCGCCGGCCGCATAAGATGTCGTTCTGGTGAAAAATTGTTTTTCAATCATCCGCTCTTCGCAATGTCCACGCAACTTGGCAGCCGCAAACAGCGCCTCGTCGAAATGCGGGCCGGGCGAATCGCCCGCATCAGCAATGAGGCCACCATGCTGCAAACGATGCCTTGTCTTTCCTCATGGCCTGGACGCTTGCGCGCTCCGACCTGGAAGCGGACCCGGCTTGGCCGGACATTCCGCAACTTTCCGCCGGCGACGGTGTATGACGGTGTACAAGGTGTCCAGGATCAAGAACCTCAAAACCTATGACTGGCGCTTCGCATGACTGATCCACTGTCGGCGATCCTGGGCTTCGGCCTGCTCGGCGTCGGCTGCCTCGCCTTCACCGAAAAGATCCTGCCGCTGCCGCCCTCGCATGTGCTGCTGCTGTTCCTCGGCATGACGGCAGCCCCCGATCTCCCGGCGCTGGCGATCCTGCTCCTGGTGACGACGCTGTCCGCCATCACAGGCTGCCTTGTCTGGTATAGTGTGGGTCGTCGGATTGGCTTGGATCGTGCCGACAGGCTGGTCGAGCGTTTCGGCAAATATGTCTGCTTGCGCTATGCGACCTACAGCAAGCTTGGTCAGGCCTATCGCCGCCATCATGTCCGGGTCTCCTTGCTGGCGCAGTTCATCCCGACGGTTCGCAACTATCTGCCGATCGCGGCCGGCGCGCTCCGTCTTCCACTCTTGCCCTTCGCGGCGGCGACGCTGCTCGGCGCCACTTTGTGGAACACCGGCTTCCTCGTCACCGGCTACCTTATGCGCGGCAGCGGCCGGGATTCCTATGCCATCGGCTTTCGCATCATCGTCATCGTTTTGGCGCTGGAGACGGCGTTCATGCTCGCGCTTCGCTACGGTCCTGCCTGCCGGCGGCGCCTCGGGTTCGGCTGACCAGGAGGCGCCTCAAGCCGTATGGGTATAAGCTCCGCCTTCGGCTTTCCTTCCCCGGCGCGCCGGTGTTTAGTCCGGCCATGGCTTTCACCATCCGCCAGCTGCAGTTCTTCATTGCCGTCGCCGAGCAAGGCACGGTG
Source organism: Mesorhizobium sp. M0659 (assembly GCF_040320605.1). Taxonomy (NCBI): domain Bacteria; kingdom Pseudomonadati; phylum Pseudomonadota; class Alphaproteobacteria; order Hyphomicrobiales; family Phyllobacteriaceae; genus Mesorhizobium; species Mesorhizobium sp. M0659. Next base: position 207,077 of record NZ_JAMYPY010000004.1, read on the forward strand.
TCGGGCGCCGCACAAAACCTCTCCATCTCGCAATCCTCGGTCACCGAGGCGATCAAGGAGCTGGAGAGCGATCTCGGCGTCGAATTGTTCGAGCGCCATCCACGTGGCCTCAACATTACTCACAAAGGCCACCAGTTCCTGCGCCATGCGACCAAGATCCTGGCCGACGTCTCCGATGCGCGCCGCGCTTTCTCCGACGACCAGGTGGTGGCCGGCGGGCGCCTGCAGCTCGGCGTCACCTCGCTGGTCGCCGGCTATGTGCTGTCCGATCTGCTGGCGCGCTACCGCCGCGCCTATCCCGGCGTCGATGTCTCGGCCATCGAGGACAATGGCGACTATCTCGAACATCTGCTGATCGGCGGCAAGCTCGACATTGCCGTCATGGTCACCTCCAATTTGCGCGACCGCACCGCGCTGCAGTCGGAAATCCTCGAGGTCTCGGCCTACCGGCTGTGGGTCCCGCTCGGCCACAAGCTGGCCAGCGCCGACATTATCGGCATAGGCGACATTGCCGGCGAGCCGCTGATCATGCTGACCGTCGACGAGATCGAGGAGAACACCGGCAAGCTTCTGGCGGCGATCGGCGCCAGGCCGCATGTCGCCTTTCGCACCCGCTCGGTCGAAGCCGTTCGCAGCCTCGTCGCCACAGGTGCGGGCGTGGCGTTGCTGCCCGACCTAGTCTACCGGCCGTGGTCGCTGGAAGGCGACCGCATCGAATCGCGCGACATTTCGGGTTCCCTGCCGGTCGTCCAGGTCGGCATGGTCTGGCGCCGCGGCTCCGGTCTGCCGCAGGCGTCGCGCGACTTCATCGGCCTTGCCCAGTCGCAGCGTATGGTACGCCAGCAGCGTTGATAGGGTTGCGTGGTTATCTATCGGAAAAACCGATATCGCGTTTCTGATAAATGAATTTGCGAAACCGGAATTTTCCGAGCACTTTTCATGTCAGGGACGAAAGCCGCCATCAGAGCGGCAACGTGCCATCGAATGAACTGACGCTTTTCAGCCTGCGGCTGACCGCGGCGGCGACTCGCTTCGCAGTCAGGCGCCAAAATGGGAGATTGACGATGAATTCATTCCTGAAGACGTGCACCGCCTTGACGGTCGCGCTGACCTTTTCCGGTCAGGCCGTCGCCCAGGTCAAGGAACTTGGCAAGGGCGAAGGGGAGGTCAGCATCGTTGCCTGGCCGGGGTACATCGAGCGCGGCGAAACCGACAAGGGCTATGACTGGGTGACCTCCTTCGAGAAGGAGAGCGGCTGCAAGGTCAACGTCAAGACCGCGAACACCTCCGACGAGATGGTCTCGCTGATGAATGAGGGTGGGTTCGATCTAGTCACCGCTTCGGGTGACGCATCGCTGCGCCTCGTTGCCGGCAAGCGCGTGCAGCCGATCAACACCGATCTCATCCCGAGCTGGAAGGCGGTAGACGACCGTCTGAAGGATGCGCCCTGGTTCACCGTCGACAAGGTGCATTACGGCGTTCCCTATCAGTGGGGCCCGAACATCCTGATGTACAACACCGATGTCTTCAAGGAAGCGCCCAAGAGCTGGAACGTCGTCTTCGAGGAAATGAACCTGCCGGACGGCAAGTCCAACAAGGGCCGCGTCCAGGCCTATGACGGCCCGATCCACATCGCCGACGCCGCCAACTATTTGATGTTCCACAAGCCGGAACTCGGCATCAAGGACCCGTACGAACTGAACGAAGACCAGTACAAGGCAGCGCTCGAGCTGCTGCGTGTTCAGCGGACGCTGGTCGGCCGCTACTGGCATGACGCCGCCATCCAGGTCGACGACTTCCAGAACGAAGGCGTCGTCGCTTCCGGTTCGTGGCCTTACCAGGTCAACACGCTGGTTGCCGCCAAGAAGCCGGTCGCCTCGACCGTGCCGGAAGAAGGCGTCACCGGCTGGGCCGACACCACCATGATGGAGGCCGACGCCGCGCATCCCAACTGCGCCTATATGTGGCTTGAGCATTCGCTGTCGCCCAAGGTGCAAGGCGATGTCTCGGCCTGGTTCGGCTCGCTCCCCGTGGTGCCCGCTGCCTGCAAGGGCAACGAGCTGCTCGGCGAGGAAGGCTGCAAGACCAACGGCTACGAGAACTTCGACAAGATCAAGTTCTGGAAGACGCCGGTCTCGAAGTGCGCCACCCAGAACGACCACTGCGTGCCCTACTACCGCTGGGTGTCCGACTATATCGGCGTCATCGGCGGGCGGTGAGCTCCCTTAACCCTCCCCCTTGTGGGGAGGGTCGACGCGCAGCGTCGGGGGGGCAACGCTGACGTCCGGTGCTAGTCACCCCACCCGCGGCTTCGCCGCGACCTCCCCCATCGAGGGGGAGGTGAAGTGCCGTGCCCGCTGGCCTGATTGGTGGCGGCAAGAGCTATTTCGACGAACACAAACCGGCAACAGACGGACAGCCCATGACATCGGCCGTTTCCTTCCAGAAAGTCTCTCGCCATTTCGGCAGCGTGCGCGCCGTCGATGCGGTCGATCTCGATATCGTGCCGGGCGAGTTCTTCGCCATGCTCGGTCCGTCGGGGTCCGGCAAGACGACCTGCCTGCGCCTCATCGCCGGCTTCGAGCAGCCGACCTCGGGCTCGATCTCGATCTTCGGCGACCGCGCCGAGGGCGTGCCGCCCTATCGCCGCAACGTCAACACGGTGTTCCAGGACTACGCGCTGTTCCCGCATTTGAACGTGCTGGACAATGTCGCCTACGGGCTGATGGTCAAGGGCATCGCCAAGCCGCAGCAGCAGAAGGCGGCGGAAGAGGCATTGTCACTGGTGCGGCTTCCCGGCTATGGCGCCCGCCGTCCCGGCCAGCTCTCCGGCGGCCAACGCCAGCGCGTCGCGCTGGCCCGTGCGCTGGTCAACCAGCCCAAGGTGCTTTTGCTCGACGAGCCGCTCGGCGCGCTCGACCTCAAGCTGCGCGAGAACATGCAGGAAGAGCTGAAGTCGCTGCAGAAGGCGCTCGGCATCACCTTCGTCTTCGTCACCCACGACCAGGGCGAAGCGCTGTCGATGGCCGACCGCGTCGCCGTCTTCAATGACGGCAAGATCATGCAGATCGGCACGCCGGAAGACATCTACCAGCGGCCGAAGACCCGCTTCGTCGCCGATTTCGTCGGCTCCTCCAACGTACTGCCGCCGGACTTCGTCCAGCGCTATTCCGGCCAGCACCGCTGGGGCAGCCTGCGTCCCGAATCCATCCGCATCGGCAGCATTGCGAAAGGCGAAGGGGTTGCCGCGCGCCTGGTCGGAACCAACTATCTCGGCGCTACGACCAAGCTGACGCTCGACGCCGACGGGTTGAGGCTGCACGCCATCGTACCGGCCGGGACAAAGCTGCCGGCGAAAGGCGAAGCGGTGGTGCTGACGTTCAACCGCGAGCATTTGCATTTGATGGACGAGCCGGCATGATTGAGGTTTGCGCCAAGCACCCCCCTCTGTCCTGCCGGACATCTCCCCCTCAAGCGGGGAGATTGGCTGTTCCTCCCGGTTTCGCCAATCTTCAACGTTGGGGATTTGGCGAGGCAGCGAAACTGCTGATCTCCCCCCTTGAGGGGGAGATGTCCGGCAGGACAGAGGGGGGTGTGAAAGAACCCGGCTTCTCAGGGTTCCTTCAGCACGCGGTCTCCCCATGACCATCGCCGCGCTCAACTCAACCTCCGCCCCCGCCATCCTGCCCGGCAGCGGCGGCGTGCGCGGTGCGCTGTCCGACCTGTTCTGGCGCAAGCCGCAACTGCTGCTGTTCCTCATGTTGGCGCCGCCGGTGCTGTGGCTCGGCGTCGTCTATATCGGTTCGCTGTTCGCGCTCTTGGCACAGAGTTTCTTCTCGATCGACGAATTTTCCGGCCTCATCAACCATGAGTTCACGCTGAAGACCTATGGCGACCTGTTCCAGCCCGCCAATCTCGACATCATCCTGCGCACGGTGACGATGGCGGTGCTGGTCACGCTGGCCTCCGCCGCCATCGCCTTCCCGATCGCCTATTATGCGGCGCGCTATGCCCGGGGCCGCTGGAAGGCGCTGTTTTATCTCGGAATCATGCTGCCGCTGTGGTCGAGTTATCTGGTGAAAATCTACGCCTGGAAGTTGATCCTCGCCAAGGAAGGCATTCTGACCTGGCTGCTGGCCAAATTGCATCTGCTCTGGGCGCTCGACGGCTGGCTGTCGCTGCCGGTCGTCGGCGGCAACTCGCTGTCGGTCTCCGCCACCGGCACCTTCATCGCCTTCGTCTATGTCTGGCTGCCGTTCATGATCCTGCCGGTGCAGGCGGCATTGGAGCGCGTGCCCGGCAATCTGGTCGAGGCGTCCTCCGATCTCGGCGCATCGCCGGGCCAGACCTTCCGCAACGTGCTGTTCCCGCTGGCGCTGCCCGGCATCGTCGCCGGCTCGATCTTCACCTTCTCGCTGACGCTGGGCGACTACATCATCCCGCAGATCATCGGCACGTCGCGGCTGTTTATCGGCCAGGCCGTCTATTCGCAGCAGGGCACCGCCGGCAACATCCCGCTCGCCGCCGCCTTCACCGTCGTGCCCATCGTCATCATGGGTTTCTATCTCTGGGGCGCCAAGCGCATGGGGGCCTTCGATGCGCTCTGACGGTTCGCAATCCGCTCCGCTCGGCCTCAAGATCGCTGCCGCCTGCGGCCTGCTGTTCCTGCATCTGCCGATCTTGTTGATCTTCGTCTACGCCTTCACCACGGAAGAGAAGAGCTTCGTCTGGCCGCCGCCGGGGCTGACCACACAATGGTTCGCCGTCACCTGGAACCGGCCGGATGTCTGGCAGGCGCTGTCGCTTTCGGTCCGTGTCGCCGCCATCTCGACCGCGATTGCCTTGATACTGGGCACGCTGTGCGCCGCCGCCGTGTCACGGACGAAATTCTTCGGCCGCGAGACGATCTCGCTGCTCGTCATCCTGCCGATCGCGCTGCCCGGCATCATCACCGGCATCGCGTTGCGCTCGGCCTTCTCGCTAGCCGACATCCCGTTCTCGTTCTGGACGATCGTGCTCGGCCACGCCACCTTCTGCGTTGTCGTCGTCTACAACAATGCGGTCGCCCGTTTCCGCCGCACTTCCGGCTCAATGATCGAGGCCTCGATGGATCTCGGCGCCGACGGCTTCCAGACCTTCCGGCACGTCGTGCTGCCCAACATCGCCACCGCTCTGCTTGCCGGGGGGATGCTCGCCTTCGCGCTCTCCTTCGACGAGGTCATCGTCACCACCTTCACCGCCGGCCAGCAGCAGACCGTGCCGATCTGGATGCTGGAAGAGCTGATCCGCCCACGCCAGCGTCCGGTCACCAATGTCGTCGCCATGGTCGTGGTGCTGGTGACGCTGCTGCCCATCCTTGCCGCCTATTACCTGACCCGCGACGGCGACCAGATCGCCGGTTCGGGCAAATGAAGAACAGCGAATAGGGAGTAGCGAATAGCGAATAGGGAGATTGCACGACCAGCCCTATTCGCTACTCGCTATTCGCTACTCGCTCCTGACCAAGGAGAACCCGCATGGACACCCAGATGCTGATCGGCTCGAAGTTCGAGAACGGCACCGACACCGAGGAGCCGATTCTGAATCCAAAGACCGGGGCGACCATTCTCAACCTGCCTGAAGCCAGCCAGGCGCAGATCGAGGCGGCTGTTACTGCCGCCGGGCGAGCGTTCGTCTTGTGGTCACGCACAACGCCGGCGCAGCGCTCCGGCTATCTCCTCAAGATCGCCGACCGCATCGAGGCCAACGCGCGGGAGTTCGCGGCGCTCGAGGCGCTGAATTGCGGCAAGCCGATCAACGCCGTGCTCAATGACGAAATCCCGGCGATCGTCGACTGCTATCGCTTCTTTGCCGGCGCGGTACGTTCGATGCCGGGCGTGGTCGCCGGCGAATATCTGCCCGGCCACACCTCGATGGTGCGGCGCGACCCGATCGGCATCGTCGCTTCCATCGCGCCGTGGAACTATCCACTGATGATGATGGCCTGGAAGCTGGCGCCGGCCATTGCCGGCGGCAACACCGTCGTCTTCAAGCCGTCGGAGCAGACGCCGCTGACGGCGCTGAAGCTGGCCAGGATCCTGGCCGAGGTTCTGCCCGAGGGCGTCGTCAATGTCGTGCTCGGCCGCGGCGACAGCGTCGGCAACACGCTGATCAATCACGCCAAGGTCAACATGATTTCGATCACCGGCGACGTCGCCACAGGCAAGAAGGTGCTGCAGGCCGCCGCCAAGTCGGTCAAGCGCACGCATCTGGAACTCGGCGGCAAGGCGCCGGTCATCGTTTTCGACGACGCCGACCTCGGCGCCGTGGTAAACGGCCTGCGCGCTTTCGGCTACTACAATGCCGGGCAGGATTGTACAGCCGCCTGCCGCATCTATGCCGGCAAGAAGATCTACGACAAGCTCGTCGCCGATCTCTCATCTGCCGTCTCGACCATCAAATACAACCAGCCCGATGACACCAAAAACGAGATCGGGCCGCTGATCTCGCGCCGCCAGCGCGATCGCGTCTCGAGCTTCGTCGAGCGCGCTTCGGAACTGAAGCACGTCGAGATCACCACCGGCGGCAAGCCCGGCGAAGGCTCCGGCTTCTATTACCAGCCGACGGTGGTTGCCGGCGCGCTGCAGGAAGACGAGATCGTGCGCCGCGAAGTGTTCGGTCCGGTCGTCTCCATCACCCGCTTCTCCGAAGTCGATGAAGCCGTGAACTGGGCCAATGACAGCGACTACGGCCTGGCATCCTCGGTGTGGACCAAGAACGTCTCGCGCGCCATGGCGACGGCCGCCCGTCTGCAATATGGCTGCACCTGGATCAACACCCATTTCATGCTGACCAACGAGATGCCGCATGGCGGGCTGAAGCAGTCCGGCTACGGCAAGGACATGTCTCTCTATGCGCTGGAGGATTATACCGCCGTTCGTCATGTGATGGTGGCGCATGGGTAGAGGCCGCCACTATCTCTAAAATATTCGCCAACCCGTTTTCTGTACATTAAGCGAGAGTTACTTTTGCGGTACGGCGGGAGTTCACGATTTACTGAATATTCAACCTGAACGAGCAGCCTCTTGCCGGGAAACCGCGCGGCGAGGGGTTTGCGCATGAACACGACCAAGATCAAGCTGGTACTCATTGGCGGCTTCTGTCTGCTGATCGCTGTGTTCGGCGGCAAGGACATGATCAAGAAGAGCGGCTGGCCCGAGGCACCTGCTGAAATCCTCGCGGTCAATGTCGAATGCGACATGGAATCGACCGCCCACAAGATTGTCTACAAGACCGTCAGCACCGCCACGATCCCGTGCGAACTGGTGGATGCGTTCAAGACGGTTCATGCTGACAAAGAGTGGAAGGTGACCCAGAAATTCACCGGCACCTTGCGCGTCGGCACCGGCGCCGACGCCGTCGAGGCCACGATGGAGCTGAACAAGAACGGTGCCCGCGAACCGCAGGTCGGCGACAAGCTCACCGTCGTCCAGAACCCCGCCAACCCCACCCAGATCGAACGCACCGGCATGACCGGCACGCGTTTGACGATCGTCATTGGGGCTGGACTGCTCGGCGCGTTGCTTCTCTATCTTGCTTTCAAACCCCGCCGGCGAATGTCGACCTCCGCCGTGGCGGGCAACCCTGCCGAAGATGCCGGCGCGGACCAGCGCGCGCGCCAGGCCGACGCCTTGATAGCGGCGGCCCTGGCCAAGCAGGCCACATTGCCCAATCAGCCGGCACGTGTCGCGGCTGCCGGATTGGCCAGGGAAGGGCGGTTTCCCGGGCAGCGGACGAGTTTCGGCCGCCGCAACTGATGGCCGAAAACTGCTGCACCTGCCACGGCTACTCCACGATGCGATAGATGTTCCAAAGGCTGGTGCCCGACACGACGTAGGGCTCCATCTCCTTGCCCCATTTTGCGTGCGCGTCGATCTTGCCGATCTTGGCGAAGAATCCCTCCAACTGGGCAAGGCTTTCGACCTGATGATGCGATTCGACCGTCGCTTCCCGGGCGCCGATCGAACCGGTCATGATCTGGAATTTGAGGTCGGCGATGCCGACCTGAGAGCCGATCTCGCGTTCCCATTTCTTGAGCAGTTCGAGCACGGTCTGCTTGTGTCCGAACTTGGCGTCGATCTGCCATCTGGCGCTGAACATTTTTGTCTCCTCCAGTTATGCGGCCCCAAACCGCGGTTGATCTTTCGCGGTGACCTACTCGTCCCAGGCTTGCACGACGGTCTGTCGCGCAATCCGCCCATTCTTCAGCTCCAGCATCGCCGCGCAGAACACTTTCGTTCCGTCCGGATAGGCGCAGGCCTGGGTGAAGGCGAGATTGTCGCCATCGGCGATGGTGGTGTCGACCTTGTGGGTCATCGCCCGGCTGCAGATGTCGTCCCAGAACGTGCTGATCGCCGCCCGGCCGCGGATCTCGCGCGGCTTGCTCGGCGGATTGTTGCGGTCGATCACCCGCACCAGCGCGTCGTCGGCATAGAAGCTCGCCAGCATCCTGCCGTCCCGTCCTTCGATCGCTTTCTTGATCGCCGCGCCGTCCACGCTTTGCGTCTTTGTCAGCATTTCTTCCTCCATGGCCCGTCGATCGGGCGGTTGATGATCAAGCACTGCCCGGCGCGCACCGCCGGGCGTTTGTCTTTCACTGCGACTTGGCTTTGACGGCTGCGAACACGCCGTCGGTCTGTTGTTTGAAGGTCGCGAAGTCGACCTGGCTGCCGTTGAGCATCGTCGACCAGTGGCGCACGATGGCCGCCATCGCGATCGCTTCCTTGATCTCCTCATCGGTCGCGCCATTGAGCTTGGCGGCCTCGGTGTGGAAATAGATGCAGTACTGGCAGGGGATCTGCGAGGCGACGGCCAGCCCCAGCAGTTCCTTGGTCTTGCCGTCGAGCGCGGTCTTGGGGTTGAGCTGCACACCCTTGATCTCGGCCCAGGCGCCGGCAACCGCGACATCGGGCAGCGTCTTGAACATGTCCGGCACTGAGCCGAGCGTCGCCTCGATGTCCTTGTAGGCGGCGGCCGCCGAGGCATCCTCGGCTCTGGCGGGAGCGATCGTGAACAGCGCGCCAACGCCTGCCGCTATCACCAGCGATTTGATCGACCTGTTTGACTTCAGCATTGCATCCTCCATCCGCAGTGCCTTTCCCGGCGACATCCGCCTGGCCTGCATGGAGAGAATTGGTACGCCTCGACCCCACCTGGCCGCTTCGCCCGAAAGCGCCATGGTCCCTATGGCCCGTCCGGGCCAGCCTGCCTGGCGGAAAATGCCGCTGCCGCCGCCCGTGACGGCAAATCGAGCTTCAGCAATATGTTGGCGACATGACGCTTGACCGTATGCTCGCTGAGCCTCAGCTCGGCGGCGATCGCGGCATTGCTCTTGCCGTCGGCGATCAGGATCACCACCTCGCTTTCGCGCGCCGTCAGTTGAGCCGGCTCGGCGGGTTTCGCCTTGGGGCGGCAGGCCGGCTCCAGGTGCTGTTCCGACGTTGCCTGGACCAGCGCCAGCGGCTCGTCCAGCTCATCCACCGTGACACGCCCGGCATCGATGAAATGCAGGCCGGACCCCGCCGCCAGATCGGCGGCCAGCCGCGACGCCAGAATATCGCCGCGCCCGGCATGGGCGGCGATCTGCATCGTCACCCGTGCCATCAGCCCCACCGGCGGCCCGCGCATTTCGACCTCTCCGACATGGGCGCCCTGGGCGCTTGCAATGCCCATATGTTGCGCCGCATCGCGCAGTGCCGCCGCGCAGCGTATGGCCCGCGCCGGCCCGTCGAAGCGCGAGATCATCAATTCGCCATGGATGCCGGCGACGCGTCCGCCATGACGGCCGACCAGCTGCTGCCAGCTCTCCTGGAAGCGCTCGCTACGTTCGCTCCACATGCGGTCGCCAACCCGCGCCGTGTCGTAGATGCGTGTCGCCAGAAGAGCGGCAAGCACGCGCTCCGCTTCGGCCACGGCACGCTCGCCGGTCAGGAATTCCTCGATCAGGTCGGCCACCCGGTCGACATCGCCGGTCCAGATCGGGTGGTCGCGCCCGGGGACCTCGACCAATCGCGCATTGGCGATCTCTTTCGCCAGGAAGCGGCTGGCGTCCGGGTCGACCCGCGCGTCGTTGCGGCGATGAATGAGCAGTGTCGGTGCGCCGATCGCCGACAGCACGCCGCGCACATCGATTCCGGCATTCATCCGGGCAAGGGCTGCCGCTGCCGTCGGACTGGCCGACAGCCGCTCGAAGCGGGCCCACCACTGGGTGAAATGCGCATCATCTACCCGGCCGGGAGCGAAGTTGGGCAGTGTGGCGCCCGTGCCCCATTCCGTGCCGGCCGTCGCGATGAAGGCCTCGAGGCGCTCCGGCGACATCACCCATTTGTGGAAATGCGCATAACCGCCATAGAGCGCCAGCGCTCGTGTCCGTTCCGGATAGGTGGCGGCAAACAACATTGCCATCGGCGCGCCTTCCGAAGCGCCGAGCAAGGCCGCGCGGCCGCTGCCGGTGGCATCCATCACCGCGCGCACATCGTCCATGCGGGTTTCGAGGCTGGGCAGGTGGCGTGGGTCGACGCGGTCGGACAGGCCGGTGCCGCGCTTGTCGAACAGGATCAGCCGCGAGAACGCCGAGAGCCGTTTCAAGAGCCTGGCGTAGCCCTCGTCTTCCCAATGCAGGTCGAGATTGGAGATGAAGCCGGGCACGAAAACCAGGTCGAACGATCCCTGGCCGACCACCTGATAGGCGATCCGCACGTCGCCGCTGAGGGCATATCGCGTCTCGATCGGCCTCACGTTGCTATCCCGCCCGGCCAGACGATTTCTGATCGCCGACCATAGCAGACGCCTGGCGGATGCGGCAGCCAAACTTTAGAAGACAGGAATATAGCCCGCGGCGAACCGTGTTCGCCCGCCATTTCTGGGGGAGGCTATTTCTGGGGAGCGGCGCTCTCTGCACCCGTGGGTTGGACGTAGCCGATGCTCACATCGGCCTGCTCCTCGGTCTTCGGCCGCTTGATCCTGGCCGAGGCCACGACGACGAGTTCGTCAAAACCTTCGCCGCCACTGTCCAGCATCTCGAAGAACTGCCGGCGCATCCTGGGCTCCCAGAACTTGTTGATGTGCTCGGCCACGCCCGCCACACCTTCCTCGCGGGGCCTTGAATGGAAGAAGGCGGCGATCTGGTTGGCCATGCGCACCAGCTTTTCCCCGGTGCTCGTGATGTGTTCTTCGTCATGCGACATGCTGGGCAACTCCCAAGACCACCCGTTCCGGGTGGGTGAAAACATCGAAATCGTCGCCGCGCACCAGCGCCACCAGCGTCATGCCGGCCTCTTCGGCGGTGCGGATGGCAAGGGCTGTCGGCGCCGACACGGCGATGATGAAGGCGGAGCCGATCGCCGCCGTTTTCTGCACCATCTCCACTGAGACGCGTGATGTCACCACCACCGCGCCCGATGCACCGTCAATGCCGGCCTTGGCCAGCGCGCCGGCCAGTTTGTCCAGCGCATTGTGCCGGCCGACATCCTCGCGCGCCATGACGATGCCTTTGCCGGGAATGTAGAAGCCCGCTGCATGCACGGCGCCGGTTTCTGAATGCAGAGGCTGCACCTTGGACAAAAGCTTTACCGAACGGGTGATGTCGTCGGCTTCAAGCGTAAGCTTGGACGCACCAACCTTATCGACCGAGCGCATCGCTTCCTCGATGGATTCGATGCCGCACAGCCCACAGCCGACCGGGCCGGCGAGCCGCCGCCGCCGCGCCTCGAAGCGCGTATTGGCCTGGTCCTTCAGCCGGATCTGGATATCGATGCCGGCGCCATGGTCCTCGACCTCGATCGCCTCGATCTCGTCAGGCAAACCGATGATGCCTTCGGTCAGCGAGAAGCCGAGCGCGAAATCCTCGAAGTCGGCCGGGCTCGCCATCATCACCGCATGGGTGGTGCCGGCAAACGAGAACGCCACCGGCGTCTCCTCCGGCACCATGCGGTTGGCCGCCGCGGTGCCACTTGCACGGTGGGCGAGGCGAGAGATCTGGCTGATTGGCTGGCGGGAGCGCATCAGGGTCCCTTCATCCAATCCGGTGTCAGTTCCGGAACATCGCGCGCGATGGATTCATAGGCCTTATGATGCCCGTAGCCCATTATGTACGCGACAATGCGGCGAAGGTTGTTGAAATCCTCCTCGGAAGCATGTCCCTGGATATCGAACAAAAACTGGTTCAGGTCGGCGCCTTGCTTCTCACATAGGCGCAGAAGCGTTTCGTAGGCTTCCTTTTGAGTCACTCTTGTTTCCTCCGGCGGCGAGTCTACCCAGACTACTCCGCCGCCTGTAGCGGAGCGATGCGGCGGCTCTGCTCGGCCTGCTCGTTATAGTCGCGCTGCCAGTCCGAAGGTCCGTTCGACGCGCCGACCTGCACTGCGGTCACCTTGTACTCCGGACAATTGGTCGCCCAGTCGGAGAAGTCGGTGGTGATGACGTTGGCCTGCGTGTCCGGATGGTGGAAGGTGGTGTAGACCACGCCCGGCGACACCCGGTCGGTGATCAGCGCACGCAGCGTCGTCTCGCCCGAACGGCTGGTCAGCCGCACCCAGTCGCCATCGCGCAGGCCGCGGTTATCGGCATCGTGCGGATGGATCTCCAGCCGGTCCTCCGAGTGCCACATGACGTTTTCGGTGCGCCTTGTCTGTGCACCGACATTGTACTGGCTGAGGATGCGGCCGGTGGTCAGCAGCAACGGGAAACGCGGCCCGGTCCGCTCGTCGGTCGCCACATATTCTGTGCGGATGAACTTGCCCTTGCCGCGCACGAAGCCGTCGATATGCATGATCGGCGTGCCGAGCGGCGCCTTCTCGTTGCAGGGCCATTGCACCGATCCGACACGGTCGAGCAGATCGAAGGAGACGCCGGCGAAGCTTGGCGTCGTTTTGGCGATCTCGTCCATGATTTCGGAGGGATGCTGGTAGTTCCAGTCCAGCCCGATCGCGCGGGCAAGCTCCTGTGTCGCTTCCCAGTCGGCATAGCGCGCCTTCGGCTCCAGCACCTTGCGCACCATGTTGATGCGGCGCTCGGCATTGGTGAAGGTGCCGTCCTTTTCCAGGAAGGTCGAGCCCGGCAGGAAGACATGCGCGTAGTTCGCTGTCTCGTTGAGGAACAGGTCGTGCACGACGACGCATTCCATCGCCGCCAGGCCGGCCGCGACATGCTTGGTATCAGGGTCCGACTGCAGGATGTCCTCGCCCTGGATGTAGATGCCCTTGAAGGAGCCGTCGACGGCGGCATCCAGCATGTTGGGGATGCGCAGGCCCGGTTCGTCGTCGAGCTTCACCCCCCACAGCGTCTCATAGATGTCGCGCACCGCCTCGCCGGAGATGTGGCGGTAGCCCGGCAGTTCATGCGGGAACGAGCCCATGTCGCAGGAACCCTGCACGTTGTTCTGGCCGCGCAGCGGGTTCACGCCGACGCCGGGACGGCCGATATTGCCCGTCGCCATGGCAAGGTTGGCGATCGCCATCACCGTGGTCGAACCCTGGCTGTGTTCGGTGACGCCGAGGCCATAATAAATCGCGCCATTGCCGCCCTTGGCATAGAGCCGCGCAGCACCTCGGACCAGTTCGGGATCGACGCCGGACAGCTTGCCGACGATTTCGGGGCTGTTTTCCGGCAAGGCGACGAAAGAAGCCCAATCCTGGAACTCCGCCCAGTCGCAGCGTTCGCGGATGAAGGCTTCGTCGAAAAGACCTTCGGTGACGATGACATGCGCCAGCGCCGTCAGCACCGCCACGTTGGTGCCGGGCTTCAGCGGCAGGTGATAGTCGGCCTCGATATGCGCCGACTTGACCATTTCGGTGCGGCGCGGATCGAGCACGATCAGCTTGGCGCCCTGGCGCAGCCGCTTTTTCAGCCGCGAGGCGAACACCGGGTGCGCGGAAGCCGGATTGGCGCCGATGATGACGGCGACATCGGTGAAATCGACGGAATCGAAATCCTGCGTGCCGGCCGAGGTGCCATAGGTCTGGCCGAGGCCGTAGCCGGTCGGCGAGTGGCAGACGCGGGCGCAAGTGTCGACATTGTTGTTGCGGAAGCCTTGGCGCACCAGCTTCTGCACCAGATAGGTCTCCTCGTTCGTGCAGCGCGAGGACGTGATACCGCCGATGGAGGTGCGGCCGTATTGATACTGGATACGGCGGAATTCCTTGGCTGTATGGGCGATGGCCTCTTCCCAACTCACCTCGCGCCAGGGATCGCTGACCTTTTCCCGGATCATCGGCGACAGGATGCGGTCCTTGTGGGTCGCATAGCCATAGGCGAAACGGCCCTTCACGCAGGAGTGGCCGTGGTTGGCCTTGCCGTCCTTGTAGGGCATCATGCGAATGACTTCGTCGCCCTTCACTTCGGCCTTGAACGAGCAGCCGACGCCGCAATAGGCACAGGTAGTGACGGCGGAGCGCTCGGGCATGCCTTTCTCAAGCACGGTCTTTTCACGCAGCGCATCGGTCGGACAGGCCTGCACGCAGGCGCCGCAGGATACGCATTCGGAGGCGATGAAATCCTCGTGCATGCCGGCGACCATGCGCGATTCGAAACCGCGGCCCTCGATCGTCAGCGCGAAGGTGCCCTGCACCTCCTCGCAGGCCCGCACGCAGCGCGAGCAGACGATACATTGCGCCGGATCATAGGTGAAATAGGGGTTGGACTCATCGCGGGCGATGTAGTCGACCGCCAGCGAGCCATGGCCGGGCGCGACGCCGTTTTCCTGCTTGACGTGGTTGCGGCCCTCGATGCCGAAGCGGTTCTCGGTCAGGCCGACCGATTTCGCCACAACGTCGAACTCGCTGGCGCCGGTGCCGGCCTTCTCGTTCCAGCCGGTCGGGTGGTCGGAGACGTAAAGCTCCATGACACCGCGGCGGATGGCGTCGAGCCGCTCGGATTGCGTGCGCACCACCATGCCTTCGCCGACGGGGGTCGTGCAGGATGCCGGCGTGCCGCCGCGCCCGTCGATCTCGACCAGGCAGACGCGGCAGGAGCCGAACGAGTCCAGCATGTCCGTGGCGCAGAGTTTTGGGATCTCGACCCCGCCTTCCATCGCCGCGCGCATGATCGACGTACCCTCCGGCACGCTGATGCTGCGGCCGTCGACGATCAGCGTAACCTGCTTTTGCGCCTTCGATTCCGGGGTTCCGTAATCGAGTTCTTCGATGAGTGTCGGGAAGTCGGCCTTGATATTCATCTGCCAGCTCCTATTCAGCAGCCACGCGCGCCGGCGCGGGCTTGAAATCTTCGGGGAAATGGGTGATCGAGCTCATCACCGGATAGGGCGTGAAGCCGCCCAGCGCGCAGAGCGATCCGAACTTCATCGTGTTGCAGAGATCGGTGACCAGTGCCAGGTTCTTCTCCGGCTCGATGCCGGCGGCAAGCCGGTCGATGGTCTCCACCCCGCGTATCGAGCCGATGCGGCAGGGCGTGCACTTGCCGCAGCTTTCGATGGCGCAGAACTCCATGGCAAAGCGCGCCTGCTTCAGCATGTCGGCCGTGTCGTCGAACACGGTGATGCCGGCATGGCCGATCAGCCCGTCGCGCTTCGCGAACTCTTCGTAGTCGAACGGCGTGTCGAACAGGCCGCGCGGGAAATAGGCGCCGAGCGGGCCGCCGACCTGCACCGCCTTCACCGGGCGACCTGTGGCCGTACCGCCGCCGATATCGTCGACGATCTCGCCCAGCGTCATGCCGAACGCCGCCTCGAACAGGCCGCCGAACTTGACGTTGCCGGCGATCTGTATCGGGATCGTGCCGCGCGAGCGGCCCATGCCGAAATCCTTGTAGAAGGCAGCACCCTTGTCCATGATGATGGGCACGGAGGCTAGGCTGATGACGTTGTTGATCACCGTCGGCTTGCCGAACAGACCCTGGATTGCCGGCAGCGGTGGCTTGGCGCGCACCACGCCGCGCTTGCCTTCAAGGCTGTTCAGCAGCGACGTTTCCTCGCCGCAGACATAGGCGCCGGCGCCGACGCGGATTTCCATGTCGAAGGCGTTGGGCGAACCCAGCACGCTGACGCCGAGCACGCCTGCCTTGCGGGCGACCTCGACAGCCTTGTTCATGACAGCCACCGCATGCGGATATTCCGAGCGGATATAGACGAACCCCTTGGTCGCGCCGGTGGCGATGCCGGCAATCGTCATGCCTTCGATGAGCACGAAGGGGTCGCCCTCCATAATCATGCGGTCGGCAAAGGTGGCGCTGTCGCCCTCGTCGGCATTGCAGACGATGTATTTGCGGTCAGATGTCGTATCGAGCACCGTCTTCCACTTGATGCCGGTCGGGAAGCCGGCGCCGCCTCGGCCGCGCAAGCCCGATTCCGTGACCTGTTTGACGATGTCGAGCGGCGCCATGGCCACCGCGTTCTGCAGGCCCTTGAGCCCGCCCAGTGACTTGTAGGCATCGAGCGATAGCGGGTCGTTGATGCCGCAACGCGCAAAGGTCAGGCGCGTCTGCTTGGCCAGGAACGGGATTTTGTCGGGCGCGCCCAGCCAGCGCTTGTGATGCCCGCCGGTGAGAAAGCCGCTGTCGAACAGGCTCTTGACGTCCGATGGCTTGACCGGCCCGTAAGCGACGCGGCCCTTTTCGGTCGCGACCTCGACCATCGGTTCGAGGAAATAGGCGCCGCGCGAGCCGTTGCGGACGATCTTGGCCTCGACGCCCCGTTCAGCCAGTTCCGCACGAACAGCCTTGGCGACCTTTTCGGCGCCGAGCGCCAGCGCGCCGGAGTCACCTGGAATGTAGATGCGCGGGATCATGAGCGTACCTCCCCGACGATCTCTTCGATCTTCTCGTCATCGAGCCGCCCGATCACCTCACCATCCAGCATCGCCGACGGTGAACAGGCGCACAGCCCGAGGCAATAGACAGGCTCAAGTGTAACCGATCCGTCGCGGGTGGTCTCATGGAAATCGATGCCCAACAACTGCTTGACCTTTGCGGCGATCGCATCCGAACCCATCGACTGGCAGGCTTCCGCCTGGCAGAGCTTGAGCACATGCCGGCCGGCCGGCCGGGCACGGAAATCATGATAGAAGGTCACAACGCCATGCACTTCGGCCCTCGACAGGTTCAGCCCATCGGCGATGACGGGCACGGCGTCCTGCGGCACGTGGCCAAATTCGTCCTGGATCTCGTGCAGGATCGGCAGCAGCGGGCCTTCGAGGCCCTTCAACTCCTGGATGATCGCCGCCGTGCGCGACTGTATCTCGGTACTTGCTGGCTGCATCGTCACGCAGCGCCCTCCCTATCGTAGCGATCGATGCATATATCGTCCAAAAGCATGACGCGGTTTTGGAACAACGACATGCCTACGCCGCTTAATCGCTAAGTGCTTAAGAAATCAGAGAAAACCCCTGAAATCAATAAAGCGGTTTCGTTGCACGATAGAAAATTTCTATCGCGCCGATTGATCAGTTATGACTAGCTCAGCGATTGGCGCGGAAATCGTCTGCCAGCGCCATCGCCTCGTCCAGCAGCGCCTGCACCAGCGGCGTGTGCGGTTCGCGCGGCGCGGCGACCAGCCCGACCGTGTGGCTGGCATCCGGTTCGACGATCGGAATGGCCCGGATCGGCTCGGAAAAACCGAATGTTTCCGCCAGGTTGAGCGGCATGATCGACGACCATTTGCCTGTCCGTATGTGGGAGAACAGCACGATCATCGAGTTGGATTCCAGTGTCGGCCGCACCTGCACGCCGGCCTCGGCCAGATGCTGGTCGATGATGCGGCGGTTCTGCATGTCCGGCGTCAACAAGCAGAGCGGCAGCTGGCTGATTTCGGCCCATGTCACTTTGTCGCGATCCGAATAGGGATTTCCGACCGCCGTGATCAGCTGGTAGCGCTCGTCATAGAG
Source organism: Mesorhizobium sp. M0659 (assembly GCF_040320605.1). Lineage (NCBI taxonomy): Bacteria > Pseudomonadati > Pseudomonadota > Alphaproteobacteria > Hyphomicrobiales > Phyllobacteriaceae > Mesorhizobium > Mesorhizobium sp. M0659. The sequence goes on from NZ_JAMYPY010000004.1 coordinate 224,950, forward strand.
CGGCACGCTGGTCACCCGTCCGAGAGGCTCGTTGTCGAGATAGGTGATGCCGGCATCGACGTCGAAATTGCCGAGCAGCGACAACACCTCGATCGAGGTGCGCGACAGGATAGAGAAGGTGACGCCCGGATGCTTCTCGCGAAATGGCGTCGTCAGCCGCGCCACCATGGCGAGGGCGGTTGGGATGGCGGCAATACGGATACGCCCGGACAGGCCATGTCGCGCCGCCCGCATCTCTTCGCGCATGGTCCTGGAATCGCCGACGATGCGACGCGCCCACACCAGCACCTGCTTGCCTTCCGGCGTCAGCCCCTGAAAGCGCGAACCGCGATTGACCAGCATGACGCCGAGCTGGCCCTCCAGCTGCTTGATCCCGGCCGACAAGGTCGGCTGCGTGACGCCGCACGCTTCCGCCGCCCGGCCGAAATGCTCCTCCTTGGCCAGCGCGATGAAGAATTCGAGCTTGTCGATCATCCCATCCGTCCGTTCGTTGCGCGCAAGGTCGGGGAAATTGCCTTTCGCCGCAAGCTCTACCCGCAATTGGCCATGCATCCACATCTTTGGGCCGGCTGGCTGTTTCCCCCGGCCGAACACGGCGCTATGTGGTTGGATGGAATACGAGGAGATCGGACATGCTGGGCTGGTTCCGCAAGCTTTTGCCGCGCGAAGATCGCTTCTTCGACCTCTTTGAACGGCATTCCCGCACCGTGGTCGGCGGCGCCGAGGCGCTGGAGCAGCTTCTGCAGGGCAAGGACATCGATCGCTGGTGCCAGAAGATCATCGATCTCGAGGACGAGGCCGATCATATCACGGCCGAAGTCCTGCTGGCGGTGCGGCGCTCCTTCATCACGCCTTTCGATCGCGGCGACATCAAGGACCTGATCCAGTCAATGGATGACGCCATCGACATGATGCACAAGACCGTCAAGACGGTGAAGCTGTTCGAAAAGAAGGAATTCGACCCGCTGATGCAGGAGATGGGCGGCGTCATCGTTGCCGCCTCCAGGCTGGTTGCCGAAGCGATCCCGCTGCTCAGCAAGGTCGGCACGCACACGGTACGCCTCAACGCCATCGCCGAAGAGGTGATGCGCGTCGAAAGCCGCGCCGACGATCTGCATGAGCAGGGATTGAAGGACCTGTTCAAGCGGCATGGCCGCAGCGATCCGATGGCCTACCTGATCGGCTCGGAGATCTACGGCCAGCTGGAGAAGGTGGTCGATCGCTTTGAGGACGTCGCCAACGAGATCAGCGGCATCGTCATCGAGAACGTTTAGGCAATGGAAGCCACCATCGCCTTTCCCGTGCTGATCGGCCTTGTCGCCGTCGCGCTGTTTTTCGATTTTCTCAACGGCCTGCACGATGCAGCGAACTCCATCGCCACCATCGTCTCCACCCGCGTGCTGAGACCGCAGTATGCGGTCCTGTGGGCGGCTTTCTTCAATTTCATCGCCTTCATGTTCTTCGGCCTTCACGTGGCTGAAACCGTGGGAAAAGGTATCGTCGACGTCAGCATCGTCACGCCGGCGGTGATCTTCTCGGCGCTCGTTGGCGCCATCGTCTGGAACATCGTCACCTGGATTGCCGGCATCCCGTCCAGCAGTTCGCATGCCCTGATCGGCGGGCTCGTCGGCGCCGGCGTTGCAAAGGCTGGACCCGGCGCCATCGTCTGGACCGGGCTTGGCAAGACGGTCGCCGCAATCGTCGTGTCGCCGGCGACAGGGTTTGTTCTGGCGCTGGTCCTCATCCTGGCCGTTTCCTGGCTGTTCGTGCGCCAGACACCATTCGCCGTCGACAGCACTTTCCGCGTCATGCAGTTCTTTTCGGCCTCGCTTTATTCGCTAGGGCACGGCGGCAACGACGCCCAGAAAACCATGGGCATCATCGCCGTGCTGCTCTATTCGCAAGGCATGCTCGGCGGGACGTTCTACGTGCCGCTGTGGGTCGTCCTCACCTGTCAGACAGCACTGGCGCTCGGCACTTTGTTCGGCGGCTGGCGCATCGTCCACACGATGGGCTCGAAGATCACCCGGCTGAACCCGATGCAGGGCTTCTGCGCCGAGACCGGCGGCGCCATCACCCTGTTTGCCGCCACCTGGCTTGGCGTTCCCGTGTCGACCACCCATACGATCACCGGGGCCATCATCGGTGTCGGCGCTGCCCGTCGCGTCTCGGCCGTGCGCTGGGGCATTGCCGGCAACATCGTCATCGCCTGGATCGTCACCTTGCCGGCCACGGCTGCAATTTCGGCGCTCACCTACCTAGCGGTTGGCCTGGCAGGGTGAGGCGGACACCGGTGGTGCTTGGAGTCGCTGCCAATCTGCACTATCTGAGCCGCAGCCAAACGCCTAGGGAACAATGCATGTCCGTCACCAAGGAAATCGTCACCGAGCGTCTGAAGACGGTCAACGGGCCGGACTTCACCGGCAACATCGTCGACCTCGGCATGGTTTCGGAGATTTTCATCGCCGATTCGAAAGTGTTTTTCTCGATCACCGTTCCTGCCGCCCGCGCACAGGAGATGGAGCCGCTGCGCGCCGCAGCCGAGCGTGTCGTCAAGGCGATCCCTGGTGTCGCCGGCGCCGTCGTCGCGCTGACGGCGGAGAAGAAGGGCGGCGGCATGGAGGCTCCGGTTGCGTCGCGTCCCGCGCCCAGGCCCGCACCGCCGGCTGCGCCAGCCGCGCCGCGCCCAGCTCCACACTCTCCAGCCCCGCACGCCCCGGCCTCGCAAAGCTCGGGCAAGCGCGGCGTGCCCGGCATCGAGGCGATCATCGCGGTGGCGTCCGGCAAGGGCGGCGTCGGCAAGTCGACCACCGCTGTCAACATCGCGCTTGGCCTCGCCGCCAACGGTTTGCGTGTCGGCGTGCTCGATGCCGATATTTATGGCCCGTCCATGCCCAGGCTGCTCAACATCCATGGCCGGCCGGAGACCGTCGACGGCAAGATCCTGAAACCGATGGAGAATTACGGCCTTAAGGTGATGTCGATGGGCTTCCTCGTCGACGAGGAGACGCCGATGATCTGGCGCGGTCCGATGGTGATGTCGGCGCTGACGCAGATGCTGCGCGAGGTCGAATGGGGCCGCCTCGACGTGCTCGTCGTCGACATGCCGCCCGGCACCGGCGACGCCCAGCTGACCATGGCCCAGCAGGTGCCGCTGGCCGGCGCGGTCATCGTCTCGACGCCGCAGGACCTGGCGCTGATCGACGCCCGCAAAGGATTGAATATGTTCAAGAAGGTCGACGTGCCGCTGCTCGGCATCGTGGAGAACATGAGCTATTTCATCGCCCCCGATACCGGCAAGCGCTACGACATCTTTGGCCATGGCGGGGCGCGGCGCGAGGCCGAGCGCCTCGGCGTGACTTTCCTCGGCGAAGTGCCGCTGGAAATGGGCATTCGCGAAAGTTCTGATGAAGGTGCTCCGGTGGTGGCGTCGAAGCCAGACAGCGCCGAGGCGAAGATCTATCGCGACATTGCGTCGAAGGTCTGGGACCGGGTCAACGAAGAACGCGGCGCGGCCGAAGCGGCGGTGCCGAACATCGTGTTCGAGTAGCTCGGATATCCCTCCCCTCAAGGGGGAGGGGAACCCACCTTCTCGCCAAAGCTTGAAAAGAACTGCAAGGCCAGCTTCTTCGAAGTCGATTCGATGAGCCGGCTGCCGAGTTGGGCGATCTTGCCGCCGACTTCGGCTTTGGCCGCGTATTTGAGGACCGTCGCATCCGGCCCGTCCGCCGTCAGCGTCACGTCGGCGCCACCCTTGGCGAAGCCGGCAATACCGCCCTTGCCCTCGCCCTGGATGGTGTAGGAGTGCGGCGGCTTCAGGTTCTTCAACGTCACCTCGCCGTTGAATGTCGCCTTGATCGGTCCGATCTTCAACACCACCGTCGCCGCCATTTCGGTCGGCGATTTCATCTCCAGGTGCTGGCAGCCGGGAATGGTCGCCTGCAAAACCTTCGGATCGTTCAGCGCGTCCCACACTTTCTGCAGGGGGGCGGCAATGCGTTCCTCGCCTTCGATCACCAAAGCCATCGACACCTCCCGGACAGACTTCGAAGGCCTAACGCACGGTCTGGTCTGTGTCTATCGCACCAAAGTCCGGTTGCGACGGTGCGCCCTCTTGCCTGCTTCCGCGCGTTGCCATATCGATTTGTCTTACAAATACGGAGACCATGATGGCAGGCGCCCCCACCGGAAAGAAGAAATTTCGCTCGCAGGAGTGGTTCGACAATCCCGACAATCCAGGCATGACCGCGCTCTACCTCGAGCGCTACCTGAACTATGGCCTGACGCGGGCCGAGCTGATGTCGGGCAAGCCGCTGATCGGCATCGCCCAGACCGGCTCGGATCTGTCGCCATGCAACCGCCACCATATCGAGCTCGCCAAGCGCGTGCGCGAAGGCATCGTCTCGATGGGCGGCATCCCCTTCGAATTCCCGTGCCATCCGATCCAGGAGACCGGCAAGCGCCCGACCGCGGCACTCGACCGCAACCTTGCCTATCTCGGCCTAGTCGAAGTGCTCTACGGCTATCCGCTCGACGGCGTCGTGCTGACCATCGGCTGCGACAAAACCACGCCGGCGCTGCTGATGGCGGCGGCCACCGTCAATATTCCGGCCATAGCACTTTCGGTCGGACCGATGCTCAATGGCTGGCACAAGGGCAAGCGCACGGGATCGGGCACCATCGTCTGGGAATCGCGCCAGCGCCTCTCGGCCGGCGAGATCGACTATGACGAGTTCATGGACATCGTCGCCTCATCGGCGCCGTCGACCGGCTATTGCAACACCATGGGCACCGCCACCACGATGAACTCGCTGGCCGAGGCGCTCGGCATGCAATTGCCGGGCTCGGCTGCCATTCCGGCACCCTACCGCGAGCGCGGCCAGATCTCCTATGAGACGGGCAAGCGCATCGTCGAGATGGTGCATGAGGATCTGAAGCCATCCGACATCATGACGCGCAAGGCGTTCGAGAACGCCATTGTCGTCAATTCGGCGATTGGCGGCTCGACCAACGCGCCGATCCACCTCAACGCGATTGCCCGCCATCTCGGCGTGCCGCTCACCAATGACGACTGGCAGACGGTCGGCCTCCATGTGCCGCTCATCGTCAATCTGCAGCCATCGGGCGAATATCTCGGCGAGGACTATCATCATGCCGGCGGCGTGCCGGCTGTGGTGGCCGAACTGATGAAGGCCAAGCTGCTGCCTTATCCCGAAGCGATGACCGTCAACGGGAAATCGATCGGCGACAATTGCAAGGATGTCGCCAACGAGAACACCGACGTCATCCGCACCGTCGCCGAGCCGCTGAAGGCCAATGCCGGCTTCATCAATCTCAGCGGCAATCTGTTCGATTCCGCAATCATGAAGATGAGCGGCATCTCGCCGGAATTCCGCGAACGCTATCTCTCCAACCCGAACGACCCGGAAGCCTTCGAGGGCAACGCCATGGTCTTCGATGGTCCCGAGGACTACCACGCCCGCATCGACGATCCGGCGCAAGGCATCGACGAGCACACCATCCTGTTCATGCGCGGCGCTGGCCCAATCGGCTATCCCGGCGGCGCCGAGGTCGTCAACATGCAGCCGCCGGCCTATCTCATCAAGAAGGGCATTCACGCGCTGGCCTGCATCGGCGATGGCCGCCAGTCTGGCACATCCGGCTCGCCCTCTATCCTCAACGCTTCGCCGGAAGCCGCCATTGGCGGCGGCCTGGCGCTGCTCAAGACCGGCGACCGTGTGCGCATCGACTTACGCAAAGGCACTGCCAACATCCTCGTCACCGACGAGGAAATCACGCGCCGCCGTGCCGAACTGCAGGACGATGGCGGCTACCACTATCCCAAGCACCAGACGCCATGGCAGGAGATCCAGCGCTCCATGGTCGACCAGTTCTCGGAGGGCATGGTGCTGAAGCCGGCGGTGAAATACCAGGACGTCGCGCACACCAGCGGCGTGCCGAGGGACAACCACTGAGCACCCGCTTGATATGAAAATGCCGGCCTGATCGGGCCGGCATGAAAGCCTTGGCGTAAGCTTGTTTGGATGGCGGCCTCAGGGTGGAGGCGGGCCGGACGAAGCGGCGATGGCTGTGATGCCGGAAAGTCGTCCTGCCTTGCGGATGACTGGTGTGTGATACTGTTTCTTCATAGGACCCGTTGCCCGTTTTAGATCACTGCTCGCACGCCAACTGATCCCACCTGTCAGTATGACATTGCAGTCCTCGTCAGTTTCGGGTTTTTTGACACGAAATCAAGAGGGGTCCAGAGCGTCGTCCATGATGATGGTTTTCCGCCACGGGCGTATCCTTGCCGCCTAGCCCAATCGACATTGCCCCGGTCGACATTGCTATTGTCGGCGCGGGCATGGCCGGTCTCTTCCTGGCGTGGCGCTTGTCCCAAAGTGAAAAGCCCGCAAGGATCGCTGTTTTCGAATCCGCCGGTCGCGTCGGCGGTCGGGCCTCCACGGTCTCATTTCCCGGAGAGCCGAACTTCGGCATCGATCTCGGCGCGATGATGCTGATGCCGCAACATCGGCTGCTCAAAAAACTCATGGCGACGCTGGATGTAAAGCTGTCGGGTATGGACGTCGTCACCGGCGCCAACCGGCTCCATCTGCGCGGTAGGAGCCTGCCCTACGCCGCTATATCGCGCTTTGCGCCGCGCCGCCTGTTTGCCTATGACGTGACGCGTCGGCTGCAGGAAAAAGGCCCGTCCCGCCTGCTGCGAAAGGCGGCAGCACTGATCCTGCCGGGTTCGGAGGCCTTCGGCAGCGCCGAATGGAACGGCGCCGCAGGCTTCGTTTATCGCGGCCGCAAGCTGGCGGATTGGGCGACTTGGGATGTGCTGGCGACGGTCTTGACCCCGGAGGAAATGGCTTTTGCCGAGGACGCGGTGGGCTATTCGTTGCTCCTGCGCGGACCCAACGCCGCCGAGACGTTCAGGCTTGCGCTCGGCGAGCTGAGCGGCGGCCGCTCCTATTGTTCCCCCGATGGTGGGTTCCAGCCGGTTGCGGAGCGAATGGCCGGGCGGATCGCTGTCAGCGGCGGCGCCGTCCATCTCGATCACACCGTGACCGCCATCGCCCGCTCGGCGCAAGGGATGGTCTTGTCTGTCGAGGGGCAGGGCGGGACGGTCGAGGCGCGCAAGGTCGTGCTGGCGTTACCGGTCCGCCCCCTGCGGACCCTGCTGGAAAAGTCCGGCATCGAGCAGCCCAGCGATCTGCCGGCACCGGAACCCTGGCCGATGCTCACGCTGGCCGCCTGCTATGCCAGCCCATGGTGGGCTCGAAACGGCATCGCGGCCGGCCACAGCGTGACCGATCTGCCGGCTCGCCAGATATGGCAGTTCACAAAAGCGGACGCGCGCGACGCGACGATTCGGCGGAGCGTCGCCATGGCCTATTGCGATGGCAGGCACATGGTATTCTGGCGCTCACTGCTGCCTGAGCTCGCTCGGCGCCACGGTTTTGCGGTTTTGGCCGAGGGACATTCCGCGCTGGAGGCCTTTCACGGCCAGATGGTCGAAGTCCATGGCAAACACGGCGCCATCTCGAAACCCATCGGCGGGTTTGCGCAGGATTGGGGTGCGCCGGCCTATGGCGGCGCGTCGCATGTATGGGACCGTGGCATAGATATCTCCGGTATAAAACTGGCGAGCCATACGCTCGCTCCTGGCATTCATGTCTGTGGCGAAGCGTGGTCCAACAATCACGGCTGGATCGAGGGCGCGCTGGAAAGTGCGGAAGACCTGTTGCAGCGGGAATTCGGGCTCGACGCCTGGCTTGCCTGAGACTCCGCAAAGGCGATGAAAAACGATCCTACATTCCCATATGAGTGGTCGGCTATCGGACGGAAAGTATCAACGTGACTAAACGGCGCTCTTCAATCGGTTTCCTCGGCATGTTCGGCCGCTCCGGCGATTTGCGGGAACTCGACACCGCGCTGCGCGGCGCCGATCTGCATCCGGCGCTTGTTCCCGAGGGGGTAAAGCTCACCATCGTCAATTTGATGAAGGATCATTGGCCGGACGAGCCGCCGCCCGACGCCTATCGGTCCGTGGCGCAGCTGTTTGGCTATTGCATCGCAGGCCCACAAACCTTTGAGCAGGCCAATGAGCCGGAGCGGCGGCTGGAGGCTGAGCGCCGCATCGAGGCTGCGCTTGAAACCGGCGACAGCCTGGATGCCCAGATCGTGTTGATGGCGCTGCATGGCAAGCTGATCAGCGCCGAAGTCGTCGAGCGCTTTGGGCTAAGTGTGGACTGACCTTCGTAAGGTGAAGCTTACCCGCCCATGCCGCTGCGTGGCAGCTTGATCATCTCGCCGAAGCGGGCGCGCAATTTGTCGTCGAGCAGCTTCGGCACATGGCGCGGGAAGCGCTCGGCAAGCACGCGCTTCTTTTCGATGATCGCCCGCTGCAAGATGTCGGGCCGGCCCTTCTCGTTCCATTCCTTGGGCGAAAAGCGGTCGCCCACGGCCGGATAAAAATACTCGGTCTGCATCAGCCGCAGCGTCTGCTCATTGCCGAGATAGTGGCCTGGGCCATTCATGCAGACTTCGGTGATGGTGTCGATCGACAGTGCTTCATCGGTCACTTCGATGCCGCGCACGCAGCGTAGACAGTGGCCCAACATGTCATTGTCTATGATCAGGCTCTCCAGGCAAAAGCCGAGCAGCGAGGCGTGCATGCCTGCCGATTCATAGACCAGATTGAGGCCGGCAAGACCGGCCATCACGTCGGTGATCCCCTTTTCATAGCCGGACTGGATGTCGGGCAGTTTCGAATCCGTCATGCCGGCGGCCGAACCGCCCGGCAGATCGTAGAACTGCGCCATCTGCGCACAGGCCGAAGTCAGCACTGCCTGCTCGGCCGAGCCGCCCGACATAGCACCGGTCCTGAGGTCGGAGACGAACGGCCATGTGCCGAAGATCGCCGGATGCCCCGGCTTGATGGCGTTGACATAGATGAGGCCGACCAGCACTTCGGCCACCGCTTGCACCACAGCGCCGGCAATCGCCGCCGGAGCGGTGGCGCCGGCCTGGCCGGCCGATAAAAGCAGGATCGGAATGCCGCCTTCGACGCAGGCTTCGAGCACGCCGCAGGCGTCCTCGGCAAACTTCATCGGCGGTACGACGAAGCAGTTGGAGTTCGACACGAACGGCCGGGCGCGGAAATTCTCCTCGCCGCCGGCGATCGCATAAAGCATTTCCAGCGCCGGCTGCACGTTCTCGCGCACCGTGAAGGAGGTGCCGACATGCTTCGACGTCCCCATCACGCAGGCGTAGAGCGTGTTGAAGTCCATTTCGAGCGGATCGGGAATGTCGCGCGGCACCATGGGCCGCTGGAAGAAATGGATGTTGTCGAGCCCTTCGACGAGGCGGGCGGCGTCGTAAATGTCCTGCACCAGCGACTCGCGGTATTCGCGCTTTTCGACATCGACCAGATGCACCGCCGCACCCGCCGTGCCGTAATGCACGCGCTTGCCCTGGATCAGCATGTCATGCCTGGGGTCCTGGCCGTGCAGCGTAAAATTCCGCGCGGCTCGTCTGATCGTGTCCATCACAAGCCCGCGTGGGAAACGGACGCGGCCGTCATCGCCATAGACGGCGCCGACCCCGGTCAGCGCCTCGATGCAGGAGGGAATGGCATTGGCGAAGCCGACGGTCTCCAGCAGCGTCAGCACCGCTTCATGGATGCGCTCCTGGTCGTTCTGGTTGAGCGGCCCGTAGCTGCCGCCTTCGAGGCCGGCGCGCACCGGCCGGATATCGTCGGCAAGCGGTGCGGCCCGCATGGCGCGGCGCGCTTCGCGCCCGCCGGATCGTCGCGAACGCTGGTCGGCTGATGTATCTTTAGGAGCCGCATCCTTAAGAGCCGCATCCTGCTGCTCAACAGCCACTGACATGGGGGGCACTCCACCTTTAGCTTGCGAAACACGGCGCGGTGATTGGTCCACCGTCGGCTTGCTTCGTCCCTCTGTCAGCCGACTATGCCGTTGCCATTGGCCCAGCCTATGGGCCAGTCAACGCAGCCGAGTATGCCAGAGAGCTAATGCAGAATGTTGGTGATCATGCCAAGGGCCGGGACTGTTCAAAGCCCCGGCACAGGCAAATCAGGCTGCAGCGGGCCTGCGTCCGGCTGCGGTCGCGAGCTCGCGAATACCCGGCTCGATGTGCTGCAATGCGATCGAGGAAATGCCCAAGCGCATGAAACGCGAGGGCTTTTCGGTGCGATCGAAGAAGCGGTCGCCCGGCTCGATGATGACGCTGCGCGAGGCCGCGGCCTCGGCCAGTCCACGTGAATCGGTGCCGCGCGGGCCTTCCAGCCAGAGCGATGTGCCGCCGGCTGAATCGGTCGAGCGCCATTCCGGCAGGAATGCGGAAATCGCATGGACCAGACGCTTGCGCCGCTCGTCGAAGGCCGACGACAGCCGCCGCACCAGCGCCTCGTGATGGCCGAGCGACAGGAACAGCGCTACCGCGCGCTGATTGTTGGCCGGCGGGTGCCTGAGCATGAAGCGGCGCAGCGCCCTGAGCTCGGAGATTAGTCCAGCCGAAGCGACGATGTAGCCAAGCCGCAGGCCCGGAGCCAGCGTCTTCGACATCGAGCCGACATAGACGACGCGACCCGAGCGATCGAGGCTCTTCAGCGCCTGCTGCGGCGCCTCGTCGAGAAGCTGGCTGTCATAGCCGTCCTCGATGATGATCTGGTTGTGGCGGTTGGCGCGCGCCAGAAGGTCCTGCCGCCGCTCTGCCGACAGCGGCACCATGGTCGGGCAATGGTGGCTGGGGGTGACGAAGACAAAGCCGGAATCGTTGGGGATGGACGAGGTGACGATGCCGGACTGATCGACCGGAACCGGCTGGATTTCGGCGCCTGCCAGGCGGAAGATCGAGCGCGCGTCGGGGTATCCCGGGTCTTCCATCGCGACCTTGGAGCCCTTTGTCATCAGCAGTGTCGCCAGCATATAGAGCGCGTTCTGGGCGCCGAGCGTGACGATGATCTCGTCCGGATTGGCGAAGATGCCGCGCCGCGGCAACAGCCGCGCCTGGATCTGCTCGATCAAGAGCGGATCGTCGCGGTCGACCATGTCCGAGGCCCAGTTGCGGATCTCAAGCACGGCCAGCGCCATGCGATTGCACTCACGCCATTCGGCGGTCGGGAACAATGCCGGGTCGAACTGGCCGTAGACGAAGGGGTAGGACGACTTGATCCAGTTGTCGTGCTTGGCCGGCGGCGGCATGTCGCTGGCAGCGATCTGCCGGCGTGCCTTCCAGTCGATCTCGTTTTGCTGGTCCGGCGCCTTCTGGTGCGGCTTGGCGGGGGTGGCCAGCACATCCGGATTGACGAAATGGCCGCGCCGTTCGCGCGCCACCAGGAAACCTTGGTCGACCAATTGCTGGAACGCCAGCACCACAGTGCCGCGTGCGACGCCGAGTTTTTCAGCCAGGATGCGGCAGGACGGAAGCGGCATCGAAGCGGCGATCTGCCGGTCGAGAATGGCGGCGACGATCGCCTGACGGATCTGCGCCTGCAGGGTCTGGCCCGATTCCGCCGAAATCCGGAACAGGCCGGACCATATGGCCGTGTCGTTACGCTGTGGCATGGAAGGTGTTCCTCGATGGCCAGTCTTTTTTGCTTGGCTGGACCAGCGGAAGGTAACCGTGGCACAAGGGGTTGCGCCAATCAATTTTTCTGATCGCTGGGATTTATGCCAGTGATCTATGCGCGACGCGCAGCGTCGTCGCATCCCCGGGTGACGCTTGCGTCATCCCGCAGCGCGGACGCCCGCGCGACGCGGAGCGTCGTCGCGCCTCACTATCCCCAGCGCGACGCGCAGCGTCGTCGCTACTCCCATCACATCATCCAGCGCGACGCGCAGCGTCGTAGCTCCATCACATCGCACTATGCTGCACTGCGTCATCCCCACGCATTGAAACATGGGGAATTCGGCTCAATAAGATCAGCGCGACGACACGCGCCGGAAACATCCGGTCTGATAAGATGTCGTGAAAAACGATCAGGAGCCGGCAGTGGATCATTCCTCCTTCGACAAACAGCTTGTCGCCTTGCGTGCTGCGCGCGCGGCGGCATCGGGCACGATGCGCGAGGCGTTTGCCGCGGACCCCAAGCGCTTCGAGACATTTTCGGCCAGCGACGGCGACCTTTTGCTCGACTGGTCGAAATGCGCGGTCGACCAGCGCACGATGGAACTGCTCGAGAAGCTCGCCGCCGCCGCCGATCTCGAAGGTCGCCGGGCCGCAATGTTTTCCGGCAAGAAGATCAACATCACCGAGGATCGCGCCGTGCTGCACACGGCGCTACGGAACCTCTCGGGCAAGGGCGTCACGGTCGATGGCCAGGACGTCAAGGCGGATGTGCTGTCCGTGCTCGACGCCATGGGCGCTTTCGCCGATGCCATTCGCTCCGGCAAGGCCGCCGGCGCCACCGGCAAGAAAATCACCGACATCGTCAACATCGGCATTGGCGGCTCCGATCTCGGCCCGGCCATGGCGACGCTGGCGCTGGCGCCCTATCACGACGGCCCGCGCGCGCACTACGTCTCCAACATCGACGGCGCCCATATCCACGACACGCTGAAGGGCCTGTCGGCCGAAACCACTCTGTTCATCATCGCCTCCAAGACCTTCACCACGGTCGAGACGATGACCAATGCCGAGACGGCGCGCGAATGGGTGCAGAAGGCGCTCGGCAAGGAAGCAGTCGGCAAGCAATTCGCCGCCGTCTCGACCGCGCTCGACCTGGTGGCGAAATTTGGGATTGAGGCCGATCGCGTGTTCGGCTTCTGGGACTGGGTCGGCGGCCGCTATTCGCTGTGGGGCGCCATCGGCCTGCCGGTGATGATCGCCATCGGCCCGCGCAACTTCCGCGCCTTCCTCGATGGCGCGCATGAGATGGACGAGCACTTCCGCACCGCACCCCTGCAGAAGAACCTGCCGGCGCTGCTGGGGCTGGTCGGCTGGTGGCATCGCGTGATCTGCGGTTATCCGGCGCGTGCGGTCATCCCTTATGACCAGCGCCTTTCCAGGCTGCCGGCCTATCTGCAGCAGCTCGACATGGAATCGAACGGCAAGGGCGTCACCCTCGACGGCACGCCGGTGACGACGCCGACCGGACCGCTGGTCTGGGGCGAGCCCGGCACCAATGGCCAGCACGCCTTCTTCCAGCTGCTGCACCAGGGCACCGATTTCATCCCGGTCGAGTTCCTTGCCGCTGCCGTCGGCCATGAGCCTGATCTCAAGCACCAGCACGATCTACTGCTTGCCAATTGCTTGGCCCAATCGGAAGCGTTGATGAAGGGCCGCACGCTGGACGAGGCGCGCGCGCAGATGCTGGCCAAGGGCATGAAGCCGGCCGATGTCGACAGAATAGCCCCGCACCGTGTCTTCTCCGGCAACCGCCCGTCGGTGACGATCCTCTACCGCAAGCTCGACCCGCGCACCTTCGGCCGGCTGATCGCGCTTTACGAGCACCGCGTCTTCGTCGAAGGCACTCTGTTCAACATCAATTCCTTCGACCAATGGGGCGTCGAGCTCGGCAAGGAGCTGGCGACCGGCCTGTTGCCAGTCGTGGAAGGCAAGGAGAGCGCCGACAAGCGCGACGCATCGACGGCCGGGCTGGTGGCGCGCATCCAGCAACTGCGGGGGGCTCAATGAAAAATCCGGCCGACATCAAGGGCATCTTGTTCGACAAGGACGGCACGCTTGTCGATTTCAACGCGACCTGGCTCGGCATCGCCGATTTCATGGCCATGGACGCCGCCGAGGGCGATCGCTGGAAAGCCGACAGGCTGCTTTCGGCGGCGGGCTTCGATTTTGTCGCCAAGCGTTTCAAGCCGGATTCCATCTTCGCCTCGGGCACCAACATGGATGTCGTCGAACTATGGTTCCCGCGCCTGTCCGACGAGGACCAGATGCTGGCCGTCGCCCGCTTCAACGAGATCACCTCGGTGCAAGGCTCATCGATGGCGGTGGCCCTGCCCGGCATCGTCGCGGCGCTGACGGCTCTGCACAAGCGATCCTACCGGCTCGGCGTCGCCACCAACGATTCGACTGCCGGTGCCGAAAAGACCATGGTCACGCTCGGCGTCGCCCAGCTGTTCACCGCCGCCTATGGCTATGACGCGGTCGCCAATCCGAAACCGGCGCCGGACACGATCGTCGCCTTTTGCGACCTGACCGGGTTGAAGGCGTCCGAGATCGCCATGGTCGGCGACAACCGCCACGACCTGGAGATGGCGCGTGCTGGCGGCTGCGGCCTGGCGGTCGGCGTGCTCTCCGGCACCGGCACGCGTGAATCGCTGTCGGCGATCGCCGATGTCGTTTTGGATTCGGTCGCCGATTTGCCAGACTTTCTCTCGGCGCGGGTCAAGGAGACGGTCTGAAGGGGGCCTGGGGCAAACTCAATTCGACTCGAGATTTCCCGCCAATGGCCGCGTTGGGCGAAGCAGCCCATGAAAACTATGGAGCTTCTGGTTTGTTTTCGGACACAGTGGGCCACTCATCAGCAGAGCAAACGTACCCGCATTTGCCGCACCTGATCTTGGCGCTTGCGTTATCGATGTCTTCGCCCGGCTGAAGGTCGAAGCCGCGATTTTCGCACTTTGGGCAAACTGTGAAACCGATACGTTGAACAACTTTAATCCACGCCATTCGACTTCTCCTATCAACGGCTAATCGAATCTATTTTCTGCCCCTTGAGGTTTGTCCACAATGAGTAGAATCCGGCCATTCAGAGCGACTGGGCTTTGCCGCGTCGCGCTAGCAAATCTTCCGGCTCGAACCAAAACACACCGCTCAGCCTGCCCGCAGCGCCCTTCGCGTCACCGAAGTCCGGCACTTGATATTCCGCAACCAACCGAAGCCGCGACAGCGGCAGATCGGCGCGGCGGGGGTCGCCGACCAGCACTTCGATGCCGGCTGCCAGGCAGCGGTCGAGGAACGGAATAACTCGTATCGCAACCTCGCGGCCGTAGAACACGTCGCCGGCAAGCACGAGGTCGACGGCCGGCGGCGGGCCTGTGGTGATGTCCTTGTCGACAATGGTGATCTCGACGCCGTTGGCCAACGCGTTGAGGCCGATCGCGGCGACGCCGTTGCGGTCGATCTCCGCCGCGATCACCGCGCTGGCGCCGGCCTTGGCGGCGGCGATGCCGACGAGGCCGGAGCCGGCGCCGAGATCGAGCACGCGTCGGCCGGCTACGCTTTGCGGATGGTCGAGTATATAGCGCGCAAGCACCGCCCCGCCGGCCCATGGATAGGCCCAGTAGGGCGGCGGTGGCTGAGGCGCGTCGTCGACTGGCTCAACCGCATCGTCGTCCGCGCCTTGGTGCGGGTCGACAAGCCGCCTCAGGCCGCTGCCGGGATGAGCCGTGTAGAGTTGGATTTCAGGAAGTGCTGGAACAGGCGCAAGGCGCATGTTCGCCTTGATGAACGTCGCCGCGTCGGGACGCGGATTGTCGTCTACACTTTCGCCGCGACTAGGCTCGTCGTTCAAATCTATTCCCGCAGCGCCCGGCGCAAAATCTTGCCCACCGGAGTCTTCGGCAGTTCGGTCCTGAACTCGATGTATTTCGGCCGCTTGTAGCCGGTCAGGTTTTCGCGGCAATAGGCGGTGATTGCCTCAGCGGTCAGCGCCGGATCTTTCTTGACGATGAACAGCTTCGGCACCTCGCCCGAATGCTCGTCCGGCACGCCGATCGCCGCCACTTCGAGCACGCCCGGATGCTGGGCGACGACTTCCTCGAGTTCGTTGGGATAGACGTTGAAGCCGGAGACCAGGATCATGTCCTTCTTGCGGTCGACGATCTTGGTGTAGCCGCGCTCGTCCATGAAGCCCATGTCGCCGGATTTGAAAAACCCGTCCTTGGTCATCACCTTGGCGGTCTCGTCCGGCCGGTTCCAGTAACCGGCCATCACTTGCGGTCCGCGGATGCAGATCTCGCCGACTTCGCCCAGCGGCAGGTTGTTGCCGTCATCGTCGCGGATGACGATCTCGGTCGACGGCAGCGGCAGGCCGATCGTGCCGGTGAAATTGCTGTCGCTGAACTTGTTGGCGGTGGCCACCGGCGAGGTCTCCGACAGCCCATAGCCCTCGGTGATCGAATTGCCGGTCAGCGCCTTCCAGCGCTCGGCAACCCCCTTCTGTACCGCCATGCCACCACCCAGCGTCATGATCAGCGGCTTGAAGTCGAGCTTGCGGAAATCCTCGTTGTTAAGCAGCGCGTTGAACAGCGTGTTGAGGCCGGGGAAAATGTGCATCGGGTATTTCTGCAGCTCCTTGACGAAGCCGGGAATGTCGCGCGGGTTGGGAACGAGCACGTTCTGGGCGCCCTGCTGCATGCCCATCAGCGCGTTCACCGTCAGCGCGAAGATATGGTAGAGCGGCAGCGCGCAGATGAAGTTGAGATGCGCCGGTTTCGGCTTGATCGCATAGGCGTCCTGCAGCCACAGCGTGTTCTGCGCGACATTGGACAGCACATTGGAGTGCAGCAGCACAGCACCTTTGGAAATCCCCGTGGTTCCGCCGGTATATTGCAGGAAGGCGACGTCGCCGGCCTCCATCTTGGCCGGTTTGAAGGCGATGCCGGCGCCGGCTTTCACCGCCGCATTGAATTTGACATGGCCGGGCAGCGACCAGGCCGGCACCATCTTCTTCACCCGGCGCACGACGAGGTTGACGATCGTGCCCTTGAGGGCGCCGAGCATGTCGCCCATCGCCGCGACCACCACATGCTTGACCGCCGTCCTGGCAATTACCGCGTCCAGGGTGCTGGCGAAATTCTCCAGAATGACGATCGCCTGCGCGCCGGAATCCTTGAGCTGATGTTCGAGCTCGCGCGGCGTGTAGAGCGGATTGATGTTCACCACGACATAGCCGGCGCGAAGCACGGCCATCATCGCCACCGGATATTGCAGCACATTCGGCATCATCAGCGCCACGCGTGCGCCTTTCTGCAGGCCCTTCGATTGCAGATAAGCGCCGAAGGCGGCCGATTGCCGCTCGAGTTCGGCATAGGAGATCGACTTGCCCATGCAGACGTATGCCGGCTGGCCGGAAAACTGCTTGCAGGCGCCGACGAGGAAGTCGCCGATCGAACTGTAGGGCAGGGCGCCGATCTCTGCCGGCACGACTTTCGAATAGCTTTTGAGCCATGGCTTTTCCGGCAAGCCCGCGGCAAGCGCCGTCAGCGTCTTCGGCAGTTTTTTGGCCGCGCCCGGCGAAGGCTTCGAGGCCGGCTTCGCCGCGGCTGTCTTGGCGGCTGGGGGCTGAGCGGGCTTTGCAGCGGGTGCTGTCTTCGCCGCGCGCTTGACCGCAGGTTTCGCCGCCAGCTTGGCGCTCGCCTTCGCCGGCGTCGAGATTGCCGTTGGCTTGACGGAGGGAGTGGCTTTGGCCGGTGGCGCTTTCGACTTGGCGGCAGCGGCGGCCGGTTTTGAAGCTTTCGCCGCTTTTGCTTTCGCCGGGGCCGTTGACTTTGTTGCTTTCGCCACCTCTAGCCTCCCTCAGTCGTTCTGTTGCCTGCTCCATGCTGCGCGCCTCGATGTGGTGAGGCGTCCTCCGCTGCAGCGATGTCGCGGATTCCCGGAAAATCCAGCGTGTCATCTATCTATTGCGACTATCGGCGGCCGTGCAAGTCTTGCCCCAGCGGCAGGACGGCAAAGATTTGCCGTCGAAATCCTTCCCGCGACGCCGGCTCGGCAATGCCGTCCTGTCATCTCGGTGGCGAAACCCAGGCTTGTGGATTTTTGGCTTACGATTGCTGCGATCAATGAAAAAATGCGGTCGTTAACAATCCCGTGATTAGCAGATTTTGCTATTTGTTTCTGCAATTCGTCAAAGACCGAGGAATATTTTCTGCTTACGGTGGGGTAGGCAAACAGGGTGTTCCAAAGCCGGAAAAACGGTGCTTATATGCGCGCTTCGCGAGCCTATAGAGGGGCTTGGAAGAACATCAGGGAGTGCTCAATGAAAAAGAAACTGACTTTTGCAGCCGCGTTGCTGGCTGCAAGCGTCCTCGGCGGTGTGGCCAATGCCAAGACGCTGGTCTATTGCTCGGAGGCCTCGCCGGCCAACTTCGACCCGGGTACCACGACGGGCGGCAACGACTTCGACGCCTCGTCGCGCACCGTCTATTCGCGCCTGGTCGAGTTCAAGCATGGCGGCACCGAAGTTGTGCCCGGTCTCGCCGACAAATGGGAGATTTCGGACGACGGTCTGGTCTATACTTTCCACCTGCATCCGGGCGTGAAGTTCCAGACGACGGATTTCTTCAAGCCGACGCGTGATTTCAATGCCGACGACGTCGTCTTTTCGTTCGATCGCCAGTTCAACAAGGAAAACCCCTGGAACGGCGAGAAGTACCTGCCGAACCTGACCTGGGACTACTACACCGGCATGGACATGCCGAAATACGTCGCCAAGTGGGAAAAGGTCGATGACCTGACCGTGAAGCTGACGCTGACCGAGCCGAACGCGCCGATGCTGGCCAATCTCGGCATGGACTTCGCCTCGATCGTGTCGAAGGAATATGCCGACCAGCTGGAAAAAGACGGCAAGATGGCCGACTTCTCGACCAAGCCGGTCGGTACAGGTCCGTTCCAGTTCGTCGACTACCAGCTGGATTCGGTCATCCGCTATGCGGCCAACCCGGACTACTTCAAGGGCAAGGAAAAGATCGACGATCTCGTCTTCGCGATCACGCCTGACGCCACCGCCCGCATCCAGAAGGTGCTCGCCGGCGAATGCGATATCGCGCCCTATCCGAATCCTGCCGACATCGGCACGATCAAGGCCAACGCCGACGTGACCCTGATGGATCAGGCTGGCCTCAACATCGGCTATATGAGCTACAACACCACCATCCCGCCGCTCGACAAGCCTGAAGTGCGCCATGCGCTCAACCAGGCGATCGATCGGGAATCGCTCATCAAGTCGCTGTTCCAGGACGCTGGCGCCACGCCGGCCGTAAACTTGATCCCGCCGACCATGTGGTCGTGGAACAAGGACGTGAAGTCCGACGCCTATGATCCGGAAGCCGCCAAGAAGGTGCTGGCCGATGCCGGATTGAAGGAGATCCAGCTTTGGGCCTCCGACCGCGTCCGTCCCTACAACCCGAACTTCCAGCGCGCCGCCGAACTGATCCAGGCTGACTGGGCCAAGGTCGGCGTCAAGGCGGAGATCGTCAGCTACGAGTGGACGAAGTACCGCGAAGAAGGCAAGAAGAAGGAACGCCCGGGCGCCTTCCAGATCGGCTGGACCGGTGACAATGGCGATCCGGACAATTTCTTCGCCACGCTGTTCGCCTGCTCGGCCATCGGCGTGTCGAACTACTCCAGCTGGTGCGACAAGGACTTCGAGGATCTGATCCAAAAGGCCAAGAAGACCAGCGATCAGGCCGAACGCACCAAGCTCTATGAAGAGGCGCAGGTTGTCTTCCAGAAGCAGGCTCCGGCCTTCCTCATGGCACACAGCCAAGTCTACGCAGTCGTGCGCAAGAATGTCAGCGGCTTCATGATGGACCCGCTCGGCATTCATCGCTTCGACGGCGTCGACAAGGCCGAATAGAACTGTTAGGCGGGCGGCGCGCAATCAGGCGCCGCCCGCTTTTCAAGATGCTCCGATATCTCCTAAACAAAATCGTCTTGGTGCTGCCGACGCTGATCGGCATCACCATCTGCGCCTTCGCTTTCGTCAGGCTGCTGCCCGGCGATCCCATTCTTGCCATGGCCGGCGAGCATGGCGTGTCGCCCGAGCGTTACGCGGAACTGAAGGAACAGTTCGGCTACAATTTGCCGATCTGGCAGCAATACGCGCATTATGTCCGCGATGCCGCGACCGGTAATTTCGGCGTGTCGATTTCGTCCAAGCGGCCGGTCATCGAAGATTTCATGACGCTGTTCCCGGCAACCATCGAGCTCTCCGTCTTCGCCATGATCTTCGCCATGGTGCTGGCCATACCGGCCGGCATCATTGCTGCGGTCAAACGCGGCTCCTGGTTCGACCAGGGGCTGATGGGCACCGCCCTTGTCGGCTATTCCATGCCGATTTTCTGGTGGGGTCTGCTGCTGATCATCTTTTTCTCCGGCTATCTCGGCTGGACCCCGGTTTCAGGACGCATCGGCCTTCAGTTCTTTATCAAGCCGATCACCGGCTTCCTGACCCTCGACAGCCTGCTCTACGGCAAATGGGATGCTTTCCGCTCGGCATTGAGCCACCTGGTGCTGCCGACAATTGTGCTCGGCACCATCCCGCTGGCGGTGATCGCGCGCCAGACGCGCTCGGCCATGCTCGAAGTGCTGGGCGAAGACTATGTGCGGACCGCCCGCGCCAAGGGCCTGTCGTCGTCCCGCGTCATCGGCGTGCATGCGCTGCGCAATGCGCTGATCCCGGTGGTCACCACCATCGGCCTGCAGGTCAGTACCCTGCTCGCCGGCGCCATTCTCACAGAAACCATCTTCGCCTGGCCGGGCATCGGCAAGTGGATGGTCGAATCCATATCCAAGCGCGACTATGTCGTCGTGCAGTCAGGCTTGCTGCTGATCGCCCTTATCGTCATGGCGGTGAACCTGATCGTCGACGTGCTTTATGCCGTCATCAACCCGCGCATCAGGGCGGCGTGATGAGCCAGTCGACCGAAATCGCCCCGATGGCCGCCGGCAACCCTGACCGACTGACCGGCTTCAGGACTTTCTGGCACTATTTCTCGGTAAACCGCGGCGCCGTCATCGGCCTGTTCGTCTTCATCGTTTTGGTGCTGGCCGCGCTCTTTGCACCGCTGCTCGCGCCCTATGCGCCCGACATCCAGGACAAGACCGCTTTCTTGCGTCCGCCGGCCTGGCAGGCAGGCGGCAGCATGGAATATCTGCTTGGCACCGACGCGGTCGGCCGCGACATGCTCTCGCGCCTGCTCTATGGCGCGCGTTTCTCGCTGCTCATCGGCGCCGTCGTGGTCACGCTGGCGCTTGTCGGCGGCATCACGCTCGGCCTTTTGGCCGGCTATTTCCGGGGCTGGGTCGACGTGGCGATCATGCGGGTCATGGATCTGATCCTGTCCTTCCCGTCGCTGCTCTTGGCGCTGGTTCTGGTCACCATCCTCGGCCCCGGCCTGTTCAACGCCATGCTGGCCATCGCGCTTGTCCTGCAACCCCACTTTGCCCGTCTGGTGCGCGCTGCCGTCATGGCCGAAAAGAGCCGCGAATATGTGGTCGCCGCCAAGGTCGCCGGCGCCGGCCATATAAGGCTTATGCTGCGCACCATCCTGCCCAACTGCCTGGCGCCGCTGATCGTGCAGGGCACGCTGTCCTTCTCCAACGCCATCCTGGAGGCGGCCGCTCTCGGCTTTCTCGGCCTTGGCGCCCAGCCGCCGACACCGGAATGGGGAACCATGCTCGCCTCGGCGCGTGAATTCATCCTGCGCGCCTGGTGGGTGGTGACCTTCCCCGGTCTGGCCATCCTCATCACCGTGCTTGCCATCAACCTGATCGGCGACGGTCTGCGCGATGCGCTCGATCCGAAGCTGAGGAGGTCGTAATGGCGCTGCTCGACATCCGCAATCTCGTCGTTGAGTTCCAGACCGCATCCGGCCCGTTCCGCGCGGTCGATGGCGTCTCGCTCCATGTGAACGAACGTGAAGTGCTGGCCATCGTCGGCGAATCCGGCTCCGGCAAGTCGGTGTCGATGCTGGCTGTGATGGGGCTGTTGCCGTGGACGGCGACGGTCACTGCCGACCAGATGAGCTTCAACGGCCGCGATCTTCTGAAGATGAGCCCGGCCGACCGTCGCAAGATCGTCGGCAAGGACATGTCGATGATCTTCCAGGAGCCGATGGCCAGTCTCAATCCGTGCTTCACCGTCGGCTTCCAGATCGAGGAAGTGCTGCGCTTCCATATGGGCATGGACAAGGCCCAGCGTCGCGAGCGCGCCATCGAATTGCTGACGCAGGTCGGCATTGCCGAGCCGGCCGAACGGCTGAACTCGTTCCCGCACCAGATGTCGGGCGGCCAGTGCCAGCGGGTGATGATCGCCATCGCCATCGCCTGCAATCCCAAGCTTCTGATCGCCGACGAGCCGACCACCGCGCTCGACGTTACCATCCAGAAGCAGATCCTCGACCTGCTGGTCTCGCTGCAGGTCAAATACGGCATGGGCCTGATCATGATCACCCACAATATGGGCGTCGTCGCCGAGACCGCCGACCGCGTCATCGTCCAGTACAAGGGCCGCAAGATGGAAGAGGCCGACGTGCTGTCGCTGTTTGAATCGCCCAAGAGCAATTACACCCGCGCGCTTTTGTCGGCGCTGCCGGAAAATGCCGTCGGCGACCGGCTACCGACCGTCTCGGACATGCTGTTCGAACCGGCTGCCGAGGGCGTCTGATGAGCATCAAGGTCGTCGAAGGCAAGGACATCGTGCGCGACTATCACGTCGGCGGCGGCCTGTTTCGCGGCGCGCGCACCGTGCATGCGGTCAAGGGCGTCTCGTTCAGCGTCGACAAGGGCAAGACGCTGGCCATCGTCGGTGAATCGGGCTGCGGCAAGTCAACGCTGGCGCGCATCATCACGCTGATCGATCCGGCAACGTCGGGCGAACTGTTCATCGACGGCAACAAGGTCGACATCGCAAGGAACGGCCTGACCAGGGAGATGCGCCGCAAGGTGCAGATCGTCTTCCAGAACCCTTACGGATCGCTCAATCCGCGCCAAAAGATCGGAGATGTGCTGGGCGAGCCGCTGCTCATCAACACCGACAAGCCGGCCGAAGAGCGGCGCGACCTCGCCATGAGGATGCTGAAGAAGGTCGGCCTCGGCACCGAGCACTACAATCGCTACCCTCACATGTTCTCGGGCGGCCAGCGCCAGCGCATCGCCATTGCCCGCGCGCTGATGCTGAACCCGAGCCTGCTGGTGCTTGACGAACCGGTCTCCGCGCTCGACCTTTCGGTGCAGGCGCAGGTGCTCAACCTGCTCGCCGACCTGCAGGACGAATTCCAGCTGACCTATGTCTTCATCAGCCACGATCTGTCTGTCGTGCGCTACATCGCCGACGACGTGATGGTGATGTATTTCGGCGAAGCCGTCGAATACGGCTCGCGCGAGGAGGTCTTCGCCGACCCCAAGCACAACTACACCAGAACGCTGTTCGCCGCGACCCCGCGGGCCGACGTCGCCTCGATCAAGGCGCGGCTGGCGAAGAAGAAGGCCGCCTGACCTCTCACCGAGAATTGTTTTTGAACAATCGGAAATGCGTCGCGGCGGTGGTTTGCCGGCAGGATTGTTCGCGATCTGCGAGCTGCCGGGCGCAAGCCGCGTCGCAGGTTGGGGTGCGCCCCATCACTCACCCGCTCCGTGCTGGTAAAGCTCGTCCATGCTGAGCATTGCCAGGGTTGCGAAGGGGGCCTGTTTTTTCACCCGACCGCGGCTCAAGATCACCACGTCGTCGCAGAACGATATGGTGCTGTAATGATGACTGATGACAATGGTGGTGCGGCGGCCGGCCCGCGACTTCAGCGTCTCGACAATAGCGGCTTCTGACAACCCATCCACCGCACTGGTGGCTTCGTCGAGGATGAGAATATCGGGATCGCGCACCAGCGCCCGCGCCAGGGCGATCCTTTGCCTTTGTCCGGCTGACAGGTTGATGCCCCGGTATCCGACCAGCGTCGCGTAACCCTGCGGCAGGTGCTCGATGAATTGATGTGCCTCGGCCAGCCTTGCGGCGCGCATGGCGTCGCTGGCCGAGGCCGTGTCGTAGCCGTAAATAATGTTTTCAAAAATGGTGCCATCGACCAGTTCCAGCTCCTGACTGGCCAGGGCAATGTTCCGCCGCCACTGGCTTGGGTCGACTTCATCGAGCGGTGCCCCATCGACGAGGATCCTGCCGCTGTCGGGTTTGACGAAGCGGCACAGGAGATTGACGATCGTCGTCTTGCCGGCGCCCGAGCGGCCGATCAGCGCCGTCGAGCGGCCGCTGCGGATGTCGAACACCGCCTTATGCAGCACCGCCTCGCGCGCGTCGGGGCCTGACAGGGGACCGGAATAGGCGAAGCTCACATCATCGAAGCTGATCCCTTGGCGCAAGCCGTCGAACGGCAGGCTGCCCTGCGGCGCCTCGGGCTTGTCGGAAGGATCGAGCAGCCATTGTACCTCCTCCAGCGAGCCGCTCATGCCTTGCAACTGACTCCAGGACATCTGCAAGGCGCGCATATGCGGCTGCAGTCGGTAGAGCAGGATGAGGAAGGCGACGGTCAGCGGGAAGCTTACATTCGCCAGCCAGGCTCCGATCACCACCGCCAGGAACAGCATCGCGTGCAATACCTCGGTCAGTGGCGGCAAGACGCCCTGGCGGATTGAAAGCACGAAAGCCGCCCGCCGCACCCCGTCGGACGCTTTGGCGAAGACCGCCTTTTCGCGGTTCTCCTGCCCGAAGATGCGAATCAGGCGCCCGGCATGCACCAGATGCAGCATCTGCGACGCCAGTGCGCTGTTGCGCGAGACGACGCTGCGGCTCGGCGCCTTCAGATTGGACGACAAAACCCCGTGCGCCAGCTGGACAAGCGCCAGCCCTAGAGTCACCAGCAGCGTCATCTGCCAAGAGAGGAGCAGGAGGAAGGCGAGCAGGATGACGGCGGCCGAGGCACTGACGATCGCGCCGAGCAGGGCCTGGATAGCGTCGGATGCTCGCCAGGATTCGTTGGAGATGATGTTGAGCAGCCGCCCGGGGCTTTGCTGCAGGAAAAAGGGGTAGCCGACCCTGAGCAACTGCTCCGACAGTGCGCTACGGATCGAATAACCTGCCTTGCCGTAGATGTAGCTGGTCAGCAGAGTGTTGGCGAAGGCAAAGACATTTTTCAGTACGATCGAACCGAGGATCGCGGCCGAAATGGCGATCAGCCGCTGGCGCTCGCCGAGGTCCGCTCCAACCTGCTGGAGGAGGGCGGAGAAACCGGCCATGCCTGATGTTTCGCCACGTCCCATAATGATGCCGAGCAGCGGAATGATGAGACCGATGCCGAGGCCTTCCAGCGCGGCGCCGGCAAGCCCGAGCCCCACCACGACGGGAACGAGCCGCAACAGCCTGCCACCAAGCGCGCGGCGCAGCATTGGCAGGGCTGACGGAATCAGTGACATTATCGCGCTCTGGCCTCCGCATTGGCTTCGCTGGCTTCTCGGTCGTGGCGCAGCGGCAGCCGTTTTGGCCATCCCATCATGACGAGCAGCGCAAATCTGGCGGCACCTGCCAGATTCATAACGACAATAGGCCAGTGCGACAGATCGAGGTCGCGGTCAAAGCGAGGACGGCCCGCCAGTTCCCTGAACGCGGCCCGCGCGGACCAATAGACATGGCGAAGCAGCCAAGGGGCGTGGCGGACATGTTTCAAGCACAGCGCACCATTACCGAGGCTATAGTCGCGGTGCAGCCTGTCGATCGATTTGCGGTCTCGCCGGCCGTGATGATGCAAGACCGTCATGTCGGGCACATACTCGACCGGCATGCCGAGCAGCATCGCCCGCACGAGATAATCAGTATCTTCAGCCGAGCGTAGCGGGCCGCCAGCGCCGAAGCGTTCGTCGAACGACCCGATGCGGGCCGCGACGTCGCGGTGCATGGTCATGTTGCAGCCGAGCACGAAGCCGCCGGGGTGGACCGCCGGGGTCAGCCGCTCGCTTGCCTCGCGGAGCTTTATGGTGAAGGGCAGGTCCCGGGCATCACCGAGCTCGACCCGGCCGCCGCGGATCAGCCACTTCTCGCCACTCCCGTAGTGCCGCTCCAGGTCGCGGAGATAGTCGCGGTCGAGCTTGCAGTCGTCGTCGACGAAGACCAGCACGCGGCCTCGCGCTCGCGCCAATCCGGCATTGCGGGCAGCGGCTAGTCCGGGGCGAGTCTCCGAGACGGCTGTGACTGGGATGTCGGAAGTTTCGGCGATAGCGGCCAGCCGCTTTGACGTGCCGTCCCGTGAACCATTATCGACCACCACCAACTCTGCCGCGAAGGTGGCGTGCACCCGGCATGCGGCCTGGATCGAGGCTATGCAAGCCTCCAGCACAGCGGCGCGGTCGCGCGTGCAGACGATGAAACTGACCTCGAGCGACGGCCGCTCCGATCGGGGAGATGTCGGGACAGGCGCACTCGCAAACTGGTGATCGCGCAGGAGCGGGTGGGGCCTGTCGGTCATACCAGTCCCCGCTGATAACGCGCAAGCACCGCTTCGGCCGGCGTGGTTTTGAAGAAGTAGGCCACCGCGTCCGCCCGCTTTCCGGCCCTTATCGAGAGCAGGCTGAGCCAAGGCGCCCAGACGCCGGGACGCAGCGCATATTGTTCGCGGCGCCGGATGAAATTCCATCTCGCCGTCCGCGTGAGCAATTCGTGGGTCAGCGGCGGTTCTCCTTCGTCGCCGACGAGTTGGTAGAGGAAATAGAACAGGTTCAGCGCGCCTGCCTCGAAGCTTGGCCGTGTGTCGGTCGGCAGCTCGGAAATCCGCTCTTCGAGCGCACGGATGAAATCGGCTGCGCGCGAAACCGTGTCGAAAGAGACGGCCTCGCCGATGTCGCGCAGATCCGCTGTGGTTTCCGCAAGCCCCTCACGCTCGAGATTTTCGGCCACGATCCGCAAATGCGTCCTGCGCATTTCCTTGGCATGCCGCATGGTCACGCTTCCCGCGTGGATGCGATAGACGAGCAGGCTATCGGGCAATATGGTCGCCGGGAAACGGCCGGCAAGCCGTCTGAAGAGATCGAAATCCTCGGCATGCTTATATTTTGGATCGTAATAGAGATCGTTGTTCCCAATAACCTTCCTGTTATAGATCACCGTCGGATGTAAGAATATCGTAAAGAACATAGACAATATGTCGAGCCGGCCGAGCCGGAACACCGGGTCTAGCCTGCCTTTGGCGATACGGCCGTGAAGCAAGGTATCGACGCAGGCGCCGCAGAAGCCGAGATCGGGCCGCCGCTCGAACAGTGCGACCTGGCGCGAGAGGCGCCGGGGATAGGCGACATCGTCCGCATCCATTCGCGCAACAAGCTCGCCCTGGGCCAGCCGTAGCCCTTCATTGAGGGTGGCGACGAGGCCGCGGTTCTCACGCGAGATGACAGAAACGCGATTGTCTGCCCGGCGGTATCGTTCGAGAATCTCGAGCGAGTTGTCAGTCGATCCGTCATCGATAGCGATGACCTCCAGGCGATCGTAGTCTTGCCGCAGAATGCTCTCCAGCGCAGCGGTGAGATAAGGCCCGGCATTGTAGACCGGCAGCAGGACGGAGACGAGCGGCGCGGTGGTCATCTCTGCGCATCCGTTCGCCGGAGTTCGAGTGCGGCGCGGCCATCGGGGGATCCGCCGGGATTGGCGTCCGCCGCCCTGCCGAGCCAGCCGGCATCGCCAGAGCGTGCCTGGGAGCGGCGGCGCGCTACATAGGGGAAGCGGCGCTTGAGGCCGTTGAGCGGCTTTTCGAAAGCCGTCCACGAGATCGAAGCGACGGCGATCGTGGCGGCGCTCGCGACCAGGAAACGCCCTGGCCCCTGCTCCGAGACATTGAGCGGGATCCAGGGCTGTGACTTGACGGCGAGCGACAGAAGGATCGGATGGTAAAGATAGACGCCGTAGCTGATGCGGCCCAGTGACAGCAGCGGTGGCAGTTCGAAAACCCTGCCGAGGACGCCGCCAAGGCCGGCTGAACAGGCGGCGACAACGGCCACCAGCGGCACCAGGGGCAGGATCTGCAGCAACGCCCAGCGGGCCCATTCCAGCATAGGATCGGCCGGCGCAGGGATAAGCCACTCAATCGCCAGGAAGACAGCCGCAAGGGCTGGCCAGCCTAGCCGCATCCATTGCGGCAGGCCGGCGCCTCTGGTCCGCCGGCAGGCAAGCAAAGCACCAAACGCCAGCGCGTCCATCGATGCTGGCGGCAGCAGGTCGCGCGCTAGCGCCGGGGTGGCGGTGATCGGCCAGTAGAAGCGATAGGCCAGCGACAACAGGATGACGCCGATAGTGATCGCTTCCACCCGCCGGCGGGGTGCGAGAAGCACGACCAGCGGCCAGGCGATATAGAACTGCTCCTCGATGCTCAGGCTCCAGAAATGGCAGAGTAGCCAGGGCGTCCATTCGTTGCGCAGCGCGTACCAAAAATTCGACAGGTAAAGCGCATGCCAGACGAGCGATCCACTGGACTGCTCCAGATCGGTCAGCCAGACGAACCCAAGCACGGCGAAATAGGGCGGGAATATGCGCAGCGCGCGCCTGATGTAGAAGGAACTCAATGCAGGGCCGGCTTTGAATTCGGCCGCGGCGCGCGCTTCGAGCAGCAGTCGTGTGATCAGGAAGCCGCTCAGCACAAAAAAAAGCCGCACCCCGATGTGGCCCCAAAAGGAGGACCCGTTGGGTGCAAGGAAATGGGAATAGAGAACCATCGTGACAGCGATGGCGCGCAGAGCGTCCAACTGATTGTCACGCGCGACCGCCATCAGCCATTTCCGCCGGTCTGAAATCTCCGATGAAGCCAGCGGCCCTGCATTCCGGGCCTCAGGTCGAGGCCTGCCAGCGTCGAGAGTGCGCCGACAACATCAAACCCGCGCCTTGTGCGCGGGGCAGCCTCGAAATCGGTGCTGGCCAGCGAAAAATTCAAGCTGATCAACTTGGCGGAATCCTCCACGGCGCACTTCCCAGTACCAAATCCCCCAAGAAAGGGTGCAACCGGGCAATGGTGCAGTGCAACACAAAATATCTATCGAGCTGTAATATTTGTGTGAGTTAGTGCTAAAAATGGGTATGATTTGCGAGTGCGTTGCGTCGCTGAGGGTTTTTCACGTCCGCAATGCTGCACGAGAAGTAGTACCATGTCAGAAAAGACACGGTTTAATTACCCAACTATAATCCGGAGTGTCTGATATAGGTCAAAATTGACGAAGATTATTCTAAGGTAGTGGTTTTGTATCTTATAAATTATGCTTGTATTGTCGGGTTCTCTAGGCTGTCGATCTTGCGCGATGCAGCATAGTCGATGGTCAAGCGTCTGACGACGCAATCCTGTGGCGGCGGCCATATGGCGCATGTCGACGAGGCAGACAGGAAGTGCCGGTGTTGGCGTAGGGAGTGACGTGCATTAGCCTTGCACCTGCCGTCACGCTTGCGTCCGATGGGGAACTGGTGCCGCTTAGGTGACTCGAACACCTGACCCCATCATTACGAATGATGTGCTCTACCAACTGAGCTAAAGCGGCCCAGGAAGCGCGAGGCTTCCAGGATCGGCTGGGTGATAGACTCAACCGGCCGCTAATTCAAGATGGGTAACCGTGATTTCAAGGCTGGATCCGGCAATTCGTCCCGGCATTTTCCATTGGCGCGGAATAAGCCATCGCCTCGTTTGCTTTTCGATTACGCGGAGACGTCGCGCCGGACTGCGCGCAAATTGCCCGGCAAGTCGGCAAACGGACTGATTTTATTGCTAAAAAGCATCGAAATGGGCGTTGAACAGGCCTGTAAGGCAGAATGCGGGCGCTCGCCCGTTGATTGATTGGTCGCCTGCGGCTAACGATCATGGCAATGTAAGCGAACGGACAGGGGAATTCGCTTGGACGCGATCGAAAAAGCGATCCGCAACGCCTTCGAGAAAGGCAACGCCGAGGACCGGGCATTTCGCGAGCGGGTCTATCGATCGGCTTTCGCGGCGCTCGACCGCGTGCTCCAGGCCAATCCCGGCGTGACGGTGGAAGCCGCCATCAAGCGCCGCAAGGCGGTGCAGGAAAAGATCGCCGAGATCGAATCCGAATTCTTGCCCGCGGTCCCCGATGTCGCCGCGCCGACGCAGAGCGCTGCGCAGACACAAGATACCGGGCTGACGCAAAGCGCTGCGCAGGCGCAAGACGCCATACAGGGCGCCGCCGAAGCGCCCGCAGTCGATGCCCCGACAGGCGTCGCGGCCGGACCGTCGCCGGCGATCGTCGTTGATGGGCCGGTTCAGCCCGAGGCATCCGACGCGCCGCGTTCGCGCGTGCTGCCGGTCGTCCCCGACATCATGCCTGACGCCACGCTGGCCGGCGCCCCGGCGATCGATATGGCCGATTCCGCGCCGGCCGAGGACGCAGCGGAAGTGGCGCCTGATCGCGATGAAAGGCGGATAAGGGGCCGCCGCCTGCCGCTGACGGCGATCTTCTTCGGCGTGACGTTGCTCGCCGCCGCCGGCATCGGCCTCTATTTCGCCGTCCAGACCGGGGTGTTCAAGACCCCGGCGCAGCTCGACACCGCGCCGCCCGAAGCGCCGCCGACAGTCGACGATGACGACTTCACGCCGCCCGCCGATACAACTGAGCCGCAGCAGCCTGGCGCGCCGCAGCAGTCTGGTGTCGCCGAACAGACGCGCGACTGGATCAACGTATTTACACCCACCGATCCAACGCATGTCGCCACCCCGTCCGACGCCAAGGCCGATGTCGTGCAGGACGACACTGGCTCCTTCCTGCGCATCCGCTCCGGCGCTTCCGGCTCGGCCGTCAGCTTCGATGTCGGGCAGGGCGTGCTGGAGAAGCTTGCCGGCAAACATGCCGTGTTCGACATCGTCGCCCGCGCCGAGGACGGCAAGGACACGCAGATCTCCGTCGACTGCAATTTCGGTGATCTCGGCGACTGCGGTCGCAAGCGCTATGCGGTCGGCCAGCAGCGTAACGAATATCTGTTCGACGTGAAATTCCCCGACAAGCCCCCGGGCGCCGCCGGCAGCATCGCCATCAACTCCGACTTCGACAAGCAGGGCAAGGCGGTCGACATCTACGAGATCCGCGTCTCGATCGAACCGTGAGCGCCGCCTAGCGATCCAGCAGCGCCTGCAGCGTCTCGATGCGGTCGGCTTCGGCGGTCGGCTTGTCCCAGCGCAGCCGTGAGATGCGGGGAAATCGCATCGCAACGCCGGATTTGTGGCGGGTCGAACGGTTGAGACCTTCGAACGCCACCTCCAACACCAGGCCTTGGCTGCGGTCGGCGCGCACCGAGCGCACCGGGCCGAAACGCTCGACGGTGTTGTCGCGGACAAATTTGTCGATCTGCTTCAGCTCCTCGTCGGTGAAGCCGAAATAGGCCTTGCCGACCGGCACCAGTTCCTCCGCGCCTTCCGGCCCCGACCAGACGCCGAACGTATAGTCGGAATAAAAGCTCGACCGCTTGCCATGGCCGCGCTGCGCATACATCAGCACAGCATCGACCGTGTGCGGATCGCGCTTCCACTTGAACCACGGGCCTTTCGGCCGTCCCGCGAGATAGGGCGAATCCCAGCGCTTCAGCATCACGCCTTCGATGATTGGGTGCGGCGGCGCGCGGCGCAGTTCCTCCAGCGTTTGCCAATCCGGGAATTCGACGAACGGCGACAGATCGAAACGGTGCGGGTCCAGCGTTGTGATGAAGGCCTCAAGACGGGCCCGCCGCTCGCGGAAAGGTAGCGCGCGCAAATCTTCGCCGTTGATCTGCAGCGCATCGTAGCAGCGCATGAACGCCGGGTATTGCTGCTGTATCTTCGGGGCCACGCTCTTGCGATTGAGCCGCTGTTGCAGGTCCGAAAAGGTGCCGGTCGCCATCGGCTCGCCGACCAGCAATTCACCATCGAGCGCGGCGGAAAAATCCATTGCCTGGGCGAGATCGGGAAATGCGCCGGACACATCGTCGCCGGTGCGCGAATAGAGCCGGCGCACGCCGCCCTCGCACACCGCCTGAACGCGGATGCCGTCCCATTTCCATTCCGCGGCATAGTCGGCCGGATCGAGCTTTTCGAGGTCGCCGTCGCCGACCGGGTTCGACAGCATCACCGGACTGAACAGGGCAAGTGCGGTCCGCTTCGGCTTCTCGGCCTTGCCTTCCAGCCACGCGAACAGCGAGATATAGGGCGGCGTCAGCCCGTGCCACAGCTCCTCGATCTCGGCGACATCGACCTTGCCGAAATCGGCCAGCGCCTGTTTGGCCAGCCGCGCCGAAACGCCGATGCGCAAGCCGCCGGTGACCAGCTTGATGATGGCAAAGCGCGCCGAAATGCCGGCGCTGTCGAGCAGCCCGGCCAGCACCTTGGGTCCGTCGGAGCGGCTCGCCGCCTGCAGCGTCGCCACGACGTCGCCAAGCGTCGGCTCCCGGTTGGGGATATGTCCCGGCGTTTGCGGCCAGACCAGCGACACGGTTTCAGCGAGGTCGCCGACATAGTCGTAGGAATAGCCGAACAGCACCGGATCCATGCGCTCGGTGACCAGCGTGCGCAGCATCGCCGGCTTGACCGCCGCAATGTTGAGGTCGCCGGTGATCGCCGCCAGCGCCAGCCCGCGGTCGGGGTCCTCGACGCTGCGGAAATAGTCGACGAGCAGCGTCAGCTTGCCATTGCGCGACGGCGTCAGCACCAAGCGGTCGAGGAGTTCGGCGAAACGGTTCATGCGTCGCCCCACGCCAATGGTGAAAACCGGCGCGAGGCACCCCCCTCTGGCCTGCCGGCCATCTCCCCCTCAAGGAGGAAGATCGGATGTCGCGCCGGCCTTGGCCAATCTCCGATATTGGCGGAGATGAGCCGGCATTGGAGCTGCCAATATGCCCCCTTGACGGGGAGATGTCCGGCAGGACAGAGGGGGGCGCAACGGGTCGCGGCGCTGGTGATCACCATCAATCGCCCTCGTCCTCATATCCCACCAGGTGCAGTGGCCTGGCGGCGATGCCTTCCAGCTCGCACCAGCGCACCAGCGCTTCCTCGCGGCCATGCGTCACCCAGATTTCGCCGGCGCCCGTCTCCTTGACGGTGGCGGTCAGTTCGTCCCAGTCGGCGTGGTCGGAAATGATCAGCGGCAGTTCGACGCCGCCTTGCTTGGCGCGCTGGCGGATGCGCATCCAGCCCGAGGCGAAGCACGAGATCGGGTCGGGAAAGCGCCGCGCCCAGCGGTCGGCGAAGGCCGATGGCGGGCCGACAACGATGGCCCCGGTGAAATCCTGCTTGCCGCCGCTGTCGACTGTTGCCGGCTCCAGCGTGCCGAGGTCGATGCCCTGGCTCTGGTAATAGTCGCTGAGCTTGGCCAGCGCGCCGTGGATATAGATCGGTCTGTCATAACCGGCATCGCGCAGCAGCCGCATCACCCGCTGTGCCTTGCCCAGCGCATAGGCGCCGACCAGATGCGATCGCTCGGGAAACTGCGCCGCCGATTTGAGCAGCCGGGCGATCTCCTCCGTGTCGGGCGGATGGTGAAACACCGGCAGACCGAAGGTCGCCTCGGTGATGAAGACGTCGCATTGGACCGGTTCGAACGGTGCGCAGGTCGCGTCCTTCTGGCGCTTGTAGTCGCCGGAGGCGACGATGCGCCTGCCCTTGTGCTCGACCGCGATCTGCGCCGAGCCCAGCACATGGCCGGCCGGATGGAAGGTGACGCTGACATCGTTCAGCGCCATAGCTTCGCCAAGCACGGCCGCTTGCGTTGTCCCGGCAAAATCCTCGCCATAACGCAACCCCATAATGTCGAGCGTCTGCTGCGTCGCCAGCACCGAACGATGGCCGGATCGGGCATGGTCGGAATGGCCATGCGTGATCAACGCCCGGTTGACTGGCCGCACCGGGTCGATGAAGAAATCGCCGCATGGGCAATAAAGGCCTTCAGGCCGGGGATGGAGCAGGTCGCTGGCGCGCATCCAGTCAAGATAGTGGCTAATTCCAGCGCGGGAAGCCTGTTGCAAGAGACTGCTGACTCGGCCTACAGCCAGCCACCGGCCGCATCAGCCGGCGGGGCCATCGCCATGCAACCGCTGAAAATCTCGTCCGGCGACCTGACCGCCGACCGTCGCGCCGACTATGCCGAGATGCTTTTCGGGTCGGGCGAGCACGCGGCAGCGACGGAGCTGCTGCTCGGCGCGCTGGAACTGGCGCCGCAATGGGCGGCGGGCTGGTTCCGCCTGGGCGAGATGCAGGAGGCAACGGGGCTGCTCGACCTGGCGACGCAGGCCTGGGCGACGGTGCTGAAACTGGACCCGGCGGATCGCCTGGGTGCTGCGCTGAAGCTGCAGCTGATCGGCAAGGCGCCGGCTGCCGCAGCGCCACCCAGCGCCTTCGTCGAGACGCTGTTCGACCACTATGCCGAGACTTTCGAGGACTCGCTGGTCGACAAGCTCGGCTACCGGCTGCCGGAGTTTCTCGATCGCGCCATTCGCGCGGCAAGACCGGGCCGCTTTTCGCTGGCGCTCGATCTCGGTTGCGGCACCGGTCTGATGGGCGAGAAACTGCGGCCGGTCGCCGAACGGCTGGAGGGCTACGACATCTCCGCCGCCATGCTGAAAAAGGCCCGCGCCAAGGGCGTCTACGACCTGCTCGCCAAGGCCGATCTGCAGCATTTCGCCTATGCCGGGCCGAAAGCCGATCTGGTGGCGGCGGCCGACGTGTTCATCTATGTCGGCGCGCTCGATCGCGTGGTGAAGACCGTCGCCGGCATTCTGGCCACCAATGGCCTGTTTGCCTTTTCCGTCGAAACGCCAGCCAAGGGCGGGGCGGGCGGCGACGCCGGTTTTGCGCTGCAGCCGTCTCGTCGCTACGCCCATTCTCAAGCCTATGTCGAGCGGGTGCTTGCCGCAAACGGCCTGTCGGTGCTGTCGATGCAGCCGACCGTCATCCGCTGGGATCGCCGCCAGCCGGTCGGCGGGCTTGCCGCGCTGGCGGTGCCCTCGTCCAAGGGTTGATGTCTCGTCTTGTTCGAAAACGTGAATAGGATTTTTGCGGCTGGCGCGGCATCAGGTAGGATACAAGCCGAGAAAAGCCCTCGGCAGGCATTGAGGAGGAACACATGCGCTGGAACATGATGGTCTTGGTGTCTTGCCTGGCAATGACCGGCTGCATGGGCAGTTCGATGTCGGAGCGGCAGGACCAGGACGTGCAATCGTCGCTGCAATATGACAACGTGGCTTGCGACCAGTTGCTGGCGCAGCGCAACGAACTGGCGCAGCAATACCATCTGTCGACGGACGCCAAGCCGAGCTTCTCCAATCCGGCGATGGGCTTCGGCCCGTTCACGCCGGATATGCGCTCCAAAAGCAAGCGCGATACTGATCTGGCAAGTGGCAAGATCGACGCCATGAACCGCTCGATCGTCCGCCGCGACTGCGGCACGCCCAACAAGCAGAAGAAGTTCAGTCTGCCGAGCTGAACCTGGACTTCCTCAGTACCCCGCCTTGCGGTCGACCACGTTATCAAGCTTTTCGCCGCGCTCGAAGGCATCCATCTGCCGCAACATGCTCGGCGCCAGGTGGACAGGGTCGGAGGTCGCCGCCGCGTGCGGCGTCACGAACACTTTCGGGTGACTCCATAGCGGACTGGTCTTCGGCAGCGGCTCGACCTCGAACACGTCGAGGCTCGCCTCCTTCAGCGTGCCGTCGCCCAGCGCGCGCAATATGTCGGCGTCCTTCTGCAGCCGGCCGCGCCCGGCATTGATCAGCACCGAGCCGCCGAGGCCGTTGCGCTTGCGCAATTCCTTCAGCACGCCGTAATTGATGATGCCGTGCGTATCCGGCGTCAGCGGCAGCAGCACCACCAGTATGTCGGTGGCGTTGAGGAAGGGGATCAGCCCGGCCTCTCCGGCATAGGTCGCAACGCCTTTCATGGCCTTGTCGCTGCGCGACCAGCCATTGACGGCAAAGCCGAGCGACAACAGCACCGACGCCGCGGCGCGGCCGAGATTGCCGAGCCCCATAATGCCGACCGAGATGTCGCCGGCCGGCCGCTGCGGCGGTTCGTGCCAGGTCTTCTTCGGCTGCTGGGCACGATAGAGCATGCCCTGGCGATGATGGTCGAGCACCCGCCAGACGACATATTCGGTCATGTATTGGGTGAGGTTGTCGGCTACCACTTTGACGATCGGCACATCGGGCAGGCCGGGATCGGCGAAGATATGGTCGACGCCGGCGCCGATCGAGAAGATTGCGCGTAGATTGGGCAGCGATTTCAAGAGGTTCGGCTTCTGCTTCCACACCACCGCATAGGTGATCGACGGATCCGAAGCGCCGTCCGGCTCCAGCACCACTTCGCGCTCGGCCGACAGCAGCTCGCGCCAGCGCTGCGGATGAAAGCCGGTGACGGCAAGCAGGATTTTGCCTTTTTCCATTTGCGGATTGTATTCCCTGTTATTCGCTGACGATACCGACCGGCGCCGTCTCGATCTTGAACGCGGCCGAGATCAGCGCCTTCGTATAGTCGGTCTGCGGCCGCTCGAAAATCTGTTCGGAAGGGCCGGCTTCGACGATCTTGCCATTGCGCATGACGATGACGTCATTGGCAAGGGCGCGAATGACTTTCAGATCGTGGCTGATGAACAGATAGGCAAGGTCGTGCCTGGCCTGCAGATTGCGTAAGAGGTCGACCACTTGCGCCTGCACGCTCATGTCGAGCGCCGAGGTCGGTTCGTCCAGCATGACGAAGCGTGGATTGAGCACCATGGCGCGCGCAATGGCGACGCGCTGGCGCTGACCGCCGGAGAATTCATGCGGATAGCGGTTCCTGGTCGCCGGATCGAGCCCGACCTCCTTCAGCACGGCGACGACCTTGTCGTCGCGTTGGTCGGGCGACAGCTTCGGCTCGTGGATCTTCAAGCCTTCCTCGATGATCTCCGAGACCGACATGCGCGGGCTGAGCGACCCGAACGGGTCCTGGAAAACGATCTGCAACTCGCGGCGCAGCGGCCGCATGGCGTTGAAGGAAAGCTGGTTGATGTCGCTGCCATTGAACTGGATGGTGCCGGTCGATGAGATCATCCGCGCCAGCGCCAGGCCGAGCGTCGTCTTGCCGGAGCCGGATTCGCCGACGACGCCGAGCGTCTGGCCGGCGCGTACGGTGACGTCGATTCCGTCAACTGCCTTCACATTGTCGACGGTGGTGCGAAAGAAACCCTTCTTGATCGGGAACCAAACCTTGATGTCCTTGCCGGTCATCACAGGCTTGGCGGCGTCGTTGGCGGCCGGCGGCTTGCCTTTCGGCTCGGCGGCCAACAGGTGCTTGGTATAGGCGTGTTGCGGGTTGGCGAAGATGTCCCTGGTCGGCCCGGTCTCGACGATCTTGCCTTTGGTCATCACGCAGACGCGGTCGGCGATCTTTCTGACAATGCCGAGATCATGGGTGATGAACAGCATTGACATGCCCTTGCGGCTCTTCAGCCCCGCCAGCAATTCGAGGATCTGCGCCTGCACGGTGACGTCGAGCGCCGTCGTCGGTTCGTCGGCGATCAGCAGTTCCGGTTCGTTGGCCAGCGCCATGGCGATCATGACGCGCTGCCGCTGGCCGCCGGACAATTGGTGC
The DNA here is from genome assembly GCF_040320605.1 of Mesorhizobium sp. M0659. Lineage (NCBI taxonomy): Bacteria > Pseudomonadati > Pseudomonadota > Alphaproteobacteria > Hyphomicrobiales > Phyllobacteriaceae > Mesorhizobium > Mesorhizobium sp. M0659. The sequence continues at coordinate 262,236 of NZ_JAMYPY010000004.1, forward strand.
GGATAGGCGTCGAGCCGCTTTTCCGGTTCGCGAATGCCGACCTCGTTGAGCAGCGCCAGCGTGCGCGCCTTGGCCTGGCGGTCGCCCATGCCCTGATGCAGCGCCAGGATCTCGACGATCTGCTGCTCGATCGTGTGCAGAGGATTGAGCGAGGTCATCGGCTCCTGGAAGATCATGGTGATCTTGTTGCCGCGCACGCTGCGCAACTGCTTTTCGTTCATCGCCAAAAGGTCGGCGCCCTGGAACAGGATCTTGCCCGAGGGATGGCTGGCCGTCGGGTAGGGCAGCAGCTTCAGAACCGACAGCGCCGAGACCGATTTGCCGGAACCGGATTCGCCCACAAGCGCCACCGTCTCGCCCTTGGCGAGATCGAAGGAGATGTGGTCGACGGCTATCGACTGGTTGCCGCCTTGCGTGAAGGCAACGCTGAGATCGCGGACCGAGAGCAGGGGCTCGCTCATCGGAACGCCTTGCGCGGATCGAACGCATCGCGCGTCGCCTCGCCGATGAACACCAGCAGCGACAGCATCAGCGAGATGACGATGAAGCCCGATATACCGAGCCAGGGGGCATTGAGGTTACTCTGCGCCTGTTTTAGCAGTTCACCGAGCGACGCGGTGCCGGGCGGCAGGCCGAAGCCGAGATAGTCGAGCGAGGTCAGTGTCGAGATCGAGGCGCTGACCAGGAAAGGCATGAAGGTCAGCGTCGCCACCATGGCATTAGGCAGAAGATGGCGCAGCATGATGGTGCGGTTGGACACACCAAGCGCGCGGGCCGCGTTGACATATTCGAAGTTGCGTGCGCGCAGGAATTCGGCGCGCACCACGCTGACAAGCGACGTCCAGGAGAACAGCAGCATCAGCCCGAGCAGGATGAAGAAGCCCGGCGGCAGGATGGCGGCGACGATCAGCAGCAGATACAGCAGCGGTATCGCCGACCAGATTTCTATGAAGCGTTGAAAGAGAAGGTCGGTCCAGCCGCCGAAATACCCTTGCAGCGCGCCGGCGGCGACGCCGATAACCGACGAACCCGCAGTCAGGATCAACCCGAACAGCACGGAAATCCTAAACCCGTAGATGATGCGCGCCAGCACGTCGCGCGCCTGGTCATCGGTACCCAGCCAGTTCCAGTTGCCGACAATGCAGTCAGGATCGGCAGCGCCTTGCGGATATTGGCTGCATCGCCTCTGCGCGTCGTATTCCCATGACGGTTTTGCGGGAGCGGCGTCGGGGATCGCATTGTTGACGGTGCGGTAGGAATAGCGGATTGGCGGCCAGATCATCCAGCCATTGGCGTTGATCTCGTCGCGGATGACCGGGTCGCGATAGTCGGTGACGGCGTAGAAGCCGCCGAATTTTTCCTCGGGGTAGGCGACCGCCACCGGGAACAGGATCTCGCCTTTGTAGTAGGCGACGATCGGCCTGTCGTTGGCGATCAGTTCGGCAAACAGCGACAGCACGAACAGAGCGAGGAATATCCACAACGACCAGTAGCCGCGCCGGTTGGCCTTGAAGTTCTGCCAGCGCCGCTTGTTGAGCGGCGACAGCCAGGGGCGGGCGATCCTTGTCGGTGTGATCTCGGCTGCAGCCTGCGTCATCAGACGTCTCTCCGCTCGAAATCGATGCGCGGATCGACCCATGTGTAGATCAGGTCGGACAACAGCGTCACGAACAAACCAAGCAGCGAAAATATATAGAGGTTGGCGAACACGACCGGATAGTCGCGCGCCAACACGGACCTGAAACCGAGCAGCCCGAGACCGTCGAGGGAAAAGATGTTCTCGATCAAAAGCGAGCCGGTGAAGAAGGCCGAGATGAAGGCCGCTGGAAAGCCGGCAATGACGATCAGCATTGCGTTGCGGAACACATGTCCGTAAAGCACCCGCCGCTCCGACAGGCCCTTGGCACGGGCCGTCACCACATACTGTTTGCGTATCTCTTCCAGGAAGGAGTTCTTGGTCAGCAGCGTCGTCGTCGCGAAGGCCGACAGCACCAGCGCCGTCAGCGGCAAGGTCATGTGCCAGAAATAATCGACGATCTTGTCGGGCCACGACAATTGGTCCCAATTGTCGGAGACGATGCCGCGCAGTGGGAACCAGTCCCAGAAGGAGCCGCCCGCGAACAGCACCATCAGCAATATGCCGAACAGGAAGGCCGGTATGGCATAGCCGACGATGATCACGCCGCTGGTCCAGACGTCGAAGGCCGAGCCGTCCTTGACCGCTTTGCGGATGCCAAGGGGGATCGAGATCAGATAGGACAACAGCGTGATCCACAGCCCAAGCGAGATCGACACCGGCATCTTCTCCAGGATCAGGTCAAGAACCGAGATGTCACGGAAATAGCTGTCGCCGAAATCGAAGCGGGCATAGTTCCACAGCATCATGCCGAAGCGTTCGAGCGGTGGTTTGTCGAAGCCGAATTGCTTTTCCAGCTTCTTGATGAATTCCGGATCGAGCCCTTGCGCGCCGCGATACTTCGAGCCGACGTCACCGGCCACATCGAAATTGCCGCCGCCTCCTGCATCGCCGCCGCCGCTGCCGAGGCGGTCGCTGCCGCCCTGGTTGGTCAGGCTGGCGATGACCTGCTCGACCGGTCCACCCGGTGCGAATTGAGTGACGACGAAAGCAACCGCCATGATGCCGAACAGGGTCGGTATCATCAGCAGGATACGGCGCAGTATGTAGGCGCCCATCAGCTTTCACCCTCCCCCTTGTGGGGAGGGTCGATCCGCGAAGCGGAGCGGGGTGGGGGTAGTCTCGATCCGGCGTACGCCGTCACACCCCCACCCCGGTTCGCCATTCGCGCTGCGCACGAAGTGCTCACCGACCCTCCCCACGAGGGGGAGGGTAAAGTGCCGCGCAACAGCCTACCCTTTGCCAATTTTTGCCGCCTTGCCCTTGTCGACCCACCACAGCGCTTCGACCGGGAAGTCGAAATCGGGTTTCCGCTCGGGAAAACCGAACATGTCCCAATAGGCGCTTCGATGATTCGCCAGGAACCAACTTGGAATCCAATCCCTCCGTGCACGCAAGACCCGGTCGAGCGCGCGCATGGCAATTGTCAGGCTTTCGCGACCCTCGGCGGCACCTGCGGCGTCAACCAGGGCGTCGATGGCCGGGCTCGACGTTCCCGGCAGATTGCGAGAGCCCGATACGGTAGCTGCTCGCGAATGGAAAATGGTTTCGAGGTCGTCACGGGTTGGCGTCGCCGGAAACGAGGCCGCGACCGAGACGAGGTCGTAGTCGAACGAATTCTGCCGCAGCTGATATTGCGCGGCATCCACCAGCCGGATCGAGGCATCGATGCCGACCGCCTTCATGTTTTCGACCCAGGGCGAGTAGACCTGTTCGAAGACTTCGTCGTCGACAAGAAACTCTGCGGACAACCGACCACCCTTGTCGTTCACGACGAAATTGCCGGACCGTTTCCAGCCGGCCTCGGCCAGAAGCTTGGCCGCCTTGCCAAGCAACTGCCGGTCGCGGCCGGAGCCGTTCGACGCGTCCTGGATCACGGCTTCGCCAAAAGCCTCGGCGGGAATCTGCTCACGCAGCGGCTCAAGAAGAGCCAATTCTTGTGGCGACGGTCTGCCCTCGGCGCGAAATTCGGATTTCTCGAAGCAGGATTGCGAGCGCTCATAGGAACCGTAGAAGAAATTGCGCCGCGTCCATTCGAAGTCGAAGCAGAGCCCGATCGCCTGCCGCACGCGCGAGTCGCGAAACTGCTCGCGCCGCTGGTTGACGGCGGTGCCCTGCATCGAAGGCACCGTTTCGGCCGGGAATTCGTGCTTCACCACCTTGCCGGCAGTGAACGCTGGGAAGTCGTAGCCGGTCGCCCAGACGCGCGAGGTGAATTCCTCCCTGTAGAGGATTTCTCCCTTCTTGAACGCTTCGAAGGCAACGCTACGGTCCTGATAGAACTCAACGCGGATCCGCTGAAAATTGTTCTGGCCGCGATTGACCGGCAGGTCGTTGCCCCAATAATCAGCCACACGCTCATATTCGATCCAGGCCCCTGCCGACCAGCGACCGACCTTGTAGGCGGCTGACCCCAACGGCGGGTTCATCTGCGAGGAATCGAACGGGTTGGCCGTGTAGAACGCCTTCGACAGGACCGGGAACTCGACGACGTTGAGGATGGTGCGGCTTGTCTGCTTGCCGGAAAACCTAAGCTGCAGCGTGTGGGCATCCACGGCAATCGCGTCATCCAGATGCGTTAGCGGCAGGGAATAGTACGGGTGCCCCTTGTCCTTGAGCAGCTTGAAGGTGAAGGCGGCATCCTCTGCCGTCAATGGCGTGCTGTCATGGAAGCGGGCCTGCGGGCGCAGCGAGAAGGTGAAGTCGTTGCGGTCGTCGGAAATCGTCACGCTGTCAGCGATCAGCCCGTAAACGGCGTCAGGTTCGTCGTACGCTCTCACCATCAGTGAATCGAAGCACATCTCCGTGCGCTGGGGCGAATCGCCTTTGGGAACGAACGAATTCAGCGTGTTGAAGGTCAGCGGCGTCTGGTTGGCAAGCCAGTTGCGCGGCAGGAAGTTGAAGACGCCACCTTGCGGCGCATCGACATTGACATAGTCGAAATGAGTGAAGTCCGGCTTGTATTTGAGGTCGCCGAAAGCCGACAGTCCATGCAGTTTCACGCCGGTTGGGCTGGCGGCGAAAGCCTTGCCCGGCAGCAGCGCAGCAACGGCCGCGGCGCCACTGAGGGCCAGGAAATCGCGGCGAGGGAGCCCCGCCATCAATTGCTGCCCTTGTACTTGGCGGCCAGGGCCTTTTCCTTGTCCGCATCGATCCACCAGGAATCGATATCGGCGCCACGGTAGCCGGGCTGCTTTTCCGGGATGCCGAACTTGTTCCAGTAAGCCAGCCACACAACGGCGCGATAGTATTGCGGCACCACATAGTAATTCCACAGCAGCACGCGATCGAGCGCATGGGTGGTGGCGACGAGGTCATCGCGATCCGTGGCAAAAATGATGCGGTCGACAAGGGCGTCAACGACCGGGTTCTTGATGCCGGAATAATTGCGCGATGCCGGTGTGTCGGCGGCCTTGGAGCTCCAGAAATCGCGCTGCTCGTTGCCGGGCGATTCCGACTGTTGGAGCTGTCCTGTGATGACGTCGTAATCGAAGTTTCTGACGCGGTTGGTGTACTGGCTCGGGTCGACGATGCGCAGTGTTGCATCGACGCCGATCTTGCGCAGATTGGCGATCCAGGGGCTGGAAATGACCTGGTCGGTTTCATTCGAGCCTAGGATTTCAAACTTGAATGGCTCGCCGGTCTTGGCGTTGACCATCTTGCCGCCCTTGATCACCCAGCCGGCCTGGGCGAACAGGTCGACCGCCTGCTTCAGATATTTGCGCTCCGCCTGCGGCGAATCGTAGACCGGCAACTTGAATTCCTGGGTGAATACTTCCGGCGGCAGCTTGTCGCGGTACTTCTCCAGGATCTCCAATTCCTTGCCTTGCGGCAAGCCGCTGGAGGCTAGGTCCGTGCCCTGGAAATAGCTGTGGGTGCGAGTGTTGAAACCGAAGAACAGCGTGCGGTTCATCGATTCGAAATCGAACGGGTAGGTGAGCGCGGCCCTGACCAGACGATCGGCAAACAACCTATGTCTCTGGTTGAGCATGAAAGCCTGCATCGGCTCGGGCGAGGTGGTCTTGAACTCCTGCTTGATCACATCGCCGGCCTTGATCGCCGCGAAATCATAAAATGTCGCCCAGCGCTTCGAGCTGTTTTCCGGCTTGATATCGTCGAGGCCACCTTTCTTGAACGCCTCCCAGGAGGCGTTGTCGTCAAGAATGTAGGTGAAGTGCTGCGTGTCGAAATTCTCCCGGCCGATCTTCACAGCCAGCTTGGCGCCCCAATAGTCGGGGACGCGCTGCCAGACGATTTCCGACCCCGCCTTGAAGCTGGCGATCTTGTATGCAGCCGAGCCCAGCGGCGGCTCCAGCGTCCCCTTGGTGATGTCGCGCTTCTTGCCATTGTCGTCGGTGCCTTCCCACCAATGCTTGGGCAGCACGACAAGGTCGCCGAGGATCTTGGGCAGTTCGCGATTGCCCTTCTGGTCGAAGTGGAACTCGACCTCACGGTCCGAGACAGCGACGGCGTCGGTGACGTTTTCGAAATAGCGGCTGTACATCGGGCTGTTGGCCTTCAGCACCTGGAACGACCAGATCACGTCGTCAGTGGTGATCGGCTGTCCGTCATGCCATTTCGCCCGTGGGTCGAGCCGGTAGGTGGCCGAGGAATAGTCGGTAGGGTACTTGTAGGCATCGGCGATGAGCGGGTGGCTGACGCTGCCTTCGTCAGTCGCTTGATCCATGAGCGTGTCGTAGAGCAGGCCGCCGCCAAATGGCTGCAGGCCGGCCGCCGGCGAGCCCTGCACGACGTAGGGATTGAAGCTGTCGAACGTGCCGGAAACGACCGAATTGTAGGTACCGCCCTTCGGTGCATCCGGATTCACATAATCGTAGCGCTGGAAGTTCTCGCCATATTTGGAGGGGCCGATCAGCGAAGAGGTGGTGTGCCATTCCTGGGGGAAGGATGCCTGCAGGCCGCCTGCGAGGGCGCCCACAACCAGAAAGGACCTCAGAAGCGTTCGGCCAACCGTCATGCGTTCTCCTCGTCGCGATGCCCGGCAATCCTAAATGATTTGACGCCGGTGAAAACCGCCATGCGGCGGCTTTGTCGCCGCATATGCGATTTTCCTAACAAAAAGCCGGGCTGAACCCGGCTTTTTTGAGGTCATGGAGATGACAATTCGGTTATTTGGCGGGCGCCGGTGCCGGCGTCGCAGGGGCTGGAGCTGCACCTTCAGCCGGCTTGGCCGGAGCGGCACCCTCGGCCGGCTTGGCCGGCGCCGTTGCATCGGCGGCGGCACCTGGCGTCGGCAGCGGCTTCGGGCTATCCGACAGCGTGCGCAGATAGGCAATGACGTTGGCGCGGTCCTCGTCCTTCGGCAGGCCGGCAAAGCCCATCGCCGTGCCCTTCACGAATTTCTTCGGCGAGGTGATGAAGTGGTTGAGATTGTCATAGGTCCACTTCTCGGCGCCGCCCTTGGAAAACTCCTTCATGCCGGCCGAATAGGCAAAGCCCTCATGCTCGGCGACGGGGCGGTCGACGATGTCCCAGAGATCCGGGCCGACCTTGTTGGGGCCGCCTTTTTCGCCGGAATGGCAGGCCTGGCATTTCTTAAAGACGGCCGCACCTTGCTCGACATTGGCGGTGGCCAAAAGGTCGGCGATCGGCTTCGCCTCTGCTGCGGGTCCGGCGGCGCCGCCTTCGGCAGGCTCCGTCGCCTCGATGGCAAAGCCGGGTTTTTCCGGCGCCGGCGAGGCAAACAGGGCGTCGGACACCAAACCGACCGAGAAGACGACGAAACAGGTTCCAAGCAACCCGGCGAGCAGTTTGTTGACTTCGTTGGAATCCATACGCCCCAGGGCTCCCTTTTCCGGCGGACCTCTCCGTCCACTCCGTCCGTCGGTATCGTGACCCACCCCGTCGAGCCGGTCAAATCGGGCGGAAACTAGGTCTTTTGCTTGGGCGTTGCAACACCTATAAGGGCGCTTCCAGTGAGACCTTTTGCCACTTTCCCCATCCTCTTTCGAACGCCTTGCAACCTCGATGTCCACGCTCATCCTGATCCCGGCCCGCATGGCCTCGACGCGCCTGCCGGGCAAGCCGCTGGCCGACATAGCCGGCGCGCCGATGATCGTCCATGTCGCCCGCCGCGCCGCTGAGGCTGGGCTTGGCCGGGTAGTGGTGGCAACCGACACGCGCAACGTGGCCGAAGCGGTGCGCGCGCACGGTTTCGAGGCGGTGATGACGCGCACCGACCACGAATCCGGTTCCGACCGTATCTTCGAGGCGCTGACCGCCCTCGACCCCGATCGCAAGGTCGAAACCATCGTCAATGTGCAGGGCGACCTGCCGACCATCGATCCCAAGATCATCGGTGCGGCGCTGAAACCGTTCGAGGACGCTGCGGTCGACATCGCCACGCTCGGCGTCGAGATCGTCCGCGACGAGGAAAAGGCCAACCCCAACGTCGTCAAGATCGTCGGTTCGCCGTTGTCGGCGACGCGGCTGAAGGCGCTCTATTTCACCCGCGCCACCGCGCCCTGGGGCGAGGGGCCGCTCTATCACCATGTCGGCCTCTACGCCTATCGGCGCTCAGCCCTCGAACGCTTCGTCGCGCTAAAACCTTCGCCGCTCGAACGGCGCGAGCGGCTGGAGCAGTTGCGGGCGGTGGAGGCCGGTATGCGCATCGATGCCGAGATCGTGCAATCGCTGCCGCTGGGCGTCGACACGCCGGAAGACCTCGAACGCGCCCGACAAATTCTTTCCTGAGACCTTCAACCTGAGATATCGGCATGCCTGACAAGACCAACAGAATAGCCTTCCAAGGCGAACCGGGCGCCAATTCCGACACCGCCAGCCGCAACATGTTCCCTTCGATGGAGCCGTTGCCGTGCCCCACCTTCGAGGATGCCTTCAACGCGGTCGAGACCAACAAGGCCGACCTCGCCATGATCCCGATCGAAAACACCATCGCCGGCCGCGTCGCCGACATTCATCATCTCTTGCCGGAATCGAAACTCCACATCGTCGGCGAGTATTTTCTGCCGATCCACTTCCAGCTGATGGTGCTGCCAGGCGTCAAACGCGAAGAGATCAAGACCGTGCACAGCCATATCCATGCGCTGGGACAGTGCCGCAAATACATCCGCAAGAACGGTTGGAAGCCGGTGATCGCCGGCGACACGGCGGGCTCTGCGAAGCTGGTCTCGGAGCTCAAGGACCGCACCATGGCCTCGCTCGCCCCGGCGCTAGCCGCAGAACTCTACGGCCTCGACATCATCGAGAAGAACGTCGAGGACACGGATTCGAATGTCACCCGCTTTGTCGTGCTGACCAAGGACAAGCGATTGGCCGAACGGCCCTCGGCCGACACCAAGATGATGACGACCTTCATGTTCCGTGTCCGCAACGTGCCGGCTGCGCTCTACAAGGCAATGGGCGGTTTCGCCACCAACGGCGTCAACATGACGAAGCTGGAGAGCTATCAGTTGGGCGCCTTCACCGCGACGCTGTTCTACGCCGATATCGAGGGCCATCCCGACGATCCACTGGTCAAGCTGGCGCTGGACGAACTGCGCTTCTTCTCGCGCGAAGTGCGCATTTTGGGTGTCTATCCCGCCAGCGAGTCGCGCGAGCAGTGGAAGGTCGCGGACTAAGGTTCCCTAAACCAGCAGGGTCAGCGGCACATAGTCGATTTCCATGAAGGTTTCGACTTCCGGGATCCAGCGGTCGCGCACGAAGGCAACGTGGTCGGGATGCTCGTTATATCTGGTGTAGGCGGCCTGATCGACGAACTCCATCGAGAAGCCGAAGTGATAGTCGTTTTTCGGGCTGACTTGCCGCAGCGGCTCGAAATGGGTGACGCCCTTGATTGCGCTGAGAATGCGCTTGGCATCGGAGAGGAACCGCTTTTCCTCCAGCGAGTACTGCGGGTGCTTCAGGGTGAAAACCACGGTGTGACGGATCATTTTTTGCTCCCGTTAAGCAATTCCAGGAAAAGTGTGAAGCGGTTTTCCGTCCGGAATTGCGTAAAATAACAAGTCTTATTCGCTGTCGACCCAGGCGCGGATCAGATGATGCGCGATCGCGCCTTTCGGCGGCGTGACCAGATTGTCCTTGTGCGTCCTCTCCAGCATGGAACGCACCTCGTCGCGAAAAAACCAGCGGCAATCTTCCAACTCGTTGAGATCGGCCTGGATGTCGTCATTGAGCGGTTCGCCGAAACAGCCGATCATCAGCGAATAGGGGAACGGCCAGGGTTGGCTGGCATGGTAGACGACGCGGCCGAGCCGGATGCCGGCTTCCTCCAGCGTTTCGCGGCGCACCGCCGCCTCGATCGTCTCGCCCGGCTCGATGAAGCCGGCAAGCGCCGAGTACATGCCGGGCCCGAAATGCCGGCCGCGGCCGAGCAGGCATTTTTCCCGCGTCGCCGTCAGCATAATCGCCACCGGATCGGTGCGTGGAAAGTGCTCGGTGCCGCAATTTGGGCAATGGCGCTTGTAGCCGCCGGCCCGCATATGCGATTCATGGCCGCATTTGCTGCAGAAGCGATGGGTGGCATGCCAGGCAAGCAGGGCGGCGCCTTGCGCCAGCGCGCCCGCTGCCGCCTCGTCGATCAGCCCCTGCATATAGACCGAGCGATAATCGATCGCCTTCATGGTCTCCGGTAGCTGTTCGGGATCGAGGCCGACCGGCACGGCAAGGACCGGGCCGCTCTCGGCAAAGCCAAGCAGCACGCCTTGTGCGAGTGATGGCTGCAGCTTCTGGCTCTCAGCCAGATCGAACCAAGGGTCGAAGCTGCCATCGTGCAATTTCAGATACAGCCGTCCGCCATGCATCGGCAGAAGACGTGCCGAGGGATCGGCCAACGCCCTTTCGACGGAATCGTCGGCGCGGTTCTCGGATTGCCGATCAATCGTGTTTCCGGCGAAGCCGACGAACTGGCTCGGTTCGCGCAAGGGCGCGTCAAAAAGGCGAAAGGTCATGGAAGCTCGAACGTCTAGGGATGGACACAGGCGGCTTATAGCGCCGCCTTGATCTGTTGCGCAAATTGGCGGATGCCTGAACGCTCATAGGGCTCGCGCATGCCGTGCCCCCACACCGGCCCCGGCCAGCCCGGATCGCCTTCCGAGCGGGCGATGACGTGGACATGCAATTGCCGAACGATGTTGCCGAGCGCGCCGGTGTTGATCTTGGTGCAGCCCGTGGTTCTTTTCAGCGCCTGCGCCACCATGTTGGTTTCGAAGGTCAACATCGCCTGGTCGAGCGGCGTCATGTCGTGGATTTCTTCGGCCCCCGGCCGCTGCGGCACCAGGACCAGCCATGGCCAGCGGCTATCGTTCATCACCCTGAGCTCGCACAGGCCGAGCCACATCAGCTGCTCGCTATCCGCCTCCAGCCTGGAGTCGAGCGTGAATCCGGCCTTGAGGCCCGGTAGCATTGGCGTTTCCCTTGCGCTTCTCGCATTATTCCCAAACTCATGACGCTAGAGCGGCTGCACGGGGGCTGCAAGCGATTCATTGAGCGGCGGAGTTCACGGGCATCCGATTCTCAATGCACCCTTGCATTTGATCGCTGAATTGCCGATATGGAACGCGGGAGGTTGGTGGTGGACGATCCACTCGCCAACCGGGTCAGGTCCGGAAGGAAGCAGCCCTAACGAGCCCGGAACGGGTCATTGTTCCAGCCTCCCACCTCATCGGCCCCTCTCGCGACATTGACGACGCATTGCAGCGCGGGCGAGACTATTGGAGCAATTCCAGGGAAAGTGTGAGCGGTTTCCCGTCCGGAATTGCGTTAAAGCAAAGGGTAGAGCGGTTTGCCGTTTCAGAAAACGGTGAAACGATCTAGCAGGAATCGGCTACGCTGAGACGCGGCCTTTTGGAGCTTTACGGGCGAATGAGCGAAGCCGGAAATTCGGACCCCGAAAACCTGGAGAAGCAAAAGGCCGTCGCCTATCGCGTGCTGGCGCGCAAATATCGTCCGTCGAATTTCTCCGAACTGATCGGCCAGGAGCCGATGGTCCGCACTTTGACCAACGCTTTCTCCACAGGCCGCATCGCCCAGGCCTGGATGCTGACCGGCGTGCGCGGCGTCGGTAAGACCACGACGGCGCGCATCCTGGCACGGGCGCTCAACTACAAGACGCCGACGGTCGACCATCCCTCGGTCGACCTCGCCTTCCTGGGCGAGCACTGCCAGGCGATCATGGAAGGCCGCCATGTCGACGTCATCGAGATGGACGCCGCGTCTCATACCGGCATCGACGACATCAGGGACATTATCGAGCGCGTGCGCTATGCCCCGGTGTCGGCGCGCTACAAAGTCTACATCATCGACGAAGTGCACATGCTCTCCACCCAGGCCTTCAACGGCCTGTTGAAGACGCTGGAAGAACCGCCGCCGCACGTCAAATTCATCTTTGCCACCACCGAAATCCGCAAAGTGCCGATCACCGTGCTGTCGCGCTGCCAGCGTTTCGACCTGAGACGCATCGATGCCGGCGCACTGGTCGCGCACCTCTCCTCGATTGCCGGCAAGGAAGGCATATCGGTCGACGACGACGCGCTGGCGATGATCGCGCGCGCCGCCGAAGGCTCGGCCCGCGATTCGCTCTCCATCCTCGACCAGGCGATCGCCCATGGCGGCGGCGCCGTCAGCGCCGAAGCGGTGCGCGCCATGCTGGGTCTCGCCGACCGCGCCCGCATCGTCGACCTGTTCGAACATGTCATGAAGGGCGATGTGGCGGCCGCCCTTGCCGAATTCCGCAACCAGTACGACACCGGCGCCGATCCGACTGCCGTGCTGACCGATCTGGCCGAATTCAACCACCTCGTCACCCGGCTGCGCTTCGTGCCGACGGCTGCCGACGACGCTTCCCTGTCCGAGGATGAGCGCCGCCGCGGCGCCGACTTCGCCAGCACGCTGTCGGTCAAGGTTCTGTCGCGAACCTGGCAGATGCTCTTGAAAGGCATTCCCGAGGTGCAGTCATCCAACCGACCGGTCAGCGCCGGCGAGATGGTGCTGATCCGGCTGGCGCATGCCGCCGACCTGCCGACGCTGGACGAGGCGCTGAAATCTCTAGAGAGCGGCGCTCCGGCGTCCGGTGGTGTTTCACGCCCGAATGGTGCGCCGGTAAATGCCGGCAATGGCGGCGGCGCCAGCGCGGTAGCGCAGACCCGGATGCCGTCCGGGCCAGCCGGTGCGCAAACCATGCGATTGGTCGACGCGCCCCCGGTCGCCTTTGTCGCGCCTCCGCAGCCGGTCGTCGAGCCGCAATCGCCGCCGCTGAAATCGCTGGCCGATATTGTCGCTCTTGCCGACGCGCAGCGTGACATCGCCTTCAAGGTGCTGGTCAAGAGCTGTATTCGCCTGGTGCGCATCGAGCCCGGCCGTATCGACGTCGGCCTGACCGCCGATGCGCCCAAGATGCTGCTCAACGACTTGACGACGAAGCTGCGGGCCTGGACCGGCCGCAACTGGCTGGTGTCATTGTCGAAGGAAGAGGGCGGCCAGACGTTAGCCGAGATGGAATCGACCAGGCGCGAGACCGCTTTCTCCGACGCGAAAAGCGATCCGGCGGTGGCCGCCATCCTCGCGCGCTTTCCCGGCGCCAAGATCATCGACGTGCGCATTCCCGACGCGCCGGAAGTCGACACCGACAAGGCCGAAGCGCCGGTCGAGCCGCCGTCCGACGACGACGAAACCTGACCATAGCCACGAATCCGCAAAGGACCCGACCATGAAAGATCTTCTCAGCCTGATGGGCAAGGCGAAGGAAATGCAGGCCAAGTTCCAGGCCATGCAGGACGAGATCGCGACGATTGAAGCAAGCGGGCAGGCGGGCGGCGGGCTGGTCAATGTCACGCTGACCGGCAAGTTCGAAATGAAGTCGCTGAAGATCGATCCGTCGCTGTTCAAGGAGGACGAGGTCGAGATTCTCGAAGACCTGCTGCTGGCCGCTCACAATGACGCCAAAAATAAGGTCGAGCAGATTATGCAGGAGAAGACCAAGGCGCTGACGGCAGGCTTGCCGATCCCGCCCGGAATGAAATTGCCGTTCTGAGCCGGCTCCAACCAGTTAATTGATTATGAAGGGAAATCGGCTGCGGAGGCTGTTGTTAAGACTTTCTCCGGCTTTGCTCACGCGGACATATCCGGGCATTTATAAAGTTTTACCTATGCTGCACGAAAGCTAATCCTTTAGCCATCTTTTTGCCTTTAAGAGTCTCATTCTTGCCACATCTCGGGGCGGGATGGCATCTGGACAATGAGGCATTTTTGTTGATCGCGACGCGATGGAAGACGCCGCTTCTGCTCGGCATCATCTTCTCCCCTATGTTCCTGGCCGGTTGCAGCCAGACCACGTCTTCGCACGGCCTGTCGGTCGCCAGCCTGACCGACGCCATCACGCCCAGCTTCCTTTCGACGCGCGCCTACCGCAACACGCCGAAGGAGAAGGAATGCCTGGAGCGGGCGATGTTCTTCGAGTCCAACCGCTCGAGCCGTGACGGCATGATCGCCGTCGGCACGGTGGTGATGAACCGGCTGCGCTCCGGCAATCATGGCAGCACCATTTGCCAAGTGGTTGGCGAACCGGGCCAGTTCGCGCCCGGCGTGATGACGCGGGCGATGAATTCGAAAGCGATACCCGATGTCGAGGAGGCCGCCGATGCGGTGCTCAAGGGCGAGCGCAAGGCCAAGCTGAAGAACACGATGTACTTCCACACCGCCGGCCTGAGGTTCCCCTACAAGAACATGCATTACACCATGGTTGCCGGCGGCAACGCCTTCTACGAGAAGCGCGGCCGCAACTGGCAGCCGCTGCCGGATGAATCCACGACCATGGTTGCCTCGGGGACGCCGCGCGCGCCTGTGCCTGAAGCGCCGGTGCAGGTTGCCTACGCCGAGCCGGTGGTGAAGACCATTGTCCGTCCAGATCCTGCCAAGCAGGCCGCGGCGGTTCGCGCAGCCAAGGCGACACGTGCCCCGGCCGAGCAGACCTATGTGACGGCTTTCGCGGCGCCCGCCAAGAGCGCCCGCGTCGCCGCCAAGCAGACGGAGGTGGCGATGCAGGAGCCGATGGCCGAGCCGGATGCCTCGCGTTTCGGCGGCACGCTGAACGCCCGCTACATCACCTCGGTTCCATCGGCGACGCAGGAAGCGTCGATGGGCTTCCAGTCGACGCCTGAGAACACCGACGCTATCGGCGCAATGATCGTCGATCAAACCCGGCCGCTCTCAGCCTACTGACGCCCAGAACATTTTCCGAGCCCGCCATGGCAGCATGGCGGGCTCGGTGCGTATGCGGCATGTTTCAAAGCGCGCGGAAAAATCCTAGATCAGTGCGATGTCGAAGCGAATCGCCGGTCCCGAGATCGAACGCCTGATCCAGCTCCTGGCCAAGGTGCCGGGGCTAGGGCCGCGTTCGGCCAGGCGTGCGGCACTGCACCTCATCAAGAAGAAGGAGCAGCTTTTGTCGCCGCTCGCCGCCGCCATGGCTGAAGCCGCCGACAAGGTGCGCATCTGCACGACCTGCGGCAACGTCGATACCTCCGACCCTTGCATGATCTGCACCGATCCGCGCCGCGATGCCTCGACGCTGATCGTCGTCGAGGATGTCTCCGATCTCTGGGCGCTGGAGCGGGCGGCGGCCATGAATGTGCGCTACCACGTGCTCGGCGGCACGCTGTCGCCGCTCGACGGCATCGGTCCCGAACAGCTCAACGTGCGCTCGCTCGTCGACCGCGTTGCCGGCGGTGAGGTGAAGGAGGTGATCCTTGCCGTCAATGCCACCGTCGAGGGCCAGACGACGGCGCATTATCTCACCGACCAGCTCTCGGGCTTCGAGATCAAGGTCACTAGGCTTGCGCATGGCGTGCCGGTCGGCGGCGAGCTTGATTATCTGGATGAGGGGACGCTGGCGGCGGCCTTGCGCTCGCGTACGGCGTTTTGACGCAATTGGCGGGCAGGATGTGCGACATGAAAGCTTCGCATTCTTCGAGGTTTGCGCCAAACACCCCCCTCTGTCCTGCCGGACATCTCCCCCTCAAGGGGGGAGATTGGCTGTCGCTTCGGTTTTCGCCTACCACCTGCGTTGAAAGAAGAATGCCGTCCGAGAAGCTGCTGATCTCCCCCCTTGAGGGGGAGATGTCCGGCAGGACAGAGGGGGGTGTGAGGGAACGCAAGCCTCCAAGGCTGCTACTATTTTCATTCCTTGCGGCTCTGCTCGCCCTCCTCCTCATCTCCCCCGCCTCCGCCGCCAAAATCGATGACCAGTTCCGCGCCTGGCTGCAAACCGATCTCTGGCCCGAAGCCCAGACCAAAGGCATCTCCAAATCCACCTTCGACGCCGCTTTCGACGGCGTGAAGCCGAACCTCAAATTGCCCGACCTCGTCCTGCCCGGCGAGAAACCCAAAACCCCGCAAAAACAGCATCAGGCCGAGTTCGGTTCGCCCGGCGCCTATTTCGCCGAAAAGACGGTGCGCGCCGTCACGTCAGGTGGGCGCACGCGCGAGGCGGCCAACGCCAGGACGCTGGCTGCGATCGAAAAGCGCTACGGTGTCCCGGGCGAGATACTGTTGGCGATCTGGGGCCGCGAGACCGGCTTCGGCGCGGCGAAAATGCCCTACGACGCTTTCGAAGTGCTCGGCACCAAGGCCTTCATGTCGACCAAGAAAGACTTCTTCCGCACCGAAGTGCTGGCGGCGCTCGAGATCGTCGAGCATGGGTTGGCGCCGGTCGGCGCCATGAAATCGTCCTGGGCCGGCGCGCTCGGCCAGCCGCAATTCATGCCGACCTCGTTCCTGAAGCACGCCGTCGACTACGACGGTGACGGCCACCCCGACATCTGGAATTCGACGCCGGACGTGCTGGCCTCGATCGCCAACTATCTCGTCCACTATGGCTGGGTGAAGGGGCGTGGCTGGGGTTTCGAGGTGACGGTTCCGGAAAGCGTTTCCTGCTCGCTCGAAGGTCCCGACCAGGGCAAGAAGATCTCAGCCTGGGTGGCGATGGGAATCAGCCGCGTCGGCGGCAAAGCCTTTCCGGCCAACGAACTGAAGGCGGAAGGGTTCCTTTTGATGCCGGCCGGACGCAGCGGTCCGGCCTTCATCGCCACGCCCAATTTCTACGTGCTGAAACAGTACAACACCAGCGACCTCTACGCCCTGTTCATCGGCCATGGCGCTGACCGCATTGCCCATGGCGATGCTGATTTCGTCGGCAGCTGGGGTGCGGTTGGCGGCCTGCATCGTTCCGACATCGCCGCGCTGCAACGGGCGCTGGAGGCCAAGGGCTACGATGTCGGCAGCGCCGACGGCCTGCCCGGCTTTAAGACCCGCCGCTCGATCGGCTCCTGGCAGGAAAAGAACGGCCGCCCCGCCACCTGCTTCCCCGACGCCGATCTGGTTGCTGCCATCAAGTAACACCGAAAAGAGCAGAATTTTCCCCATCGGCGGCTGCAATTGGCTCGCCCATGCTTCGACGCGCACAGCATATTCCGATCCAGTATGCCGGCTCGCAAAATGCCCGTTGCCGGTTGGAGGGCTGCCGGATAGGGTGTTGACCAACTGGAAAAAAATCAACACGGTATGGGTCTAACGGTCGTCCTCCGGCCGCGAAAAAGATTACTGCAGCCCTGAGCCGGGAACTCGGGGTCAACAATCAACAAAACAGGGAACAATCATCATGATGATGGAAAAGTTTGCTCTACGTTCGCGCGTCTGGCTCGCAGGTGCTGCCATGTCCGCTCTGCTCATTGGCGTCGCGCCTGCCTTCGCTGTGACACCCGCCGATACGCTGGTCGAAGGTTTTGCCATCGACGACATCATCTCCATGGATCCGGGCGAAGCGTTCGAGCTGTCGACCGCCGAAGTCACCGGCAACACCTATGATCTGCTGGTCCGCCTCGACCTCAGCGACACCTCCAAGGTCAAGGGCGACCTTGCCGAGAGCTGGACCGTTTCCGACGACGGCCTGGTCTATACGTTCAAGCTCAAGCCCGGCCTAAAGTTCGCTTCGGGCAATCCACTGACCGCCGCCGATGTCGCCTATTCCTTCGAGCGCGCCATCAAGCTGGACAAGCCGCCGGCATTCATCATCAACCAGTTCGGCATCAGCGGCGACAACGTCGCCAACAAGGCCAAGGCCGTCGACGACAGCACCTTCCAGTTCACCGTCGACAAGGCCTATGCGCCGAGCTTCGTGTTAAACTGCCTGTCGGCAACGGTCGCTTCGGTCGTCGACGCAAAACTGGTCAAGGAACATGTCGCCGCGGTGACGCCGAGTGCCGACTACAAATGGGACAACGATTTCGGCAACGCCTTCCTGAGGACCGGTTATGCCGGCTCCGGCGCCTACAAGCTGCGCGAATGGCGGGCCAATGAGGTCGTCGTGCTCGAGCGCAACGACAATTACAATGGCGAGAAGGCCAAGCTCGCCCGCGTCATCTACCGCAACATGAAGGAAAGCTCGGCACAGCGCCTGGCGCTCGAAGCAGGCGACATCGACGTTGCCCGCAACCTCGAGCCGAACGATCTCGACGCCATCGCCAAGAATGCCGATCTCACCACGACCAGCGCGCCGAAGGGCACGGTCTTTTACATCAGTCTCAACCAGAAGAATCCGAACCTCGCCAAGCCCGAGGTTCGCCAGGCGTTCAAATATCTGGTCGACTACGATGCGCTGAGCACGACCATCCTCAAGGGCATTGGCGAGATCCACCAGACCTTCCTGCCCAAGGGCGTGCTGGGCGAACTGGACGAAAATCCGTTCAAGTTCGACGTCGCCAAGGCCAAGGAACTGCTGACCAAGGCCGGCCTGGCCGACGGCTTCAGCGTAACCATGGATGTACGCACGGGACAGCCGACAACGGGCATGGCGGAATCGATCCAGCAGACGCTTGGCCAGGCCGGCATCAAGCTGGAAATTATCCCCGGCGACGGTAAGCAGACGCTGACCAAATACCGCGCCCGCAATCATGACATCTATATCGGCCAGTGGGGCCAGGACTATTTCGATCCGAACTCCAACGCCCAGACCTTTGCCTCAAACCCGGACAATTCGGATGAAGGCAAGACCAAGACGCTGGCCTGGCGCAATGCCTGGGACATCCCGGACCTGACAAAGCAGACCGAAGCAGCCTTGCTGGAGAAGGATGCCGGCAAGCGCGCCGATATGTACAAGAGCCTTGAAAAGACGATCCTCGACACCAGTCCCTTCGTCATCATCCACCAGCAATTGGAAGTGGCAGGCCTGCGCAAAAACCTGAAAGGCTTTGCGCTCGGTCCGAGCTTCGACACCAACTTCGTCGGCCCGGTCTCCAAGGAATAGCGCCGGCGGACGCGCCCTGATGAGCGCGATTGAAAACCAGGCGACGGCGGGGCAGGGAAGCGCCCGCGCCGTCGCTATCTTGTTGGCGATCGGCCGCTTCCTGGTCATCGCCGTCACCACCTATCTCGGCCTGCTCGCGGTGACCTTTTTCATCGGCCGCATCATTCCGATCGATCCGGTGCTGGCGGTGCTCGGCGACCGCGCACCGGCCAATGTCGTCGAGCGCACCCGCCGCGAGATGGGGCTCGACCTGCCGTTGATCGAGCAATTCTATATCTATCTCAAGCATGCGCTGAACGGTGATTTCGGCACCTCTGTGCTGACCACCAATCCTGTGATGACCGACATCCGCCGTGCCTTTCCGGCAACGATCGAACTGGCGACTTTGGGCACTCTGATAGGCTCGTTGATCGGCGTGCCGCTCGGCGTGCTGGCAGCGGTAAAACGCGGCAGTCTCATCGACCAGATCGTTCGCATTGTCGGCCTGATCGGCTATTCCGTGCCTATCTTCTGGATCGGGCTTTTGGGGCTTGTCCTGTTCTACGCCAAGCTCCAATGGGTGGCTTTTCCCGGCCGCCTCGACATCGTCTACGAGTACACATTCACACCGATCACCGGCTTCTACCTGCTCGACGCCGCGCTGCAGGGCCAGTGGGATGTCTTCTACGACGCTTACCGCCACATCATCCTGCCGGCAGGGCTGCTGGGCTATTTCTCGCTCGCCTATATCAGCCGGATGACGCGCTCCTTCATGCTGAACGAGCTGTCGCAGGAATACATCGTCGCCGCGCGCGCCAAGGGCCTGTCTGAAACGCGAATCATCTGGGGCCATGCGCTGCGCAACGCCGCGGTGCCGATGGTCACGGTGATCGCGCTGTCCTATGCCGGGCTGCTCGAAGGTTCGGTGCTGACCGAGACGGTGTTCTCCTGGCCCGGCATCGGCCTCTACATCACCAATTCGCTGCAGAACGCCGACATGAACGCCGTGCTCGGCGGCACCATCGTCATCGGTTCGGTGTTCATCGGCATCAATCTCCTGTCCGATGTTCTCTACAAGGTGCTCGATCCGAGGACGAAGACAGGATGAGCGCCGAAGCAATCCAAACGCGCCGCGATTGGCTGCTCAGCGATCGGCCGGCCTCGCGCATGCAGGCACGGCTCGGCCGCGCCTACGTCGCTTGGCGGCGCTTTTCCGCCAACCGGCTGGCGTTTCTCGGCCTGCTCATCATCATCGCGCTGCTGCTGGTCGCAGCCTTTGCCGATGTGCTGGCGCCCTATTCGCCGACCATCGGCGATCTCAAGAATGCCCGGCTTTTGGCGCCGAGTGCGGCGCATTGGTTCGGCACCGACGATCTCGGCCGCGATATCTATTCGCGCATTCTTTTTGGCTCGCGCTGGACCCTCTATGTCGTCATTCTTGTCGCTGTCATCGCAGCCCCCATCGGCCTTTTGGTCGGCACCGTCGCCGGCTATGCCGGCGGCTGGACCGATGCCATTCTGATGCGCATTACCGACATCTTCCTCGCCTTCCCCAAGCTGATCCTGGCACTGGCCTTTGTCGCGGCCCTTGGCCCCGGCATCGAAAACGCGGTGCTGGCCATCGCCATCACCTCGTGGCCGCCTTACGCCCGAATTGCGCGGGCCGAGACGATGACCGTGCGCAATTCGGATTACATCAAGGCGGTGCAATTGATGGGCGCCTCTCCGTTCCGCATCGTGCTGCGCCACATCATGCCGCTCTGCATCTCTTCGCTCATCATCCGGGTGACGCTCGATATGGCCGGCATCATCCTCACCGCCGCCGGCCTCGGCTTCCTCGGCCTGGGCGCCCAGCCGCCGCTGCCGGAATGGGGCACGATGATCGCGTCCGGCCGCCGCTTCGTGCTCGACCAATGGTGGGTGGCCGGCGCGCCGGGCTTCGCCATCCTCATCGTCAGCCTCGGCTTTAACCTGCTTGGCGACGGCCTGCGCGATGCGCTCGATCCCCGGAGTGGCGACCAATGAGTGGTGACCAATGAGCGGTGCACTTCTCGATGTCGACGACCTGCGCGTCACCTTCCCGACTCGGACCGGCCTCATCCAGGCGGTGCGCGGCGTCACTTTTTCGCTTGGCCGAGAGCGGCTGGGCATTGTCGGTGAAAGCGGCTCCGGCAAGTCGCAGACCGGCCGCGCCATCATGGGCCTGACGCCGCCGCAGGCTCTGGTGTCGGCCAAGAAGCTCGCCCTCGACGGCATCGACCTTCTGGCCATACCGGCCCGTCAGCGCCGGGCGCTGCGCGGCAAACGCATCGCCATGATCCTGCAGGATCCGAAATATTCGCTCGACCCCGTGATGAGCATCGGCCGCCAGATCGTCGAGACGCTGCGCACGCATGAAAAGGTCTCCAAGGCCGAAGCGCGCGAGCGGGCGCTGGCCATGCTGGAAGCTGTGCAGATCCGCGATCCCTCGCGTGTCTTCGACCTGCATCCGCACGAGGTGTCCGGCGGGATGGGCCAGCGCGCCATGATCGCAATGATGCTGATCGCCGGACCGGAACTGATGATCGCCGACGAGCCGACCTCGGCGCTCGACGTCACCGTGCAGCTCGATGTGCTCGGCATCCTCGACCGCTTGGTCAGTGAGCGCGGCATGGGCCTGATCTTCATCTCGCACGACCTGCGGCTGGTCGCCTCCTTCTGCGACCGCGTCATCGTCATGTATGCCGGCAAGGTGGTCGAGCAGCTCAAGGCGTCGGAGCTGCGCGACGCCCAGCATCCCTACACGCGCGGCCTGCTCAACTGCATGCCCAGGATCGGTTACGAACGCCACCCGCTGCCGGTGCTCGACCGCAAGCCGGAGTGGGCGGCATGACGCCAGCCATTTCGATTGAAGGGCTGGAGGTGGTGTTCGACCGTTTTCGCGCGCTGAAAGGGGCGAACCTCGAGGTGAAGTCCGGCGAATCCTTCGGCCTGGTCGGCGAGAGCGGTTCCGGCAAGTCGACGCTGCTCAAAGCCATTGCCGGCCTGGTGCCTGTCGCATCCGGTACTATCACGGTCAATGGCAAGACGCTGGGAGCGCGCCGCGACAAGGCTTTTTATCGCGAAGTGCAGATGGTCTTCCAGGACCCCTATGGTTCGCTGCACCCGCGTCAGACCGTCGACCGCCTGCTGCAGGAACCGCTCGCCATTCACGGCTTTGCCGATGGCGAGCAACGCATCCAGCGCGCCCTCGACGAGGTCGGATTAGGCAACGGTTTCCGTTTCCGCTACGCGCACCAGCTCTCCGGCGGTCAGCGTCAGCGCGTGGCGATCGCGCGCGCGCTCATCCTCGAACCGTCGATCCTGCTGCTCGACGAACCAACCTCGGCGCTCGACGCTTCGGTGCAGGCCGAAGTGCTCAACCTGCTGGAAGAGGTTCGCCGTCGGCGCAAGCTGACCTTCCTGATGGTCAGCCACGACCTCGCCATCATCACCCATATGTGCGAGCGCCTGATGGTGATGCAGAACGGCGAAGCGGTGGAAAATCTCACCGCGAGCCAGCTGATCGGGCATCGCGTAGAGAAGGATTATACGCGCAATCTGTTGAGGGCGAGCGAGGGGTTTGTGCGGACCGCTTGAATCTGGGGTTTCCTATGGCGGAATGGACGTTCGAAGACCCACCCAATGTCGCGGTGTTGTCGGACAGAAGCATATTTAAACGTGGTGACTGGATCGCATACGTTGTGCACGAAGCTGATGACGACGATAACCACAACGATGAGGGTGGCAGTTGGCAATTTCATAGCAACGACAAGCAAAATCGAGATGAACCCGAGCTAATGCTCGTCAGCCTCCAGAATGTGGTTCAGCGGGATGAGAGCATCCTGGAATTGGCCGATTTGCCAAAAGGCTGGCATGCTTGGCGCAGTTCAAAATTGTCGCCTTGGCAGCGCGCTAAATCACTCCCTGTACCCTCCAACGACAACGAGTGATGCAGGAGGGCTAAGTCGAGCTTTGCGCCAGTTCGCCGTTCTCTGGAACAGATGGTTCGTCCCCCTGCTTAGGCTCCTTGATCCTGAACCACGTCACATAAAGCGCCGGCAGGAACAGCAGCGTGATCGCCGGCGATGATGCCGCCCATCATGGCGTATGCCATCGGGCCCCGGAACACTTCGCGCGCGATCGGGATCAGCGCCAGGCTGGCGGCCGCGGCCGTCAGCGCGATCGGCCGCATGCGGTGCTCGGTCGCTTCGATACGGCTTCCCAGCGGTCTTGGCCCTCGGCCACCAGATCCTCGATCTGCACGATCAGGATCATCGAGTTGCGGATCAGGATGCCGATCAGCGCCAGGACGCCCAGAATGGCGACGAAGCCGAGCGGTGCGCCGCTCGGCACCAGGGCCGCGACCACGCCGATCAGGCCGAGCGGCGCCACCGCCACCACCAGGAACAGGCGCTGAAAACTTTGCAACTGGATCATCAGGATGGTCGCCATCACGAACAGCATCAGCGGCACCACCGCTGCGGCTTTTTGCGCTTTCTTCGACCGAGCCGGCGGTTGCAACGGAATAGCGGGCGGTAGTTTGGCGATGAAGGCGTCGACCGACGGCTTCAATTCGTTCACGACGGTGGCCGGCAGCACGTCGCCAACGAGGCCTGCGCGAACGGTGATCATCGGGATGCGGTTGCGCCGCCACACCGTCGGCTGTTCGAGGTCGTAGCGGAAGTTCGCCACCGCGGCGAGCGGGATCGCTTCGCCGTTCCCGGTGACGGGTGAGCTGTCACGGACTGCCCCGTACGTGTATCGGTCGGCTGGTTAAGACCGGTCTGTCGAAGTGGCCCGCATCGACGACAGGCCCAATCGCCCGGCGGCGGTGCCAACTTGAGGAAAACGTGAAATAAGGTCAGAAGAGGCCTTGGCATTCATCTAACGAGAACGGGCGTCGGCCCGATGAGGGACGAAATGAAGAACGCAGCCATTTCTGAGCGCAAGAACCAGTCGATCTCGCGCGGCGTCGGCATGACGACGCAGATCTATGCCGACCGCGCCGAGAATTCGGAGATCTGGGATGTAGAAGGCCGCCGATACATCGATTTCTCCTCCGGTATCGCCGTCGTCAACACCGGCCACCGCCATCCCAGGGTGATCGAGGCGGTCAAGGCACAGCTCGACCGCTTCACCCATACCTGCCACCAGGTCGTGCCCTATGAGAGCTATGTCAGGCTGGCCGAACGGCTGAACGGCATGCTGCCCGGCAAGTTCGAGAAGAAGACCATCTTCGTCACTACGGGTGCTGAAGCCGTCGAGAACGCCATCAAGATCGCCCGCAACGCCACTGGCCGCCAAGCCGTCATCGCCTTTGCCGGCGGCTTCCACGGCCGCACCTTCATGGGCATGGCGCTGACCGGCAAGGTCGTGCCCTACAAGGTCGGCTTCGGCGCCATGCCGGGCGACGTCTACCACGCGCCGTTTCCGGTGCCGCTGCACGGCGTGTCTACAGCCGATTCGCTGGCCGCACTCGACAAACTGTTCAAGGCCGATGTCGATCCGGCTCGCGTTGCCGCCATCATCATCGAGCCGGTCCAGGGCGAGGGCGGCTTCTACGACGCGCCGCGCGAATTCCTGACGGCGCTGCGCAAGCTCTGCGACCAGCACGGCATGCTGCTGATCGCCGATGAGGTGCAGACCGGCTTTGCCCGCACCGGCAAGATGTTCGCCATGGATCATCATGAGGTCGCGGCCGACATTACCACCATGGCGAAAAGCCTGGCCGGCGGCTTCCCGCTGGCGGCGGTCACCGGCCGCGCCGAGATCATGGATGCGCCCGGTCCTGGCGGGCTCGGCGGCACCTATGGCGGCAGCCCGATCGGTGTCGCCGCAGCACACGCCGTGCTCGACGTAATCGAGGACGAAAAGCTGTGCGACCGCGCCAATACGCTGGGCGCCCGGCTGAAACAGCGGCTGCAGTCGATCCGCGACGATGTGCCCGAGATTGTCGACATCAGGGGTCTCGGCTTCATGAACGCGGTCGAGTTCAACGACGTCAAGAAGGGCCTGCCGTCGGCCGAGATCGCCAATGCGATCCGGCTGAAGGCGCTCGACAAGGGGCTGATCCTGCTGACCTGCGGCGTCTACGGCAACGTCATCCGTTTCCTGGCTCCGATCACCATCCAGGACAATGTCATGAACGAGGCGCTCGACATTCTGGAAAGCTCGATCCGCGAAGTCTGCGCTGCCTAGCGCAAACCCTACCTCCCCCTTGTGGGGAGGTCGGACCGCAGGTCCGGGTGGGGGGCCTCGCGCCGACCCCAACCCCGCTGCTTCGCAGCGACCCTCCCCACAAGGGGGAGGGTAAGTGCGTCTAGCCCGCAGCCCGTGCCGGCTCATCCTGCTGGAACGCTGCCAGTGCAGCCTTCAGCCCGTCAGGTCCCTCAGCAATCGTCTGCGCCATCGGCGAAAACCCGGCCCCGAGCATCTTGCGGCCCAGCATATGGTCGCCCGGCCTGTTGACGGATTCGATGCCGAGCAGCCGGCTTCCAGCATAGTGGTAGATCGAGAACTTGTTCTCAGCGAGGTCGCCCAGCACGACATGGCTGTCGCCGCCCGAGGTCAGCCCGACCATCTGCAGTTTCATGTCGCCGATGTCAGACCAGAACCACGGCACCGCCGCATAGGCGTCCGTATGGCCGGTGATCGTGCGTGCGGCAAGCCGCGCCTGGTCGGTGGCGTTCTGCACCGATTCCAGCCGCACGTCGCCGCCGGTCGACCAGTGGCGGTAGGAAGCGGCGTCGCCGATGGCCAGAATATCAGGCACTGAGGTGCGCATCTGTTGGTCGACGCGGATGCCATTGGCGACAGTCAGTCCGGCAGCCTGCGCAAGTTCGACATTCGGCACGGCGCCGATGCCGACGATGACCATGCGCGCGGGCAGCCTTTCGCCGGTGGAGGTGATGGCAGCGCAGACATGGCGGTTTTCCCCTTCCAGCCTGGCAATGGTGGTGCCGGTGAGGATACGCACGCCGATCGCCTCCAGCCGTTGGCGGACATGGCTCGCCACCACCGGCGCCACGGCGCGGCCAAGCAGCCGGTCGACAGCCTCGACCAGGGTGACGTTGCGGCCGGCGGCCCTCAGCGTTGCCGCGATCTCCAGCCCGATGAAGCCGCCGCCGAGGATGACCACGTCTTCGCTTTGGGCGCTGAGCGCGCGGATCAGCCGCGCATCGGCGATCGAGCGCAGCGACAGCACGCCCGAGAGGTCGGCGCCCGGCAGCGGCAGAAGCCGCGGCCGCGAACCGGTGGCCAGGATGAGCCGGTCGAACGGCAGCACGCCGCCGCCCGCTATGTCCAGCTTGCGGCCTGCCGTATCGATGCTGTCGATTCGGACGCCCGGCCTGAAGTCGATGGCGCTGCCGGTGTAAAAGGCCTCGCCGCGCAAGGGTTGCGGCTTGGCATCGGCGTCCTTGATGAAGGTCTTCGACAGCGGCGGCTTGTGATAGGGCAGATCGGTTTCGTCGCCGATCAGTATGACAGGCCCGTCATAGCCTTCCTCGCGCAGGCTGGCGGCCGCTTGCACGCCCGCATGACCCGCACCGACAATGACGACCCCGTTCTTCATCGCAACCCGAATTCCTGTTTCAAATCTGGAGCATGATGCCGAAAAGTGTGAAGCGGTTTTCGGACGACATCATGCTTTGATTGTGAGCCGTTCCGCCAGATGGCGATTGTCTGCCGCCGTCGCAAGAGCCCCGGTCCGGGTCGCACCCGGAACGGTCGCTTGTCAATCGCGGCGTCTCTCACCTTGGCTGCTGGCTACGATTTAAAGTTGATAGTGCTAGTTTAGAATAATTCTAAACTGTTGTTTCAATTGAATTTTCTAGGGTTCACCAGTTGACTTCCGGCCTCGCCATCGTTTTATGGAGGCTCGCGCGTCAGCGCATCCCTTTGATGTTTGGGCCTTGAACCCGTTCGATTGGAGGCATTTGGTGTCTTTCTCCCGTGAGCCGCAGAGCGGCGCGGCATCTGTGGTGTCCTACGGCATGCCTATGTCCCGGCACCGTTTGGCACGCGCGCCTTTTACCGAATCCCCTTTGAACTGGAGACTGATGATGACAGCGCGATATGGCGGCAGACTGGCTGCGATCGGTGCCACGGCTATGTTGACGGCGGCGGTTTTCATCCTGCCGGCCAAGGCGGCGGAGATCGATGCCAAGGCGGTCATCAAGACCTATTCCGACATCGCGCTGGCCAAGTACGAGGATTCGCTGACCACGGCGCAGGCGCTCGACAAGGCTGTCGACGCGCTGCTTGCCAACCCGTCGGCGGACACGCTGAATGCCGCCCGCGATGCCTGGAAGGCGTCGCGCGTGCCCTACCAGCAGACCGAGGTCTACCGCTTCGGGAACAAGATCGTCGACGACTGGGAAGGCAAGGTGAACTCCTGGCCGCTCGACGAAGGCCTGATCGACTACGTCGCCAAGAGCTACGGCACCGAGTCCGACGCCAACGCGCTCTACACCGCCAATGTCATCGCCAACAAGGACATCGAGATCGACGGCAAGAAGGTCGACGCCTCGAAGCTTTCGCCGGAGTTCCTCGCCGGCACGCTGCAGCAGGCCGGCGGCATCGAGGCCAATGTCGCCACCGGTTATCACGCCATCGAATTCCTGCTCTGGGGCCAGGATTTGCACGGCACCGGCCCGGGCGCCGGCGAGCGTCCGTACACCGACTACGACCTCAAGAACTGCACCGGCGGCAATTGCGATCGCCGGGCCGAGTATCTGAAGTCGGCCAGCGATCTTCTGGTCTCCGACCTGCAGGAGATGGTCGGCAACTGGAAGGAAGACGGCGCCGCCCGCAAGAACCTCGTCGATGGCCAGCCGAACACCGCTATCTCGGTGATTTTCACCGGCATGGGCTCGCTGTCCTACGGCGAACTGGCCGGGGAGCGCATGAAACTCGGCCTGCTGCTGCACGATCCCGAAGAGGAGCACGACTGCTTCTCGGATAATACCTACAACTCGCATCTCTATGACGCCATCGGCATCCGCGCCGCCTATCTCGCCAGCTACACGCGCATCGACGGCACCGTCGTTTCAGGCCCGTCGGTGCACGATATGGTCAAAGCGGCCGATCCGGCGATCGACAAGGAACTGTCCGACAAGCTCGATGTCTCGGTCGCCAAGATGGAGGCGATCAAGGCGCGGGAAGTGGCCGGCGAGGCCTACGACCAGCAGATCGCCGAGGGCAACACCGAAGGCAATGCTACCGTGCAGGCGGCAATCGACGCGCTGGTCGACCAGACCAAGTCGATCGAACGCGCCGTCGGCGCGCTGAAGCTGAACAACATAGCCTTCGAGGGGTCCGACAGCCTCGACGAACCGGACAAGGTGTTCAAGTAGCCGCGAGCATGACCCCGAAAAGTGGAAGCCGGTTTTCGGAAAAGGTCATGCTCAACTAAGACGTACCACCAGCCAAACGGCGCGGAGGGGCGCCGTCAGCCAGAGCCAATCCATGCTGATCTGCCATTGCAACATCATCACCGAAAAGGAGATTGAGCAGACGATCGTCGATCTGCTGGATCAGGACCCCTGGCAACTGATCGTGCCGGCGAAGGTCTATCACACGATGCAAAAGCGCGGTCGCTGTTGCGGCTGCTTCCCAAATGTGGTCGAAACGATCATTCGGGTCACCGAAAATTACCACACCCGTTCGGAGGCGAGCGGCGTGGACATCGTTTCACACCTGGATCGCGTCAGAGGCCTGCGCGTCCAATATGGGAGCAGAATCCATGAAAGGCGAACCGCAGATCATCGAGCGGCTTAACGAGGCTCTGTTCCTGGAGCTTGGCGCCGTCAATCAATACTGGGTGCATTTCCGCCTGCTCGAAGATTGGGGATATGCCAAGCTGGCAAAGAAGGAACGCGCCGAATCGATCGAGGAGATGCACCATGCCGACCGGCTGGTGGCCCGTATCATCTTCCTCGAAGGGCATCCCAATTTGCAGTCCGTGGCGCCGTTGCGCATCGGCCAGAACGTCAAGGAAGTGCTCGAATCCGATCTCGCCGGCGAATATGACGCACGCACCGCCTACAAGCGTTCGCGCGAGATCTGCAACGAAGCCGGCGACTACGTGACGATGAAGCTGTTCGAGGAATTGCTGGCGGATGAGGAAGGTCACATCGACTTCCTCGAGACGCAGCTCGACCTCCTTGCCTCGATCGGCGAGGAAAAATACGGCCAGCTCAACGCCGCATCGGCGGACGAGGCGGAATAGGACCATGCAGGAATGCGGCGCCCCCTAGATATTCTGCGCCGCTTGGGGCGGGCTATCGGCCCGCTGCTCCTCAAAAACCCGCGATGCCAGGCGTTTCGTGGGCTTTTGGTTGTAATCCTGGCGGCAATTTTGGCCCCGGCCCTGGCCGGATCGTCGGAACCGGTCGGTCTCGCCACGAGCCGCACCGACCTGACGCCGAAGGACCGGTCCCGCGTCCTTGCCGTTACCAGGCCAACCCAGGATTTCTCCAAGCCCGAATCCTTCGAAACGATGCAAGGCGGCGCCGGCACGTCGCGCAAGCAGGTCGACCGCGACGCCTTCTCGCAACCGTCTGAAAACATCACCTTCGAGGAATTGGGCAATTTCAAGCTCGGCAATGCGCTTTTCCGCAAGAACTGGGTGTCGTCGCCATCCTCGACCCAGGCCTCGGACGGTCTCGGACCCCTGTTCAACGAGCGCGCCTGCCAGAATTGCCATTTGAAGGATGGCCGCGGCCGCCCGCCGGCCGCCGACAGCCGCACCACGTCGATGTTCCTGCGGCTGGCGCGCGATGCGAGCACGGCCGAGGAAAAGGCCGAGATCGCCGCGCACAAGGTGCTGAACTTCCCCGATCCGGTCTACGGCACGCAGTTGCAGGAACTGGCGGTGCCCGGCCTCAAGGGCGAAGGCCGCATGTATGTCCATTATCGCGAGGAAAAGGTCACGCTCGGCGACGGCAGCGTGGTTTGGCTGCGCAAGCCGAGCTATTCGGTCGACGGGCTTGGCTACGGCCCGCTTGACTCGCGCACCACGCTGTCGCCGCGCCTGACGCCGCCAATGATCGGCCTTGGCCTGATCGAACAGATCGCGCCGGCCGACATCCTTGCCCATGCCGATCCCGGCGACCGCGACGGCATTTCCGGCAAGCCCAACATGGTGCGTGACCTCAGCAGTGGGCAATTGACGCTTGGCCGCTTCGGTTGGAAGGCCCAGACCGCGTCGATCCGCCAGCAGGCGGCGGACGCCTTTGCCGGCGATATCGGCATTTCGACGCCGGAAGAGCCCAGTCACTGGGGCGATTGCACCGCGGCTGAAAAGGCCTGCCTCGACATGCCGAACGGCGTGCAGAAGCGGCTTGGCCCGATCGAGGCGCCACCACCGGTGATGGACCTCGTCACCTTCTATTCGCAGAACCTTGCGGTGCCGGCGCGGCGCGATGTCGGCGCACCCGCCGTGCTCGCCGGCAAGAAGCTGTTCTACGAGATGGGCTGCATTGCCTGCCATACGCCGAAATTCGTCACCATGCGCGGGAACAAGGCGCAGGCGTTCCAACTGATCTGGCCCTATTCCGACTTTCTGCTGCACGACATGGGGCCTGGCCTTGCCGACGGCCAGGCGGTGGGCGATGCCACGGGAAGCGAATGGCGCACCCCGCCGCTATGGGGCATCGGCCTGACCGGGACGGTCAACGGCAACGCTTTCTTCCTGCATGATGGGCGTGCGCGCACGCTTGCCGAAGCGATCCTGTGGCATGGCGGCGAGGGGCAGAAAGCGCGCGATCGCTTTGCCGCCGCCAATACGGCCGACCGCGATGCTCTCATCAAATTCCTGGAGTCATTCTGATGCTCAAGCGGGTTTTGCCTGTTCTACTCCTCCCATTGGCTCTTTTCGGTGCGTCCCCGGCATCGGCCTCGGTGAAAGCCTCCGATGTCATTCAAAGAGCGATCGACGGATTTGTCCGCCCCGCCTATGCCAGCCTGCATGGCCATGCCGGCACCTTGGCGAAGGCCATGGACGCGCTCTGCCAGGCGCCGTCGCAGGGCAACCTCGATGCCGCGCATGCCGGATTCTCGGCCACGGTCGCAGCCTGGTCGTCGGCTGAAATCATCGGCTTCGGGCCAATCAAGGAGAACAACCGGCTGGAGCGCATGCTCTACTGGCCGGACCGAAAGAGCATCGGCCTGAAGCAGGTGCAGGCGGCGCTGGCCGGCAAGGATCCGACCGCCACCGATCCGGCGCAGCTGGCGGGCAAGAGTGTCGCGATGCAGGGATTAGGGGCGCTTGAGTTCGTGCTTTACGGCGACGGCGCCGAGACGCTCGTCGGCAAGGACGAGCCCTATCGCTGCGCCTATGGCGCGGCAGTCGCCAAGAACATCGAGACCATGGCGGCCGATGTCGACGCGGCCTGGAAAAAACCGGACGGTTTTGCAGCCTTGTGGGCTAATCCCGGACCCGACAATGCGCTTTACCGCGACGGCACCGAAGCGGTGACCGAACTGGTCGGCGTCTTCATCAACGAGCTGGAAATGGTCCGCGACGTGCGCCTCAAAGGTTTTCTCGGCGCCAAACCGCAGGGTGACAAGCCGAGGCAAGCGATCTACTGGCGCTCGCAAAACACCGGCCTTTCATTAGCCGGCAACCTCTCCGGCATTGTTGCGCTGTTCCAGGCCTCGAAGCTCGGCGACGCGCTGCCCGAGGATAGCAGATGGATGGCGGAATCCATCCATATCCAGCTCATCAATGGCGTTGCCACTGCCAAATCCATCCAGGGTCGGATCGACAAGACGCTCGCCGATCCCGCGGAGCGCGGAAAACTCGAACATTTCGCGCTGATCACCTCCAGCCTGTCGGGCTTGATCGGCACCCGGCTAACCGCCGAGTTCGGCCTGACCGCCGGCTTTTCGTCACTGGACGGGGACTGACCAATGGTTGCGACACGCACGCCGCTGATGGACCGCCGCGATTTTCTCAGGGCTGCCGGCGCCGGCTTCGTCGCGTCAACGGCGCCGCGGGCCTGGGCGGACACGCTTGCCGCCGATGCCGTCTTTGCCACCGCCTTCGTCAAGCGCGACGGCAGCTTTGGCGCCGCTGTGTTGTCGGAAGCCGGAAAAGTATTGCATGCGATCGACCTGCCCGACCGTGGCCACGACGTCACCTTCGATCCGGTCTCGAAGCGCTCCGTGGTCTTCGCCCGGCAACCCGGCACCTTCGCCGTGGTCTTCGACCATGCCGGCCGCGAGCCGCCGCTGACCATCGCCAGCATCACCGGTCGGCATTTCTTCGGCCACGGCGTGTTTTCCGCAGACGGCGCGCTGCTCTACGCCACCGAGAATGACTTCGACAATGCCGCCGGCGTCGTCGGGATCTACGACGCACGGGCCAAGTTCAGCCGCATCGGCGAGTTTCCGACCTATGGCATGGGGCCGCATGAGCTCTTGCTGCTCGGAGACGGCCGGACGATCGCCATCGCCAATGGCGGCATCGAGACCCATCCCGACTATGGCCGCGCCGAGCTCAACATCGCCACCATGAAGCCGTCCTATGTGCTGGTCGATCGCACAACCGGCGATCTCATCGAAAAGCACGAACTGCCGCCGGCTCTGCACCAGCTGTCGATTCGCCACATGGATGCCGACCCCACAGGCACCATCTGGTTCGGCTGCCAGTACCGCGGGCCGGGCACCGAGCGGCCACCGCTGGTCGGCCGCGCCACGCGCGGCAAGGGGCTGCAGCTGCTCGACATGCCGCAGGACGTGCTATCCGGCTTCCGGAATTACATCGGCTCGGTCGCCGCCAACCCGATTGCCGGCACGGTCGCGGTGTCTTCGCCGGAAGGCAATTCGCTGGCCGTCATCGACGCCGCCAGCGGCAAGATCGTCGCCACCAAGGCGCTGGTCGAGGTCTGCGGCCTGGCGCCCGACGGCCCGGGCTTCATGGCAACCACGGGTGCCGGCGAAATCATCGAAGGCAGCGGCGCGACGCGCTCCGAGCCCGACTATGTCTGGGACAACCACATGCTGCGCATCGCGCCGGCGGCGTAAGCCGTCCGGCCTGCACCGAAGCGAAGCCGCTTAACAATTTACGCGCTGGCTCTTGCGGCGGCGCGCCGTGGCGGGCAGAGGGAGACTGTTTTTCGAACCGGTCGCCCATGAAACTGCTCGCCATCGACTGTGCCGCCAATCTCTGCGCCGCTTGCGTCTATGACGCATCGGGCGGCAGAGAGCTCGGCCGCTCGGTACTCGATCTCGGCAAAGGCCACGCCGAACACTTGATGGCTGTCATTGACGAAGCGTTGAAAGCGGACGGCACCGATTATGCCGGCCTTGGCGCCGTTGCGGTCTCCATCGGTCCGGGTTCCTTCACCGGCCTGCGGGTGGGCGTCTCGGCGGCGCGCGGCCTGGCGCTGGCGCTGAAGATCCCGGCGATCGGGGTAACGACACTGGAGGCGCTGGCGGCCGAGGCGAGGGCGGCATTTCCCGGCCGCCCGGTCCTGGCCGCTCTCGATGCCGGCCGCGAGGAAATCCATGCCGCGCTTTACGATGCGGAAGCGATTTTGCGCTATGGTCCGGCGGTGACCACACTTGCGCAAGCCGCGGGAATGGCGGCGGACAATCGTCCGGTGCTTGCCGGCACGGCCGCCGTGCAGATCGCAGCCGCGGCCGGTCGCGATTTCGATATCGGCCCGACGGCTGCCACCGCCGACATTGCCGTCTACGCCCGGCTCGCCTCTGCAAAAGGCGAGGGCGACAAGCCGAAGCCACTCTATCTGCGCGGCGCCGATGCCAAGGCGCAGGCCGGGTTCATCCTGTTGAGGCAGGAAAAGTGATGCGCATCCCTTTCCTCCAGCCGCGCCGCAGGGACTATGCGCTCGAGCCGCTGACCATCGCCGACAGCCCGGCAGCGTCGGTGCTGCACCGCGAGGATTTCGTCCGGCCCTGGACCGATGGCGAGTTCGCCGCGTTGCTCGAACAGGAAACCGTGTTCGGCTATGCCGCGCGCGAAATCGGCCAGGGCGCCAAGCCGCCGGTCGGCTTCGTGCTGGCCAGGCTTGCAGCCGGCGAGGGCGAGATTCTGACCGTGGCGGTGTCGCGCTCGCATCGCCGCCAGGGGCTCGGCTGGCAATTGATGGACGCCGTGCTGCGCGAATTGCATGCGCAGCGCGCCGAGGCGCTGTTCCTTGAGGTCGACGAGACCAATGTCGCTGCCATCGCCCTCTACCGGCGGCTGGGCTTCCGCCAGGTCGGCCACCGCGCCAATTATTACCGCTCGACCGAACATGGTCCTACCGGCGCGCTTGTCATGCGCCGCGATCTTCGCTAGCCAAAGTTTTGGGGCAGGGCCAAGCTGCATGATCGGAAAAATCAGGATTTTCCTGGCGCTGAGCCTCGTTGTCGTCGGTTCGCTGGTCCTTGTGCCTTTGCAGCTGCTGTCGATGAAGACTGGAATCTGGCGCGAGACGGTCATTCTGAAGGCCTGGCACAGCCTCATCGTCCGGACGCTCGGCCTGCGCATCCATGTCAAAGGTGCGCTGTCCAGCCAGCGCCCGCTGCTGGTCGCCTCGAACCATATCTCCTGGACCGACATCATGGTGCTGGCCTCCTTTGCCGATGTAACCTTCATCGCTCGGGCGGACATGGAGGGATGGCCGCTGATCGGCTGGCTGTCGAAACTGCAGCGTACGGTCTTCATCGAACGCGAGCGTAAGCGGACAGCTGGCGACCAGGCCAGCGAGATCGCCAGCCGCATGGCCAAGGGCGACGCCATGGTGCTGTTTGCCGAGGGCTCTACCGGCGACGGCAACACCATCCTGCCGTTCAAGAGCACCTTGTTCGGCGCCGCCTCGATGGCGATTTCGGAAGGCGCGGCCGAGCAGGTCTTCATCCAGCCGCTGGCGATTGCCTACACGCGGGTGCACGGCGTGCCTCTCGGCCGTCGCCACCGGCCGCTCGCTGCCTGGATCGGCGATCAGGACCTGATGCCGCATCTCAAGGTGCTGATGGCCGAAGGCGCCATTGACGTCGAGGTGCATTTCGGCGAGCCCATCGCCTTTTCCAAGGGCTCGAACCGCAAGGAAACGTCGAGGATGATGGAAAGCAAGGTGCGCGCCATGATGCAGGCCGCGCTCGCCGATCCCCGACCGAGCCGCTAGCGCAGGCCGGGCGCCTACAGGCCGATGCCCGAGAATCGTCTGTTTTTTGTCACGGAAAGGCGTTAGAAGCCGCCGGATGGATTTGAACACGATAGAGCGGAACGAAACCGACAGCGCCTCGCAAAGCGCTGCTGCGGCGTCCGCCCCGGCCAAAAAGGTCTTCGTCAAGACCTATGGCTGCCAGATGAATGTCTATGACTCACAGCGCATGACCGATGCGCTGGCCGCCGACGGCTACACCGCAACCGATGTCATCGCCGACGCCGACCTGGTGCTGCTCAACACCTGCCATATCAGGGAGAAGGCGGCGGAAAAGGTCTATTCCGAGCTCGGCCGCATCCGCGACATGAAGGCTGAACGCGCAGCAGTTGGGCGCGAAATGCTGATCGGCGTCGCCGGTTGCGTCGCGCAGGCCGAAGGCGCGGAAATCATCCGCCGTTCGCCTGCTGTCGATCTGGTCATCGGCCCGCAGACCTATCACCGGCTGCCCGATGTGCTGGCCCGGGTGCGTGGCGGCGAGAAGATCGTCGAGACCGAATACGCCATCGAGGACAAGTTCGAGCATCTGCCGCAGCCGAAGCGCGCCGAAATGATCAAGCGCGGCGTCACCGCCTTCCTCACGGTGCAGGAAGGCTGCGACAAATTCTGCACCTTCTGCGTCGTGCCCTATACCAGGGGCTCGGAAGTGTCGCGGCCGGTGGCGCAGATCGTCGCCGAAGCCGAGCGGCTGGCCGATGCCGGTGTGCGCGAGGTGACGCTGCTGGGGCAGAACGTCAATGCATGGCACGGCAAGGGTGAGGATGGCATGGAATGGGGGCTTGGTCGCCTGCTGTTCCGGCTGGCCGAAATTCCCGGCCTGGCGCGGCTGCGCTACACCACCAGCCATCCGCGCGACATGGACGACGAATTGATCGCTGCCCATCGCGATCTCCCGGCTTTGATGCCTTATCTGCACCTGCCGGTGCAATCCGGGTCAGACCGCATCCTCAAGGCGATGAACCGCAGGCATACGGCCAAGGACTATCTGGCGCTGCTCGAGCGCATCCGCGCTGCACGCGGCGACATCGCGCTGTCCGGTGACTTCATCGTCGGCTTCCCCGGCGAGACCGATGCAGATTTCGAGGCCACGATGGGTCTGGTGCGACAGGTGAACTACGCCTCGGCCTTCTCGTTCAAATATTCGCCGCGTCCCGGCACGCCGGGCGCCGATATGCCCGATCAGGTGCCGGAAGCGGTCAAGGACGAGCGCCTGCAACGCCTGCAGGCGCTGCTGCTGAAACAACAGCAGGATTTCGGCCTGAGCCTGGTCGGCTGCACCATCGACACGCTGATCGAGAAGCCCGGCCGTCAGGCCGGCCAGAAGGTCGGCCGCTCGCCCTGGCTGCAGCCGGTTATTGTTGATGAAAAGGCCGGCGAAATCGGTGACATTATCCGGGTGCGAATCACGAAGACGGGCTACAATAGCCTGTTCGCCGAGTTGGCTTGATGGCCTCGGCAGATGAGGAGAGACGGTTGAGCGCTGCTGAAGTGAAGACTCTGCCCCAGAACCAGACATCCGGGGCCTCTGACATCGCGCACATCGTTCTGACTTTCGACAACAACAAGCTTGCCAGCGCCCTGTACGGCCAGTTCGACGAGAACCTGGCCCGGCTTGAGCAGAAGCTCGGCGTCGACATCCGCTCGCGCGGCAACCAGTTGACCATCAAGGGCTCGGCCTCGGCGGCCGAACAGGCGCGCCGCGCGCTCGACAATCTCTACGGCATTCTCCAGAAGGGCACCGATATCGGCCAGTCCGACGTTGATGGCGCCGTGCGCATGGCGATTGCCGCCGACGACCAACTGACGCTGCCGACGCTGGAACGCAAGGGCAAAGTCTCGGCCGCCCAGATCTCCACCCGCAAGAAGACGATCTATGCCCGTTCGCTCAATCAGGACGCCTATATGCGGGCACTGGAGCGTTCGGAACTTGTCTTCGGCATTGGCCCCGCCGGCACCGGCAAGACCTATCTGGCGGTGGCGCATGCGGCGATGCTGCTCGAACGCGGCATGGTCGAGCGCATCATCCTGTCACGGCCAGCGGTCGAGGCCGGCGAGCGGCTGGGTTTTCTGCCCGGCGATATGAAGGAAAAGGTCGATCCGTACCTGCGGCCCCTCTATGACGCGCTCTACGACATGATGCCGGCCGACAAGGTCGAGCGTGCTATCGCTGCCGAGGTCATCGAAATCGCGCCGCTGGCCTTCATGCGCGGCCGCACGCTGGCGCATGCCGCCGTCATCCTCGACGAGGCGCAGAACACCACGCCGATGCAGATGAAGATGTTTTTGACCCGCCTCGGCGAGAATTCGCGCATGATCGTCACCGGCGATCCGACGCAGATCGATCTGCCTCCAAGCACCAAGTCGGGCCTCGTCGAAGCCTTGCGTGTCCTTGACGGCGTGGCCGGCGCGGTAACCGTGCGCTTCAACGATGTCGACGTTGTGCGCCACCCGCTGGTGGCCGAAATCGTCAGGGCCTATGACCGCGACGCCAAGCTGGCGCGCGGCCTCGGCTCCGAGAACTGATGTGACGATGCGGGCTCATGCCTGAAGACATAAGACCTGGCGGCGGGGATAGTTCGGTTCCAGTCGAGATCGATATGTCGGTCCAAGCCGGCGACTGGCCCGATGAGGCGGCGCTGACGCGTCTGGTCGATCGCGCCGTGTCGGCTGCCTTTGCCGAAACTGCTGCCGCCGGTCCTTCCGAACTCAGCATCGTCTTTTCCGACGATGCCCATATCCGTACCCTCAATGCCGGCTGGCGCGGCAAGGACAAGGCGACCAACGTCTTGTCTTTCCCGGCTTTTCCGTTCCCCAGGGGTGGCAAGCTGCCGCCGATGCTGGGTGACATCGTGCTCGCCGCCGAGACGGTGGCGCGCGAAGCAGCCCTGGAAGACAAGCCCTTCGAGAACCATATCACCCATCTCGTCATCCACGGCCTGCTGCATTTACTGGGCTACGATCACGAGACCGATGCAGAGGCCGAGGAGATGGAAGCCATCGAGCGCTCAGCGCTCGCAAGGCTTGCCATTCCCGATCCCTACACGTAATGACAAAAGACCAATTGACCGGACGACGATGAACGACAAACCAGAAACTGCCGCCCGCCCCGAGGCTGGCAGTGCGACAAAGCCTTCCGATACGACGGAAGAGGGATCGAGTCCGAGTCCCAGTTCCGGCAGCCCCGCTTCTGGTAGTATTGCCAGCGAGCCATCGCCTGCCGGTCCGTCCCTGTTCGACCGCGTCTTGGGCCTTTTCAGGCAGCGGAACGGCACCAGCCTGCGCGAGGAAATCGCCGGCGCGCTTGCCGAAACGACCAGCGATGCCGGGTCTTTCTCACCTGGCGAACGCGCCATGCTCAACAACATATTGCGCCTGCGCGAGGTACGCGTCGAGGACGTCATGGTGCCGCGCGCCGATATTGAGGCCGTCGAGATCACCACGACGTTGGGCGATCTGCTCGGTCTGTTCGAGCAGTCCGGCCATTCCCGCATGCCGGTCTATTCCGAGACGCTCGACGATCCGCGCGGCATGGTTCACATCCGCGACGTGCTGGCCCACATCACCAAGGTCGCCCGGGTCAAGAAGGGCAGAACATCCAGGAAGACGCCGGCAACGACGCTTCTCGACCTCGCCCAGGTCGATCTCGGCCGCACCATCGGCGACCTCAATCTGATCCGCCCGGTGCTGTTCGTGCCGCCCTCGATGCTTGCCTCCGACCTGATGGGCCATATGCAGACGACGCGAACCCAGATGGCGCTGGTCATCGACGAATATGGCGGCACCGATGGTCTCGCCTCGCTGGAAGACATCGTCGAGATGGTCGTCGGCGATATCGAGGACGAGCATGACGAGGACGAGCCGCTGATCACCCAGACCGGCGAGGGCGTGTTCGTCGTCGACGGCAAGGCCGAGATCGACGAGGTCGCCAAGATGATCGGCGAGGACTTTACCGCCGGTGAGCATGGTGAATATGTCGACACGATCGGCGGCATGATTTTCAACACGCTCGGTCGCGTGCCCGCGCGTGGTGAGGTTGTGCAAGCCATCCCCGGCTTCGAATTCCACGTGCTCGACGCCGATCCGCGCCGCGTCAAGCGGGTGCGCATCGTCCAGAACCAGAAGGGCGAGCGTCGCCGCCGCGTGACCGCCCCCCGCACGGAGCAGGCCTAGGACAGAACGTTGCCCGGCTGATGACGATCGACGATCCCTTCAAGCACTCAACCTTTGGCTCGGGTGTCTTCTACAAGGACCCGCGAGCCGCATTGAAATGGCTCGAAACGGCCTTCGGGCTTCGAGCCGAGCATGGTGGTCAGCGACGCCGACGGACGGCTGGTCCATGCCGAAATGCGCTTTGGCGACGGCTACATCACCGTCGATTCCGAATGGGCCGATCATATTGCCAGTCCGGTAAGCGTCGGCGGCAAGAACACTCAGTCGGTCTGTGTGCGTCTGAAAGACGGCCTGGACGTGCATTGTGAGCGGGCAATGGCGGCTGGAGCCCAAATCGTCGAGGAGCCTGCCGACCATTTCTACGGCGAACGGCAGTATCGGGCGCGCGACCCCGAAGGCCATGTCTGGACCTTCACCCAGACCTTGCGCACGGTGCCGCGCGAGGAGGCCGAGCACCTGAGCGGGCTCACCATCGAGGGATGGCACCGATAGCGCAGCGATCGGCCGGTTCGCGTTTCAATAAATCTGATAAATCTTGGCTCCTGATTCGCGCGACCTGGGAAGTCTGTATGGAGCGCCTTGCCGGCCGGATAATTCTGCTTTGGGGCTGGCGGCGCGCGCTGGTGGCGTTTCTTGCCGGGGCGCTGGCGGTGCTCGCCCAGGCGCCTTACGATTTCTTCGCCGTCTGTTTCGTCTCGTTTCCACTGCTGGTCTGGCTGCTCGACGGCGCCACCGGCGAGGCTTCCGACGGCTGGCTCAGGCGCCTGCGGCCGGCTTTTGCCATCGGCTGGTGGTTCGGCTTCGGCTATTTCCTCGCCGGCCTGTGGTGGATCGGTGAGGCGCTTCTGGTCGAGGCCGACAGTTTCGCCTGGGCCTTACCCTTCGCGGTCGTCGGCATTCCTTTGGCGCTGGCATTTTTCTACGGCTTCGCCACCGTCGTCGCGCGGCTGTTATGGACCAACGACATTGGCCGCATTGCCGCCCTTGCCTTTGCTTTTGGCCTGACGGAATGGCTGCGCGGCTTCCTGTTCACCGGCTTTCCCTGGAATGACGTCGGTTATGCGGCGATGCCCGTGCCGCTGTTGATGCAAAGCGTGTCGGTGACCGGCATGGTCGGCATGAACGCGCTGGCGGTCTTTGTCTTCGCCATGCCGGCCTTGCTTGCAGCACGCCGGCATGTCCGTCTCGGTGTGGTCCTGCTTGCCATTCTCGTCGCCGCCCATGCCGGCTTCGGCTATGTCAGGCTCGCGACCCCCGACAAGCCGACAACCCGCACTCTCGATGTCCGTATCGTGCAACCGGATGTCGACCTCAGCGAAAAATGGGACGCCTCGGTGCGCGACCGCATCTTCGCCACGATGATGGGCCTGTCGGCCGCAGCGCCCGATCCCGGTCATGACAAACCGCAACTTATCCTGTGGCCGGAGACCTCGGTGCCGTTCCTATTCACCGAGCGTCCGGACGCGCTGACCGCGCTCGGCGACATGCTGCAGCCTGGTCAGATGCTGATTGCCGGCGTCGTGCGCGAGGAGCGCGGATCGGGGGCGGATGCCGACAGCCGCTACTACAATTCGGTGGTGGCGATCGATGACAAGGGCGAAATCGCTGATGCCGTCGACAAGGTCCATCTGGTGCCGTTCGGCGAGTATCTGCCGTTTTCCGGTCTGCTCAGCCGCTTCGGCATCGGACAGCTCGTCGCCGGGCCGATGAATTTCGCCGCCGGCAACGAGCGCCATCCGATCGCTTTGCCCGGCGGCATCAGCGCCTTGCCGTTTATTTGCTACGAGGTGATCTTTCCTGATCTTGTGGCTGTTGACGCAACGTCATCCCAGCTTATTGTGAACGTCACCAACGACGCATGGTTCGGCGACACGCCCGGGCCGTACCAGCATTTCAGGCAGGCTCAGATTCGCGCGGTGGAAAACGGATTGCCGCTGTTGCGCGCCGCCAACAACGGCATTTCCGCCGTTGTCGATACGCGGGGACGCATCGTCGACGCATTGGCGGTCGATGCACGTGGCGCCATCGACGTGCGGGTGCCGATCTCCGGCCAAGCCTTCATCTCCGCCGCGGGGCGGCGCATTAACGGAATGCTGATCATGTTGGTGTTTGCCGCAATCGCCCTCAGCTTGAACGTAAGGCAACGGCTACGGGTGAATTGACAGTCGACACATTAGAAACTCATACTGTTACCGCCTAATTTTCTCTAAGTCGGTTGGTGTTTCTGTTGGGGCAGTTGGCTCCGGCTTCGTTTGGGCGAGAAAAATAGAAAAGGCCGGAAAAATTCGGCGAGGAAAAAATGACAGAAGAAAACAAGAAGAAACCGAATCCGATCGACATCCATGTCGGAAGTCGCGTCCGCCTTCGGCGCAATATGCTTGGAATGAGCCAGGAAAAGCTTGGTGAAAATCTCGGTATTACGTTTCAGCAGATCCAAAAATATGAAAAAGGAACGAACCGCGTCGGCGCCAGCCGTCTGCAGGCAATAGCCTCGATACTCAGCGTGCCTGTCGCCTTCTTTTTCGAGGATGCGCCAGGGCAGGAGCCGGTGGGTAATAGAGGATTTGCCGAGGACACTTCGATGGCTTTCGCCGTCGAATTCTGCGGCAGTCCGGAAGGGCTTCAGCTCAACCGCGCGTTCGTCAAGATCGCGGATGTGAAGGTGCGCCGCCGGATAATCGACCTTGTGAAGTCCCTTTCTGCCGAAGATGCCGAGTGATTCGGTGGGTCGATTGACCCATTGGCCCCAGTAATCCCCTGGGCACGAGTGGCCCAGAGGCTCGACTGCCGGCGGCGCCAAGCCGCCGGTGGTACAAGATATATTGCTGCGGCACTCATGCCAGAACCGCGGCACCGCTTGACGAGCGGCGCCCGGCACCGTTAACACGTGGCGCGCCAAAATCGGCAGCCCTGCCGATCGTTTTTTTCAAGAGGGGACACCCGTGACGCGGCAGAACTACTTCTTCACCTCGGAATCCGTGGCCGAGGGTCATCCCGATAAAGTCTGTGACCGCATCTCGGACGAGATCGTCGATCTGGTCTATCGCGAGGCCAAGAAGACCGGCATGGACCCATGGAAAGTTCGCGTCGCCTGCGAGACGCTCGCAACCACCAACCGCGTCGTCATCGCCGGCGAAGTAAGGGTTCCCGATACTCTGCTGAAGCGGGACAAAGCCGGCAACATCCTCAAGGACGCCGCCGGGCATTCGGTCGTCAACCCGGCCAAGTTCAAGTCGGTCGCCCGCAAGGCGATCCGCGAAATCGGCTACGAGCAGGCCGGCTTCCACTGGAAGACGGCAAAGATCGAGGTTCTGCTGCACGGCCAGTCACCCGATATCGGCCAGGGAGTCGACAACGCCGCCGACCGCCAGGGCGAAGAGGGTGCCGGCGACCAGGGGATCATGTTCGGCTATGCCTGCCGCGAGACCCCGGACCTGATGCCGGCGCCGATCTATTACAGCCACAAGATTCTCGAACTGCTCGCCGCTGCCCGTCACGAAAACAACGGCGAAGCCGGCAAGCTCGGACCCGACGCCAAGAGCCAGGTCACCGTTCGCTATGTCGATGGCAAAGCCGCCGAAGCGACGCAGATCGTGCTATCGACGCAGCATCTCGACGCGACCTGGGATTCCAAGAAGGTCCGCAAGGTCGTTGAGCCTTACATCCGTGAGGCGCTCGGCGACCTCAAGATCGCCGACGATTGCATGTGGTACATCAACCCGACCGGCAAGTTCGTCATCGGTGGGCCGGACGGCGACGCCGGCCTGACCGGCCGCAAGATCATCGTCGACACCTACGGTGGTGCTGCCCCGCACGGCGGCGGCGCCTTCTCCGGCAAGGACACCACCAAGGTCGACCGCTCCGCCGCCTACGCGGCGCGCTATCTCGCCAAAAATGTGGTGGCGGCCAAGCTCGCCGACCGCTGCACCATCCAGCTGTCCTACGCTATCGGCGTTGCCCAGCCGCTGTCGGTCTATGTCGACCTGCACGGCACCGGCAAGGTCGACGAGGCCAAGCTCGAGGAAGCGCTGCGCACGGTGATGGATTTGTCGCCATCCGGCATCCGCAGGCATCTCGACCTCAACAAGCCGATCTACGCAAAGACCTCGTCCTACGGCCATTTCGGCCGCAAGGCCGGCCGAGACGGGTCCTTCTCCTGGGAAAAGACCGATCTGGCCAAGGCGCTCAAGGACGCGATCGCTGCTTAGGCATGATTCCAAACAGTGGGTACCGGTTTTTTGGAAAAGATCATGCTCCAACAAAGGATTAGATTGAGATGAGATTTCAGCCAAATCTCATCTCAATCCCAAATCTCATCTCAATCTAAGCGCGGCGCGCGACCAGGCCATGGATCCACAGGACAGGCGGAGCCGCGCGACCGAAGGGTTCTTCGGCCGCCGGCACGGCAAGACCATTCGCCCGCAGCAGGCGGCGGCGCTGGAAAGCGGTCTTGGGGCCTATGGCCTCGACCTCTCCGTCCAGGCACCGGCAGAATTGCGCGCGCTATTCTCAGCGGATGTTTCAACGGTTCGGCTGGAAATCGGCTTCGGCGGCGGTGAGCATCTGCTGCACCGTGCCACGGAGGCACCGGCGACCGGCTTCATCGGTGTCGAGCCGTTCGTCAACGGCATGGCCAAGCTGATGATGGCGGTGCGGGAAAAGCCGCTTGCCAATCTTCGCGTTTATGACGACGACGCCACGCGCCTGCTCGATTGGTTGCCGCAGGCGTCGCTCGACGGCATCGACCTGCTCTACCCCGATCCCTGGCCGAAGAAAAAGCACTGGAAGCGGCGTTTTGTCAG
Organism: Mesorhizobium sp. M0659; assembly: GCF_040320605.1. NCBI lineage: Bacteria > Pseudomonadati > Pseudomonadota > Alphaproteobacteria > Hyphomicrobiales > Phyllobacteriaceae > Mesorhizobium > Mesorhizobium sp. M0659. The sequence goes on from NZ_JAMYPY010000004.1 coordinate 306,300, forward strand.
CCCGCTCAACCTCGATCGGTTCGCGCGCGTGCTGAAGCCGGGCGGAAAATTCCGCTTCGCATCCGACATCGACACCTATGTGAACTGGACCTTGTTGCACTGCCGGGCGCATGGCGCGCTCCTCTGGCAGGCGCAAGATGGGGCCGACTGGCATCGGCCCTATGAAGGCTGGCCGGGCACACGCTACGAGGCGAAAGCCATTCGCGAGGGCCGACGGCCGGCCTATCTCACCTTCATCAGAAAATAGTTCGATGCGGGAAAGTGTCCCGCATCGACAGCCGGTCTGGCTTCAGAAACGGCCGATCTTGCCGAAAGCGGTCGGGTCCATGCCAAGCCGGCGCAGATCGTTGGCGCGCGGCTTGCGGCCGGCTTCGACGGCCCGCGAGGCGGCAACGGCGCTGCCGAACAGGGCAAAGGCGTCGCCTATGGCGGAAAACACGGTACGGTTGCTCATTGTCTTGACCTTTCGCGCGCCACCGCGCGCTCATCTTTGATTTGTGCAGTGCACCATAGATAGCGATGTGACATCCGGGATCACAGGGCCGTTACCGCATAGCCGGCATGCGCCCCGCGCAATCCTGCCAGCCGTCGCCGGCTGCACTCTGCCCGGCCCCTCAACAGACTTGAAACACTGGCCGGGATCGTCTATATCAGCCTCAAATTCTTGGTCGGTATGACGAAGAGTGGGTCCACCCGGTCCCGCTCTTTTTTATTACCTGCCGGTCAGCCATCAGCAAAGAGATGGTTCGGGACGACGATCATCCTGACCCATAGAACGACAGGAAACGCATGACTGCAACGGCAAGCGAAGCCGACGACCGCATCATCCGCGAAAGCGGTATCGATGCGCGCATCGCGCTGATCGTTCAGCCGGTGTTGCGAGGCATTGGCTTCCGTCTCGTGCGGGTGCATCTGTCGGGCCAGAACGGCCTGACGCTGCAGATCATGGCCGAACGCGAGGACGGCACCATGACCGTCGAGGATTGCGAAGAGGTCAGCCGCGCTGTGTCGCCGGCGCTCGACGTCGATGACCCGATCGAGAAGGCCTATCATCTCGAAGTGTCGTCGCCGGGCATCGACCGGCCGCTGGTACGCAAGTCGGATTTCGTCACCTGGACCGGCCATCTGGTGAAGATGGAAACCTCGGTGCCGGTCGCCGACCGCAAGCGCTTCAAGGGCAAGATCGCCGAAGCCGGCGAAGACGACATGCTGCTCGAGCGCGACAAGGCCGCCTACGGCGAAGAGCCGACGGTTCGCATTCCTTATGACGCGATCGCCGATGTGCGGCTGATCCTCACCGACGACCTTATTCGCGATGCCCTTTCGAAGGACAACCGGGAACGCAAGGAAGCCAAGAAACGCCGCGGCGAAGCTGATGATGCACCCGAAGGTGCTGAAGGCGGCGCGGAAGACGAAATCGAACAGGAACTATGATGAGCGGCCGGGCCTAAAAGCTCGGCAACAAGCTCGGGAGAAATAAGATGGTTGTAAGCGCCAACAGACTTGAACTGCTGCAGATCGCCGACGCGGTGGCGCGTGAAAAGTCGATCGACAAGTCGATCGTCATTGCCGCCATGGCTGATGCGATCCAGAAGGCCGCGCGCTCGCGCTACGGCCAGGAAACCAACATCCGCGCCGACATCAACGCCAACACCGGCGAGATGAAGCTGCAGCGGCTGATGGAAGTGGTCGAGAAGGTCGACGACTACGCCACCCAGATCGCCATTTCCTCGGCCCGCGAGCGCAATCCGGACGCCCAGCTTGGCGACTTCATCGCCGAACAGCTGCCGCCAATGGATTTCGGCCGCATCGCCGCCCAGTCAGCCAAGCAGGTCATCGTGCAGAAAGTGCGCGAGGCCGAGCGCGACCGCCAGTATGACGAATACAAGGACCGCATCGGCGAGATCGTCAACGGCACCGTCAAGCGCGTCGAATATGGCAACGTCATCGTCGATCTCGGCCGTGGCGAGGCGATTATCCGCCGCGACGAGCTGATCCCGCGTGAAAACTACAAGTACGGCGACCGCGTCCGCGCCTATGTCTACGACGTGCGCCGCGAACAGCGCGGCCCGCAGATATTCCTGTCGCGCACCCATCCGCAGTTCATGGCCAAGCTCTTCACCATGGAAGTGCCGGAAATCTATGACGGCATCATCGAGATCAAGTCGGTCGCCCGCGACCCAGGCTCGCGCGCTAAGATCGCCGTCATTTCGCGTGACTCGTCGATCGATCCGGTCGGCGCCTGCGTCGGTATGCGCGGCAGCCGCGTCCAGGCCGTGGTCGGCGAATTGCAGGGCGAAAAGATCGACATCATCCCGTGGTCGCCTTCGGCTGCCTCCTTCATCGTCAACGCGCTGCAGCCGGCGGAAGTCGCCAAGGTCGTGCTCGACGAGGATGCCGAGCGCATCGAAGTGGTGGTTCCCGATGACCAGCTGTCGCTTGCCATCGGTCGTCGTGGCCAGAACGTGCGTCTTGCCTCGCAGCTCACCGGCTGGGACATCGACATCCTGACCGAGGCCGAGGAGTCTGAGCGCCGCCAGAAGGAATTCGTCGAACGCTCGTCGCTGTTCATGGAAGCCCTTGATGTCGACGAGATGGTCGGCCAGGTGTTGGCCTCCGAAGGCTTCACCAGCGTCGAGGAAGTTGCCTACGTCGATTCGGGCGAGATCGCCTCGATCGACGGTTTCGACGAAGACACCGCTTCGGAGATCCAGACCCGCGCCCGCGAATATCTGGAGAAGATCGAAGCCGAGCATGACGACAAGCGCAAGGCGCTGGGCGTCACCGACGAACTGCGCGAGATCCCTGGCGTCACCACCGCCATGATGGTGACGCTCGGCGAGGATGGCGTGAAGACGATCGAGGATTTCGCCGGCTATGCCGCCGACGACCTGACCGGCTGGAAGGAACGCAAGGACGGCGAGACCAAGGTATTCCCGGGTGTGCTCGCCAATCACGGCGTGTCGCGCGCCGACGCCGAGCAGATGGTTCTGGCAGCCCGCCTCAAGGCCGGCTGGATCACCGAAGACGAGCTTGCAGCCGAACAGGTCCCGGCTGACGAAGCCGTTGGTGCGTGAGGTGAAACCGCATCGCACACAACCCGCCCCAGGACGAGATGAACGATCGCACCTGCATCGTCACGCGCAAGCAAGCCGAGCCGGATGAGCTGATCCGTTTCGTCGTCGGCCCGGATTCGGCCGTCGTTCCTGACCTGAAGAGAAATCTGCCCGGCCGTGGTTGTTGGGTGAGCGCCGACCGCCTACATATCGACAAGGCGGCGGCGAAGAACCTGTTTGCCCGCGCCTTCAAGGCGCAGGTCGTCGTGCCGCCCGATCTCGGCGGCATGGTCGACGGACTGCTTGCACGATCCGCTTTGGGTATGCTTGGCCTTGCCCGCAAGGCTGGCTCGATCGCACTCGGCGCAACCAAGGTCGAGAGCGCGGTGCGCTCGGGGTCGGCGCTTTTCGTGCTCCACGCGACCGAGGCATCCGACGATGGCGTGCGCAAGATCAGTCAGGCGCGGCGGGCAACTGTCCACCTCGGCGGGCCGGCAGTCCTTGCCTACAAACTTTTCTCCGAGGCCGAGTTGAGCTTGGCATTGGGGGGTACAAATGTGATACATGCTGCCGTTCTCGCGGGAGACGCGGGCAAGGCGGTTGAGAGGCGCATGGTTGCGCTCGACCGATATCGGGGCGGAACCCCCGACGATCTGGCAATGCTTGCGGCCGTTGCTGACGAAGATGATGCTGCAGAGGATATGGAATGAGCGATACGAAATCGGGCGACGATAAGACGTTGAGTGTTACACCGAAGAAGACCTTGACGCTGAAGCGCCCCGGTACAGAGCAGAGCGTCGTGCGACAGAATTTCTCGCATGGCCGCACCAAGCAGGTCCAGGTCGAGATCAAGAAGCGCAAATTCTCCATGCCCGGCGACAAGCCGGAGCCGGTGGCTGCACCCGTATTTACGCCCAAGCCCGCGGTAGTGGCAGCCCCCGTCGTGCAGGAAGCGCCTAAGGCGCCGCCTCCGCCGCCGCCGGCCGAACGCGGCGGCATGGTGCTGAACGAACTGTCGCGCAATGAAATGGAAGCGCGCCGCAGGGCGCTCGAAGGCTCCAAGGTTCGCGACGTCGAGGACCGCCAACGCGCCATCGAAGAGGCCAAGCGCCGCAACGAGGATGAGGAACGCCGCAAGCGCGAGCGCGAGGAATCCGCGCGCCGTCAGGCCGAGGAAGAAGCCCGCCTGCAGACCGAGGCCGAGTCCCGCCGCCGCGCCGAGGAAGAAGCGCGCCGCCGCGCGCCGCAGGCTGCCGAGCTTGTGGCATCGGACGACGAGGAAGAGGTCAAGCCGAAGCGCACCGCCGCCGGCGCCCCGGTACGCCGTCCGGTTACGCCCGAAGTGGCGCGCCCGGCCAAGCCGACCAAGGCCGAGGAAGACCGTCGTCGCGGCAAGCTGACCCTCAACACGGCGCTTTCCGACGAGGACGCGCGCGCCCGCTCGCTGTCGTCGATGCGTCGCCGCCAGGAAAAATTCAAGCGCGCGATGCATAATGAGCCGCGCGAGAAGGTTATGCGCGAAGTGATCCTGCCTGAAACCATCACCATCCAGGAACTGGCGCAGCGCATGTCCGAGCGCGCTGTCGATGTGGTCAAGTACTTCATGAAGCAGGGCCAGATCCTGAAGCCGGGCGACATCATCGACGCCGACACGGCCGAGCTGGTCGCCACCGAATTCGGCCACACGGTCCGCCGCGTCGCCGAGTCCGACATCGAGGAAGGCCTGTTCAACATTGCCGACAATGCCGAGGACCTGGTGTCGCGGCCGCCTGTCGTGACCATCATGGGCCATGTCGACCACGGCAAGACCTCGCTGCTCGACGCCATCCGCAATGCCAATGTCGTCTCCGGCGAAGCCGGCGGCATCACCCAGCATATCGGCGCCTACCAGGTCGAGAAGAACGGTCAGAAGATCACCTTCATCGACACGCCCGGTCACGCCGCCTTCACGGCGATGCGCGCCCGCGGCGCTCAGGCGACCGACATCGCTATCCTGGTGGTGGCGGCCGACGACAGCGTCATGCCGCAGACCATCGAATCGATCAGCCATGCCAAGGCGGCCGGCGTTCCGATCATCGTGGCGATCAACAAGATCGACAAGCATGATGCCGATCCGCAGAAGGTGCGGTCGGAACTGCTGCGCCATGAGGTGTTCGTCGAATCGATGGGCGGTGAAGTGCTGGACGTCGAAGTGTCGGCGACCAAGGGCACCAACCTCGACAAGCTGCTCGAGGCGATCCTGCTGCAGGCCGAAATCCTCGACCTCAAGGCCAATCCGGACCGTACCGCCGAGGGCGTGGTCATCGAAGCCCAGCTCGACAAGGGCCGTGGCCCCGTCGCCACCGTACTGGTGCAGACCGGCACTTTGATGCCGGGCGACATCCTCGTCGCCGGCAACGAATGGGGCCGGGTGCGCGCGCTGGTCAACGACCGTGGCGAGCAGATCAAGGAGGCGCCGCCGGCAATGCCGGTCGAGGTGCTTGGCCTGCAGGGCACGCCGCAAGCCGGCGACCGCTTCGCTGTCGTCAACAACGAGGCCCGCGCCCGCGAGATCACCGAATATCGCCAGCGTCTGGCGCGCGAGAAGGCAGTGGCTCGCCATGCCGGCCAGCGCGGCTCGCTCGAACAGATGATGTCGCAGCTGCAGACGAGCGGGTTGAAGGAATTCCCGCTGGTCATCAAGGGCGACGTGCAGGGTTCGATCGAGGCGATCAACGCCGCTCTCGACAAGCTTGGCACCGACGAGGTGCGTGCGCGCATCGTTCATGCCGGCGCCGGCGCCATCACCGAAAGCGACGTGTCGCTGGCGGAGACCTCGGGGGCCGCGATCATCGGCTTCAACGTCCGTGCCAACGTGCAGGCACGTGCGGCCGCGGCGGCCGCGGGCATCGAAATCCGCTACTACTCGATCATCTACAACCTCGTCGACGATGTGAAGGCAGCACTTTCCGGCTTGCTGTCGCCGGAACGCCGCGAGACCTTCATCGGCAATGCCGAGATCCTCGAGATCTTCGACATCACCAAGGTCGGCAAGATCGCCGGCTGCCGTGTCACCGAAGGCAAGGTCGAGCGTGGAGCGGGCGTGCGCCTGATCCGCGACAACGTCGTCATCCATGAAGGCACGCTGAAGACCCTCAAGCGCTTCAAGGACGAAGTCGCGGAAGTTCCGGGCGGCCAGGAGTGCGGCATGGCCTTCCAGAACTACGAGGACATGCGCGTTGGCGACATCATCGAGTGCTTCCGCGTCGAGATGGTGACCCGGACGCTCTGAGTTCGTATACTGTCGATACGACCGGGCGGTGGTCGAAAGACCGCCGCCCTAACTTTAATGCCTGTCGCCCAAAAGTGCGGGATAAACGACATGCATAGAAACAAGTATGAGACATGCGGCACGGTCCCATCCCGCGCCTCACGCTTTCCGGATTGAGAAAAATGCCCCGTCCAACCGCCTCCAGCCCATCCCAGCGCATGCTTCGCGTCGCCGAACAGGTGCGCCATGCGCTGTCGGAAACCTTGCAGCGCGGCGAGATTATCGACCCGCTGATCGAGAACACCGTGGTTTCGGTCTCGGAAGTGCGCATGTCGACTGATCTGAGGGTCGCAACGGCCTTCGTTTCGCCGCTCGGCGCCAAGGACACGGGTGCGGTCATCGACGCGCTCAACAAGCATGCGAAGTTCGTCCGTGGCCGCGTCTCCGGCGCGCTCCGCCAGATGAAGTTCATGCCGGAGTTCCGCTTCAAGCTCGATACGTCCTTCGACAATTTCGCCAGGATCAACGATTTGCTGAAATCGCCCGAAGTCGCGCGAGACTTGGGTGCCGATGGCGAAGACAACGACAAGGACGAGAAATAGTGGGGCGCCGCGGCAAGAAGAAGGGCCGGCCGATCTCCGGCTGGGTGGTGCTGGACAAGCCGGTTGGCATGGGTTCGACCGAAGCCGTCTCCAAGATCAAATGGCTTTTCCAGGCCGAAAAGGCCGGCCATGCCGGCACACTCGACCCGCTGGCCTCTGGCATGCTGCCGATCGCGCTCGGCGAGGCAACCAAGACCGTGCCTTATGTACAGGACGGCGCCAAGATCTACCGGTTCACCGTCGCTTGGGGCGAGGAGCGTTCGACCGACGATCTCGAAGGCCCGGTGACGCAAAGTTCCGGCCGCCGTCCGGCGGAAAACGACGTCAGGGCGCTGCTGCCGAACTACACCGGCGTCATCATGCAGACACCGCCGCAATTCTCGGCCATCAAGATATCAGGCGAACGCGCCTACGATCTCGCCCGTGGGGGCGAGGCGGTCGACATCCCCGCGCGCGAGATCGAGATCGGCCGTCTGGACATCGTCGAGCACGCTGCCGACCACACTTTGTTCGAGGTCGAATGCGGCAAGGGCACCTATGTGCGCTCGCTGGCCCGCGACATGGGCCGCGACCTCGGCTGCTTCGGTCATATCGCCGAATTGCGCCGGGTCGAGGTCGAGCCGTTCACCCAGGAGGATTTCGTCACCCTCGCCGAACTGGAAGTCGCCCGTTTCGGCGAACAGCGCGAAGCTGACGGAGAGGGCGACGCCGATGTTGCCGATGCGCCGATCGACTTTGGCGCCATCGATGCGCTGCTTGTCGACACGGCCGCCGCGCTCGACTGCCTGCCCCAGATCGCCATCAGCGACGAAGCGGCGACCAAGATCCGCCTTGGCAATCCCGTCATCATCCGCGGCCGCGACGCGCCCGTGGAAGCCGAGGAAGCCTGCGCCACCGCGCGCGGCAAGCTTGTCGCCATCGGCGCCATCGAGCAGGGCATGTTCAAGCCGAAGCGGGTCTTTGCCGGCTGACCACTCTCGTCTAGTCTTACGTCGACGTCACATCCGAGGGGCACATGGCAAAGGCTGAGGCGGTGAAGAAGCGGGCGCCGGTGACAACGCGCCGGCCGCCGGTTGGCGCCTCGCCTGGCACGCTGATCGCCGATCCGGCGGCGCGACGGTCCGAGCTGCGGCTGACGCTGATTTCGCCTGAAAAATTCAAGACCATCAACGATGCCAGTATCGACGATCTCAACACCCATTGCGACAACTGGCCGGTCGTCTGGTTGGACTGCACCGGTCTCGCCAACATCCAGCTGATCGAGGAGATCGGCCGGATCTTCAACCTGCATCCACTGGCTCTGGAAGATGTCGTCAACACCGGCCAGCGGCCGAAGGTCGACTTCTTCGAGGACCACGCCTTCGTCGTCATGCGCATGATCGACGACGTCAAGGTGCATCGCTATGAGCAGATCGCGGTGTTCTTCGGCAAGAAATTCGTCGTCACCTTCCAGGAGCGCGAAGGCGATCCGTTCGACCCCGTACGCAAGCGCATCGCGGCAGCGTTGCCCAACCGCTTGCGGATGCGCGGCGCCGACTATCTGGCCTATGCGCTCATCGACTCCATCGTCGACAGCTATTTCCCGCCGATTGAGGCCGCTAGCGAGGAGGTCGATGGCATCGAGGACGAGATGCTCAACACGCCTCACAAGCATCAGATGCGCCAGCTGCACGAATTGCGGCGCGACGCCAATGTGCTCAAGGGCGTGCTGTGGCCGATGCGCGACGCGCTGGCGACGCTGATCCGCAACGACGTGCCCTATGTGAAGCCGGAGACGAAAATCTTCTTCAACGACACGCTCGACCACGCATTGCGGCTGATCGAGCTGGTCGAGAACCAGCGTGATATGCTGACCGGCTTGATCGAAATGCATTTGTCGCTGAGCCAGGCACGCACCAACGATGTGATCTCTTATCTCACCATCGTCTCGGTGATTTTCATGCCGCTAACCTTCCTGGTCGGTATCTGGGGGATGAATTTCGATCCCGAGAGCTCGCCGTGGAACATGCCGGAACTGAAAGCCTACTATGGCTACCCGGCTTCGCTGCTGTTCATGCTGGCCGTTGCTGTCGGGCTGATCGTCTTCTTCAAAAGCAAGAAGTGGCTGTAAGGTTTCGGTGTCAGGGGAATCCTGGATTCCCGAGCAAAGGGCTGCGACAAGCCGGCTTTATGAATGGGCTGGTGTTTTCCGGGGAATTGCCCTATATGCGCCGCAGCATCGCGCCATGTCGCTTTGCTTGCACCGGCCCCTGCTGGACGACATCCCGGCTGAGGGCGACCCGTTTCCTCAAACAGATAAGGAAAAACACGATGTCGATTACTGCCGAGCGCAAACAGGAATTGATGGGTGAATTCGCAACCGCCAAGGGCGATACCGGGTCTCCGGAAGTCCAGGTGGCCATCCTTTCCGAGCGCATCAAGAACCTGACCGACCACTTCAAGGACCACAAGAAGGATAACCATTCCCGCCGTGGTCTGCTCGCTCTCGTCTCCCAGCGCCGCAGCCTGCTTGATTATCTCAAGCGCAAGGATGACGCGCGCTATCAGACGTTGATCGAGAAGCTCGGTCTGCGCCGTTGACGAATTGACCGGCGGGCTTTCGAAGGAGAGCCCGCCGGTCGCGCATTCTGCCAGTCGCATCGATTGGCTAGACCCGGTTTCGAGCGCGCAGAGGCCACTCGAAACCGCCCATGGACGGTCATGGGGCAGGATTGCAGGACGCTCGTGCGCTAACCAGTGCCGAAATCTACCCGAGCTTCCCGTTGTCTTGCCCGTGGCTGCCCGAGAAAGGAAGCCAGGGAAAGGGCATCCGCGCACCGTGAAACGGCGCGGCCCTTTCCGCTTATTAAGGACAAGATATGTTCAACTACCACAAAGTGGAAATCGAATGGGGCGGCCGTCCGCTCATCCTGGAAACCGGCAAGATCGCACGTCAGGCTGACGGCGCGGTGCTTGCGACCTACGGCGAAACCAAGGTTCTCGCCACCGTCGTTTCGATGAAGGAGCCGAAGCCAGGCCTCGATTTCTTCCCGCTGACCGTCAACTACCAGGAAAAGACCTACGCCGCCGGCAAGATCCCCGGCGGCTACTTCAAGCGCGAGGGACGTCCGAGCGAAAAGGAAACGCTGGTTTCCCGCCTGATCGACCGCCCGATCCGCCCGCTCTTCGCCGACGGCTACAAGAACGACACCCAGATCGTCGTCACCGTCGTCCAGCATGACCTCGAGAACGATCCCGATATCGTGTCGATCGTCGCCACCTCGGCCGCTTTGACGCTGTCGGGCGTTCCCTTCATGGGCCCGATCGGCGGCGCCCGAGTCGGCTACATCAACGGCGAATACGTGCTCAACCCGCATGTCGATGAGATGCAGGAATCCAGGCTCGACCTCATTGTCGCCGGCACCGCCGACGCCGTGCTGATGGTCGAGTCCGAAGCCAAGGAACTCGGCGAAGAGCTGATGCTCGGCGCCGTCATGTTCGGCCACAGGGGCTTCCAGCCGGTGATCGACGCCATTATCAAGCTGGCCGAAGTTGCCGCCAAGGAGCCGCGCGATTTCACGGCGCCGGACTACTCCGCGCTTGGAGCCGAAATGCTGAAGATCGTCGGCGACGAGCTCAGCAATGCCTACAAGAACGTCGACAAGCAGAAGCGCTACGCTGCCGTCGACGCCGTCAAGGCGAAGGTCAAGGCTGCGTTTGCCCCGGCTGAAGGCGAAGACGCCAAGTACACCTCCGAGCAGATCGGTTCGGTGTTCAAGGAACTCCAGGCCAAGGTCGTGCGCTGGAACATCCTCGACACCGGTTCGCGCATCGATGGCCGTGACCTCAAGACTGTCCGCAAGATCGTCTCGGAAGTCGGCGTCCTGCCGCGCACGCACGGTTCGGCGCTGTTCACCCGCGGCGAGACCCAGGCGCTGGTCGTTGCCACGCTGGGCACCGGCGAGGACGAGCAGTATGTCGATTCGCTGACCGGTATGTACAAGGAGAAGTTCCTCCTTCACTACAACTTCCCTCCCTACTCCGTCGGCGAGACCGGCCGCATGGGTTCGCCGGGCCGCCGCGAAATCGGCCACGGCAAGCTCGCCTGGCGCGCCATCCGTCCGATGCTGCCGAGCGCGGACCAGTTCCCCTACACGCTGCGCGTCGTCTCGGAGATCACCGAGTCCAACGGTTCGTCGTCGATGGCCACCGTCTGCGGCACATCGCTGGCGCTGATGGATGCCGGCGTTCCGCTGGCCAAGCCGGTTGCTGGTATCGCGATGGGCCTGATCAAGGAAGGCGAGCGCTTCGCGGTTCTGTCCGACATCCTGGGTGACGAAGATCACCTCGGCGACATGGACTTCAAGGTTGCCGGTACCGAAGGCGGCATCACCTCGCTGCAGATGGACATCAAGATCGAGGGCATCACCGAGGAGATCATGAAGATCGCGCTGGACCAGGCCAAGGACGGCCGCCAGCATATCCTCAGCGAGATGGCGCATGCTCTGACCGGCGCCCGCCCCGAACTCGGTGAGTTCGCACCGCGCATCGAGGTTATGCACATCCCGACCGACAAGATCCGCGACGTGATCGGCTCCGGCGGCAAGGTTATCCGTGAGATCGTCGAGAAGACCGGCGCAAAGATCAACATCGAGGACGACGGCACGGTCAAGATCGCTTCGTCGAACGCCAAGGAGATCGAGGCGGCCAAGAAGTGGATCCATACCATCGTCGCCGAGCCGGAAGTCGGCGAAATCTACGAAGGCACGGTCGTCAAGACCGCCGACTTCGGCGCTTTCGTCAACTTCTTCGGTCCGCGTGACGGCCTCGTCCACATCTCGCAGCTTGCCAACGACCGGGTCGCCAAGACCTCGGACGTCGTCAAGGAAGGCGACAAGGTCTGGGTCAAGCTGATGGGCTTCGACGAGCGCGGCAAGGTCCGCCTGTCGATGAAGGTCGTCGACCAGGCCACCGGCAAGGAAATCGCCCGCGACAAGAAGGCCGAAGGCGAAGAAAACGCCGCCTGAGTGGTCTGACAATAGAGTTGAACGGGCGCGGCTTATGTCGCGCCCGTTTTCGTTTAATACCCGTCTACGACATGAGAATCGAAGAATGGCCGCTGAGCCGCTGAAGACACTGTTCCATCCCTTCGAGGCCGAGGGGCTCCCTCTGCCGCAAAAGGGCGAGCGTGTGTTGTTCCTGGGTGCGGAGCCCGGCTTCCGCTTGCCGGAAGGCTTCGAGGCAGAGCTCCATCTTGCACAGGGTTTCCGGCCGCATCTCCGAGCGCTGGAGCGTGCCGGTCACAAGGTAACGCCCCGCTCGGAAGGCGATGCATTCGATGCAGCGCTCGTGCTTGCCGGCCGCCATCGTGGGCTAAACGAGATGCGTATTGCCGAGGCGATCGAACGCGTCACGCCGGGCGGTCTGATCATTGTCGCCGGCGGTAAGGACGAAGGCATCGCCAGCCTGCGCAAGCGCATCGACGAGCTTGTCCCCATCGAAGGGCATCTGCCGAAATATCACGGCATCGCCTTCTGGCTTCGCCGTCCGGTCGATCTGGCGCCTGCGGAAAAACTGCGCGTCGCCAATCCTGCCTTGGTCGTAGAGGACCGCTTCCGCACTGCGCCGGGCATGTTCTCCTTCGACCGGATCGACGCCGGCTCGAAACTTCTGGTCGACAACCTGCCCAAAGACCTGCGCGGCAACATTGCTGATTTCTGCGCCGGCTGGGGTTATGTCGCCGCCGAGGTCGCGGCACGTTCATCCGGTATAACGGGGCTCGACCTTTACGAAGCGGATTTCGACGCGCTTGAGGCGGCCAAGGGCAATATCGGCCAGACAGGCTTCGAGCCCGGCTTCTTTTGGACCGATCTGCTGAGGGAGCCGGTCGAGCGGCGCTATGATGCCATCGTCATGAACCCGCCCTTCCATCGCAGCCGGGCGGCCGAGCCGGAAATCGGCGCCGGCATGATCCAGGCGGCGGGCAAGGCGCTGAAGCCGGGCGGGCGGCTGTTCATGGTGGCGAACCGTCAGCTGCCTTACGAACCGGTTCTGAAGGCCGTCTTCTCCAGCCATGCCGAGCTCGCCCGCGACGGCATGTTCAAGGTTTTCTCCGCGCGCCGATAGGACGGTGCCGGTCGCCTCAATGCATGCTGACGATGCGCGCCGGCTCGTGGACGGGAATGGTCGGTCTGATATCGCCAGGCTTGATCTTGAGCGGCGCCGGCCTGCCGAACAGATAGCCCTGCACCATCTCGCAACCAGCTGCTCGCAAAAGCGTCGCCTGGTTCTCGGTCTCGACGCCTTCGGCGATGATGCCGACGCCGAGCGCCCGCGACAGGCCGACGATGGTAGAGACGACGGCGCCCGAATTCGAATCGGTGTCGATGCGGCTGACGAAGGAGCGGTCGATCTTCAGCTTGCCGAAGGCGAAGTCGATCAGGTAGCTGAGATTGGAATAGCCGGTGCCGAAATCGTCGACGGCCACCGAAATGCCCATGTCGGCAAGCTGCTGCAGGATGGTGGCAGCGCGGTCGCGGTCCTGCATCATCGCCGTCTCGGTCACTTCGAGCTCCAGCCGCGACGGCTTGATGCCGGTGCTGGCCATCGTATCGCGCACGATGCCGACGAAATCCTTGGTCATGAACTGGACCGGCGAGATGTTGACGGCAACGAAGCAGTCCTCGGGCAAATGACGGGCATCGCTGCAGGCCTTGTTCAGCACCCAATTGCCGATCGGGTGGATCATGCCGGTCTCTTCGGCGATCGGAATGAATTCCATCGGCGGGATCATGCCGCGTTCCGGGTGCTTCCAGCGGATCAGCGCCTCGTAGCCGACGATACGGCCGGTCGGCAGGTCGAGCTGCGGCTGGTAGTGAAGGTCGAAATCGCCACGGACGAAGGCGATGTGCAGTTCGGATTCGATCCAGTGGCGGTAGTCGGCGACCTGGCCCATGTCGGAATGGAAGACCGACCAGTTGCCCACGCCGCCGGCGCGGGCATTCTGCAGCGCCAGGTTGGAGCGGCGCAGGATGAGGACCGGATCGACGCCATCCTTTGGCATCGCCACGATGCCGACCGACAGGCCGACCGACTGCAGGTGGGAATCGAGCTGGTACGGCTTCAGCATCTCCTCGATCATGGTTTCGACGGTGCTTTCCATGGACCTTTGGAGTTGGTGTTCCCAGACAAGGATAGCGAACTCGCCGGCGCCGATGCGCCCCATCACCGCGCCTTCGGGCATGCAGGCCTTCAACCGCTTGGTGAAGCCGCGGATCAGTTCGTCGCCATGGCTGTAGCCGATGGCGTCGTTGATCTGCTTGAAGCGGTCGATGTCGATGTCGATGAGGAACACCGGCTCACCGGTCCTGATCGTCGCGGACGCCGCGTCGGCAATCCTGCCGACCATCGCCGGCCGCGCAAAAAGCCCGGTCAGCTTGTCAAAATGGGTTTCGTTGAAAACGTAGTCCACCGATTCATCGACGCCGGCGAAGAAGGACAAGGCAGCACCGGCGGCGGCCAGCGCGCATAGCGCCGACGCGATGCCGATCATGGTTTCCGCCTGCATGCCGGCAAAGCCGTCCCCGAAACCATGCCGGAGGCCCCAAAGCCCAAGGATGAAACTGCCAAGGCCCGAACTGGCGACGGTGAGCAGCCGGAACACAGGTGTTCGCTTCGGGTTGGTGACAGCAGGCATTGCTCAGTCCCTGTCGCATGATCCCGAAATCAACTCGACTTTCGGAAATATCAAGCGCAAATTCATAAAGGCTAAAGTATCCTTTGCGCCCAGCAAGAACGCGCAGAGCCCAAGCCCATAAGACTTCTAGCGGATATCTCCTTAAAATGAGTTTCCGCCGATGCATCTAATTTTACTGGTGAGTTAATCGCGTACGCTGTCGGTCTGCTTCAACTCATCCAGGGTTGGCATCGACACGATGTGATAGCCGGAATCCACATAATGGATTTCGCCGGTGACGCCTGACGAGAGGTCGGACAAAAGATAGAGCGCCGAGCCGCCGACCTCGTCGATGGTCACCGTGCGGCGCAGCGGCGAGTTGCGCTGCTGGTAGGAGTACATGTGGCGGGCGTCCGAGATTCCGGCGCCGGCCAAAGTACGCACCGGTCCCGCCGATATGCCGTTCACCCGGATGCCGCGCGGGCCATAATCGTTGGCGAGATAGCGCACGCTGGCTTCCAGCCCGGCCTTGGCGACGCCCATGACGTTGTAGTTCGGCATGACGCGGACAGAGCCGGCATAGGTCAGCGTGATCATCGCGCCGCCTTCGCTCATCAGCGGGGCGGCATGGCGGGCGACCTCGGTGAAGGAGTAGCAGGAGATGACCATGGTGCGGACGAAATTGTCGCGGCTGGTGTCGGCGTAGAGCCCTTTGAGCTCGTTCTTGTCGGAAAAGCCGATGGCGTGGACGACGAAGTCGAGCCCGCCCCATTCCTTGCCGAGCGTCTCGAAGGTGGCGGCGACCGATGCGCTGTCCTCGACGTCGCACGGCACCACCAGTGACGCCCCAAGTTTCTCGGCAAGCGGCTTGACGCGGCGCCCGAAGGCGTCGCCCTGATAGGTGAAGGCAAGCTCCGCCCCGTGTTCGGACAATTTCCTGGCGATGCCCCAGGCGATCGAATGATCGTTGGCGACGCCCATGACAAGCCCGCGCTTGCCCTTCATCAGTCCGTCCATGGCCGGCAATCCCCCTACAATAAAACGCTGGCCTTATGCGGAATAGCGCTGGAAAATCAGCGTTGCGTTGGTGCCACCGAAGCCGAACGAGTTGGACAAAACCGTGTCGATCCTGGCGTCGTCGATGCGCTTGCGCACGATCGGCATGCCCTCGAATTCGGGATCGAGGTTTTCGATATGGGCGCTCTCGCCGATGAAGCCGCCTTGCATCATCAGGATCGAGTAGATCGATTCCTGTACGCCGGCGGCACCAAGGGAATGGCCGGTCAGCGACTTGGTCGAGGTGATGAACGGCATCGTGTCGCCGAACACCTCTCGGATGGCGCCCATTTCCCGGGAATCGCCGACCGGCGTCGAGGTGCCGTGGGTGTTGATGTAGTCGACCGGCGCGGACACCGTCGCCAGAGCCTGGCGCATGCAGCGCACCGCGCCTTCGCCCGACGGCGCCACCATGTCGTAACCGTCCGACGTCGCGCCATAGCCGACGATCTCAGCGTAGATCTTGGCGCCGCGCGCCTTGGCGTGTTCGAGCTCCTCCAGGATGAGGACGCCCGCGCCGCCCGCGATGACGAAGCCATCGCGATTGGCGTCATACGCGCGGGAAGCTGTTGACGCCTTGTCGTTATACTTCGACGACATCGCCCCCATGGCATCGAACAGGTCCGACATCGTCCAGTCGAGGTCCTCATGGCCGCCGGCAAACATCACATCCTGCTTGCCCCACTGGATCAGTTCGTAGGCGTTGCCGATGCAATGCGCCGAGGTCGAGCAGGCCGACGAGATCGAATAGTTGACGCCGTGGATCTTGAACCAGGTGGCGAGCGTCGCCGACGCGGTCGACGACATCGCCTTCGGCACCGCGAACGGACCGATGCGCTTGGGGCTGTTGTTCTTGAGCGTGGTCTCGGCCGCCTCGACGATGGTGCGGGTCGAGGGGCCGCCCGAGCCCATGACGATGCCGGTGCGCTCATTGGTGATGTCGCTTTCGCCAAGCCCGGCGTCGGCGATCGCCTGGTCCATCGCGACATGGTTCCAGGCCGCGCCCTGGCTCAGGAAGCGCATGGCACGCCGGTCGATCATAGGGGTCGGGTCGAGCGTCGGCGCGCCCCAGACCTGGCAGCGGAAGCCGTGTTCGGCGAAGGAATCGGAGAAGCTAATGCCCGATTTGGCATCGTGGAGCGAGGATTGCACCTCGTTGGCGTTGTTGCCGATCGACGATACGATGCCGAGGCCTGTGACGACGACCCTTCTCATTCGCAACTCCTTCCAGCGGATGATCCCGAAACCGTAGCCGGTTTTGGCCGGCGATCATACGCAAAATCAAAATGCCGCAGCGTCGTTGCGCGTCCGGGAACGCCCTGCTGCAGTGGCGCCGGTCAGGCGGCCGATTGCTTGGACAGCCCCACCTTGAGGTCTGTCGCAGCGTATATGGGTTCGCCGTCGGCCTTAAGCCAGCCATCGGCGATACCGAGCACCAGGCGTCCACGCATGACGCGCTTGAAATCGATGCCGTATTCCACCTTCTTGACCGAAGGCGTCACCATGCCCTTGAACTTGACCTCGCCGGTCGACAGCGCCATGCCCTTGCCCGGCTCGCCGAGCCAGCCGAGGTAGAACCCCGTCAATTGCCACATGGCATCGAGGCCCAGGCACCCAGGCATGATCGGATTGCCGATGAAATGGCAGGCGAAGAACCACAGGTCCGGCTTGATGTCGAATTCGGCGCGGATGAAGCCCTTGTCGTGGGCGCCGCCGGTCTCGCTGATCTCGGTGATGCGGTCGAACATCAGCATGGGCGGGTAGGGTAGCTGGGCGTTGCCGGGCCCGAACAGCTCGCCGCGGGCGCAGGCAAGCAATTCCTCATAACCGTAGCTGGATTTCGAACCCGCCATATGTCTCGTCCCCATAATGTCCCGGGCGGTGGGGCGCCCTTGTCGTTGGTTTCCTAACACAATCCCTTTCGGGCCGGAAACCGGCGTTTGCGCTTAACCCGCCCGTCTGCCCGGGTCAATGCGCGCTCTCGCATCGGCCCGAAATCGATTTCGATTCCGGAAAGCACGATGCGACGCCAAAAAAGCGATAGAGCGCACTTAGTGCGTCCAACTGGACGCACGTCGCTCTATTGATCGTATTCCGCCAACAGAATATATGTCGGGAGGTATCCAGTTTCGGTTGATGACGTTTTTTCGTCACTCTGGGCGTGTCTTGAGGCAGAACTGTGGGCTTGGACGGATAGATGGATCTGGGCTGCCGGAAGGAAAATGTCGCTGTGGACAAGCGGGTTCGCGAAGCCGGCCTTAGGCCGACACGCCAACGCATTGCGCTGGCCGATCTGCTGTTTGCCAAGGGCGACCGCCACCTTTCGGCCGAGGAACTGCATGAAGAGGCGGTCGCCGCCGGCGTGCCGGTCTCGCTCGCCACCGTCTACAACGCGCTTCACCAGTTCACCCAGGCCGGCCTGCTGCGCATCCTGGCGGTCGAGGGGTCCAAGACCTATTTCGACACCAACACCTCCGATCACCATCATTTTTACATCGAAGGCGAAAACAGGATCTTCGATATAGAAAGCGGTCCGGTGACCGTCTCCAACCTGCCGGAGCCACCCGCAGGCATGGAGATCGCCAATGTCGACATCGTGGTGAGGCTGCGCCCGAAACGCAGCGTTTAAGCCCCAACCCGTGAAACCTGTCGATTTTGCAATCCGGCTCGAATGGGTTGCGGTCGCGGTCGTGGCTATAGTCGCCTATGCCGCGTCAGGCGTTTCCTGGGGGCTGTTCGCCCTGCTTATCCTGGCGCCAGACCTGTCGATGCTGGGCTATCTCGCCGGGGCACGGATCGGCGCTGTCGCTTACAATGCCTTGCACATATTGATCGTCCCGCTGTTGCTGGCGCTCGCCGGATATGTTCTGGCCAATTCGACGGCGACCGCGATTGGTCTGATCTGGATCATCCACATCGCCGTCGACCGCGCGCTCGGCTACGGTCTCAAACTGTCGACCGGTTTTCAGGACACCCATCTCGGCCGTATCGGCCGTTAGGCCTCCAGCAATCTCAATTCTTGACGTGCTCGCCGGGATAGGCGCCCCACACCTGCGACTGGGCGATCCAGCCGGTGTGGCCGTCGAAGGTCATTTCGCACCACTGGCCATCGCAGGTTTTGATCGTGCCCGTAACGCCCGGCTCGATGATGGCGATGACGCTGGCGTCCTTGTCGGCATCGTCGAGCAGATTGATTCGGCCCCCCTTGGTGCGCTGCCAGGGGGCGACGATCGCGGTCCGGCGGCCCGACAGCAGCGACTGGTTGATCCAACCCTCCGAGCCATCGGCATCGCGCACGCGCCGCCAGGTATCGAATTCCTGGATGATCTCCATCGGCAGGCCGGCCTTTGTGTACATCCAGTCGACGGAATAGTTGGCGCCGGGCCCAACGCGCGAGTTGACGCGAGCCGATTTCAGGCTGACGAAACGCGGCAGCGGCAGGCCGCTCGGCCCGAGCGTGACCGTCTGCACAGGTGCGGCGGCACCTTGCGCCGCGGCTTGCGGGAAATGCAGGAGAGCGCCGAGAAGCGCTGCGCTGAGGATCAGGCGAAGCGACGCGAAACCAGACACTTTCATTCCTTTCGGCGCGTGCCCTTTGGTCCGGGCGCCCCTTTTTCTTTGTCTTCGGCGGCACCGCTTGTTACAGGAGTGGCAGGCACCGCGACCGGTATTCAGTTTCGCCTGTCTTGGTTAAAGAGGTCTCAACGAGATCGGGTTCGAGGAAACAATGGCAGGCAAAAAACGGCCTCTCGTCGTCATCACGCGCAAGCTGCCCGATCCGGTCGAGACCCGCATGCGCGAACTCTTCGACGCCAGGCTGAATGTCGAGGACAGGCCGATGACGCAGCCGGAGCTGGTCGCGGCGATCAAGGAAGCCGATGTGCTGGTGCCGACCATCACCGACCAGATCGATGCGGCGCTGATTGCCCAGGCCGGCGACAATCTCAAGCTGATCGCCAATTTCGGCAATGGCGTCGACAAGATCGATGTCGCTGCGGCGGCCAAGAAAGGCATTACCGTCACCAACACGCCGAACGTGCTGACCGAAGATACGGCCGACATGACCATGGCGCTGATGCTGGCCGGCCCGCGGCGGCTGGCCGAAGGCGCCAATGTGCTCACCAGCGACAAGAAATGGGCCGGTTGGTCGCCGACCTGGATGCTCGGCCGGCGCATCTGGGGCAAGCGCCTCGGTATCGTCGGCATGGGCCGCATCGGCACTGCGGTTGCGAGGCGCGCAAAGGCTTTCGGCCTGTCGATCCACTACCATAACCGCCATCGCGTGCTGCCGGCAGTCGAGGAAGGGCTGGAGGCGACCTATTGGGAAAGCCTCGACCAGATGCTTGCCCGCATGGACATCATCTCGATCAACTGCCCGTCGACGCCGGCGACCTTTCATCTGCTTTCGGCGCGGCGCCTGGCTCTGCTTCAGCCCACCGCCTATGTGGTCAACACCGCGCGCGGCGACATCATCGACGAGGAAGCGCTGGTCAAGCTGATCCAGGACGGCAAGATCGCCGGCGCCGGCCTCGACGTCTACGAGCACGAACCGGCGCTGAACTCGAAACTGCTGAAGCTTGCCGCCAAGAACAAGGTCGTGCTTTTGCCGCATATGGGTTCGGCGACGATCGAGGGCCGCATCGACATGGGCGAGAAGGTGATCATCAACATCCGCGCCTTCTTCGACGGCCACCGGCCGCCGGACCGCGTGCTGCCGCTACGGACTTGAAGCGGGCCGCGTTCAGGATGCGGTTGTGAGGGCGCCATCCGCCGCGACACTCACACGCTTGCCGCGATAGGCCTCAAAAGCGTCGCGCCTGAGCCTGAGCGCTACCGGCGTCCGCCAGCCCATTTCCCTGGCCACAATCAAGCCAAGCAGCAGGATCGCGTCCGGCTCGTGCAGCACGAGTGCCGTCGGCGCATGGCCATTGTGGACGAGTTCCATCAGCACGGCGGACGCTGAGGACGAGCCGATCGTGCCGGGCAGGAACAGCACGCGACCGGAAATGGTTTCGCCATACTGGGGGTGGCGGACATCGGCGATGCGGCCACTCTTCGGATCGACGCCACCCCAGAAGCTGATCGGCGCGGTCAGCACCAAGGCCAGCCCTTCGCCTCCGCTGCCCCGCACCAGTATGTCGGCTGCAGCATTCATGCGGCGATATCCGTAAACCTGGGCTTACCGGCAACCGCGCTTTCCACGCAGTCGGCCAGCGAGCCGTAAAGCACGGCGTAACCGGTATTGCCCGGCGCGTATTGCGCGAACTTTCCCGAATTGGTCATCAGCACGCCGCCGGCCAGATCCGGCAGGATCGGCGTCACCACCACGCACGTGTCGGCGACAATGACCACACCGCTCGCCTCGAGGGCTTTGCGGCGCCCACTCTGTTCGAGCGTCGTGAGCACGTGGCGGCCGGTGCAGGCGTAGATCGGCACGCTAAGCCGGCGCCCGCCGATCAACCGCTCCAGCGCTTCGAATTCGGCCGACGACAGATGCGGACTGCCGATCGCCACCGCATCGATGGCGGTCTGCGTGGCTGCGGTGGACAGGCCGGCGCGGGCCTTCATGGCCATCTCCGGCGTTACGCGGATCATCGTTTCCGGCCTGCCGCCCACCAGGATGGTCTCGGCGTCGGGCGCTTCTGGCGTTACCCCAGCGATATGGAACAGGCCGACGGCGCCCGACGATGCCGCCGCCGCGCCGAAGGCCTTCAGCGCATCCTCACCGGGATGGCTGGATATGCCGGTGACGACGCCGACCGCATTGCCGACCTCACGGCCGTAGAGGTTGCCCAGCACCGGCCAGGCGATCTCGGATCCAAGGAACGAGGCGGAGAGGCCGGACACATCGAACACCAGCCGTGCCTGCCGGTTCTCGGGGCGATGCAGGCCGTAATCCGGCGCGCGCCCCGATATGGCGCAGGCGATGTCGAGGAAGTCGCCATAGCGGTTGGTGCGTGCCCCCAGCACCGAATTGCAGAACACCACCGCGTTGGATTCACCCCAGGCGACATCGCTGCCAAGCGCCGGCCTGTGGCCGGCCTGATAGGGCGCGCAGGTCCAGCTCTGCTCGCAGCCCAGTTTGCGGTAGGCCTCCATCATTCGTCGCGCCATGCCGCGCGCCGGCTCTTCGAGGCGCACGCGCGAGCAGCCCATCAGGTCGAGCGCGCCGACATTGAGCGTCGAGCGCACCGCGACCCTGGCGCCGCTATCGACCAGCCTTTCGGCAAACAGTGTGCCGGAATCGCCGTGATAGAGCGCGCCGTCTATATGCGTCGAGGCGATCGGGATCAGTCGCGGCGCGCCGAGCAGCGCAGCGCTTTCGGCAACGATGCGCATCGCCATCGCCGCCCCGTCATGGCCGGAGGCGACTGTCTGCTCCTGTGAGCTGAGTGCAAGGCTCACGCCAACTCCTTGCGCAAGGTGATCGAGGTCGGCCGGTCATAGCCGTCATGCGCGGTGCGTTCAGTCTCGCGAAAGCCGAGACCGGCAAAGGTTGCATGATTTACGGTCAGTTCGATTCGCGTCTGCAGTTCGATGGCCGGTTTGTTCCGGCTGCGGGCGAGAAATTCGACAGCCTGCATCAGCCGCCTGCCGATGCCTTGCCCTTGAAGCTCAGGTTCGACGGCGAGCTTGCCGATGTAGAAATCATCGGCTCTCTCCAGCGCGAAAACGCAGCCGGCGATCCTGTCATCCTGCAGGGCCAGCAACACGGTCTCGCGGCCAGCCTTGTCCCTGAGGTTTCCGGCGTTCAGCAGATGTGCCGAGGAGGGCGGGTCGATGACGCCGTCCATCGGTGCAAAGGCGCGCATGATCAGGCTGAGCAGTTCGTCCCAGCGCTCGAAATCGGAGGCGAGCTGCGTAACAAGAACGCTGGTGGACTGATCCATAAGCTCAGTTTCTCTTGTAGCGGATCGTGTCGAAGCGCGCCGACAGCGCATCGTAGAGCAGCAGCCGGCCGACCAGTGGTTCGCCGATGCCGGTGATCAGCTTGATGGCTTCCATCGCCTGCAGCGTGCCGACGACGCCGGTCAGCGCACCGACGACCCCGGCCACGGCGCAGGACGGCACCAGCCCCTCTGGCGGCGCTTCGGGAAAGAGGTCGCGATATCCAGGGTTCGGCTTGCCGTCGGCGCCGGTGCCGAACGGCATCAACACCGTCACTGAGCCGTCGAAGCGGCCGACGGCGGCATGCACGAGCGGCCGCTTTTCCGCCGCGCAGGCATCCGCCACCACATAGCGCGTCTCGAAATTGTCGGAGCCGTCGACGACCACGTCGTAGCGCGCGACGAGAACGGCAGCATTGTCGGCCGTCAGCCTGAAATCGTGCAATTCCACCGCGACATGGGGATTGATCCGGGCGATCGCTGCTTTGGCGCTCTCGGTCTTCGCCGTGCCGACCGTATCGGTGGCGTGGATCACTTGCCGCTGCAGATTGGACAGCGAGACAATATCGTCGTCGACGATTCCAAGCGTGCCGACGCCGGCGGCAGCGAGATATTCCAGCACCGGCGCGCCGAGGCCGCCGGCGCCGATCACCAGTACCCGCGCCCGCTTCAGCCTCTGCTGGCCGGCGCCGCCGATCTCGGGCAGCACGATGTGGCGGGCATAGCGTTCGAGTTCTTCGTCGGTGAGGGCGGCAGGGGTCATTGCCCGACCATATAGCGGAGCAAAAACCTTGTCAGGTCTCTTCGGTTGGCCCAACCGTGCCGTGGTCGACGGTGAGGAACTGCGCGCGTCCCCTCAGGCTGGAAAACAGCGCGGCGTCGGTTCCGGTCATGAAGGCCTGGCAGCTCAGCTCTTCCAGGATCGAGAACAGCGCGGCGCGCCGGCCGGCATCGAGATGCGCGGCAATCTCGTCGAGCAACAGGATCGGCGTCATCCCCGACATCTCGCCGGTCAGCCTTGCGTGCGACAACACGATGCCGACCAGCAGCGCCTTCTGCTCTCCGGTCGAGCAGAGTTCGGCCGGCATCGCCTTGGGGCGGTGGCGCACCAGCAGATCCGAACGGTGCGGGCCATCGAACGTGCGTCCGGCGGCGCGGTCGCGCTCGCGGCCGTCGGCAAGGGCGGCGCGATAGCGTTCCTCGACGTCCACGGCGGGTGCTGTGGCGACGTCGCTTTCAAGGTCGCCGGAGAGGCTGATGTCGGCCTGCGGAAACGGCCCGCTGGAAGGCAGCCTGTCGATCATGGCGGTAAGCAGGCGTACCAGTTCGGCGCGCGCAGCCGCGATCGCCACGCCGGTTTCGGCCATCTGCATCTCGATGGCGTCGAACCAGGCGCCGTCGCGCGAGCCTTCCGTAAGCAAGCGGTTACGTCCGCGCATCGCCTTCTCGTAATCGAGCGCACGCTGGCCGTGGCCAGGATCGACAGCCAAAACCAGCCGGTCGAGAAAGCGCCGCCGGTCGGCGGCAGGTCCGGGGAACAGGCCGTCCATGGCCGGCGTCAGCCAGACCACGCGCAGCCATTCCAGCATGGCGTCGGCCGACCGTGCCGGCGCGCCATTGATGCGCACCTTGCGACCGCCCTCGCCGGCCGCTTCACCCCCGGTGATGCCGGTGCCGATCTCGACCTGCCCCTCCGGCCCGTCGAGCCTTGCGTGCAGCGCAAAGCCGCCATCGCCGCCTTCGCGGGCCACGTCGACATAGGGCGCACGGCGCAGGCCGCGGCCAGGCGTCAGCAGCGAGATGGCTTCCAGGAGATTGGTCTTGCCGGCGCCATTGTCGCCGGAAAACACCACCGCGCCGGGTGAAAAGCCGATCGACAACGCCGCATAATTGCGGAAATTCGTAAGTGTGAGCTTACTTATGTGATTTTGTTCCGGCAACCGCTATCCGCCTATAGAAGTCGCCGCAATCACTATGCTGCAGTGTGCCGCAGTGCGGCTACACCCGCATCGGCATCAGCACGTAGAGCGCGGTCTCATCGGCCATGTCGTGGATCAGCGTCGGCGAGCCGGCATCGGCCAGCATGAACTTGGCTTCCGTGCCGGTGAGTTGAGCAGCGACGTCGAGCAGATATTTGGCGTTGAAGCCAATCTCGATCGGGTCGGACGAATAGTCGGCCGCCAGCTCCTCGGTGGCGCTGCCCGAATCCGGATTGTTGACGGCAAGCGTCACCTGGCCTTCGGTGATCGAAAGCTTCACCGCGCGGCCGCGTTCGGAGGAGATGGTCGAGACGCGATCGACGGCGGCGGCGAAGCTCTGGCGGTCGATGATCAGCTTCTTGTCGTTGCCGGTCGGAATGACGCGCTGGTAGTCCGGGAAAGTGCCGTCGATCAGCTTCGAGGTCAGAATCACGCTGCCGATGGTGAAGCGGATCTTGGTGTCGGACAATTCGGTGGTCACCGCGACATCGGGATCGTCGACCAGCTTCTGCAACTCGCTGACCGTCTTGCGCGGAATGATGATGCCCGGCATGCCTTCGGACCCGGCCGGAGCGTCGATCTCGGCGCGCGCCAGGCGGTGGCCGTCGGTCGCCACCGAACGCAGCTTCAGCTTGCCGCCAGTTTCATGCGTGTGCAGGTAGATGCCGTTGAGATAGTAGCGCGTCTCTTCGGTGGAGATGGCGAACTGGGTCTTTTCGATAAGGCCTCTCAGGGCGACGGAATCGAGCCGGAAGATGTGTGAGAAGGATCCCGCCGAAAGCTCCGGGAAATCGGACTGCGGCAGGCATTGCAGGCGAAAGCTCGAGCGGCCCGACGTTACCGTCATGGCGTTGCCGTCCTCGTCGGTCTTCAGCATCACTTCGGCGCCGTCGGCCAGCTTGCGCACGATGTCGTAGAGCAGGTGCGCCGGAACCGTCGTCGCCCCGCCGCGCTCGACCTTTGCCGGCGTCGCTTCGGTCACTTCGAGGTCGAGGTCGGTGGCTTTCATTTCAAGGCTGGCGCCCTCGGCGCTGAGCAGCACGTTCGACAGGATCGGTATGGTATTGCGCCGCTCGACCACGCGATGAACGTGGTTGAGCGACTTCAGGAGATTGGACCGTTCCAGGATAACACGCATGACGAAACAGGCTCGCTTGAATGAATGGACGGGTCACCAGTGGGCGGCGCCCCGCGAAAGGTCTGAACAGGCTCAGAATCTATGCAAACTGACAGGAAAAAGCCAGCAAACGCAAGTCCGGGCCACCGGTTCGCGCCGGTTAAGCGGGCTTTCTGGGGATAAAGCGGACGTTGGCCGGCAACCGATGCATGTCGCCGAAAACTGCGCAGCGGTTTTGGGACAACGACATGCATCAAAACAAGAAAATTTAAAGCGCGACGACCGAATACTCTAACCCGGCGCGCTCCGTTTGCCGCGCCGATCAGGCTTGGTCGTTGATCAGCCTGCGCAACAGTTCCAGTTCCTGCGCCAGCGTGTTGTCGACGCCGGAAAGGTCCTCGATCTTGCGCACCGCATGCAGCACCGTGGTGTGGTCGCGCCCGCCGAACCGCCGGCCGATCTCCGGCAGCGAGCGCGGCGTCAATACCTTCGACAGGTACATGGCGACCTGCCTGGGCTTCACGATGGTGCGCGTGCGCCGGTTGGACAGCAACTCGGTCTTCGACACATTGTAGTGGCGCGCCACGATGCGCTGGATGTCCTCGATGCGCACCCGCTTCGGCTCGCCAGAGCGATAGATGTGGCCGAGGATTTCGTCGATGCGGTCGATGGTGATCGCCGGCTCGAACGACTGACGAAACAGCAGCTGGTTGAACGCGCCCTCCAGCTCACGACCGCTGCCGGTCACCGTGCGGGCGACATGGTTGAGGATCTCCTCCGAAATATTGAGCGATGCATCGTCAACCTTGGCGGTGGCAAGCCGAAGTTTGAGCATGCCGATGCGCATGGCGAAGTCCGGCGCCGACATTTCCAGCGCGACACCGCCATTGAGGCGCGAGCGCACCCGCGGTTCCAGCGATTCCAGTTCCGACGGCGGCCTGTCGGCGGCAACCACCACTTGCTTGGCGCTGTCGAGCAGCATGTTGATGAGATGGCAGAATTCGTGCTGGATCGACTTGCCCTGCAGGAACTGCATGTCGTCGATGATCAAGAGGTCGATGTCGCGCAGCTGTTCCTTCAGCGTCAGCGCATTGTTGTCGCGGATCGCGGTGGCGAAGCGCCACATGAAATATTCGGCCGTCAGATAGACGACGCGCGATTTCGGGTTCTGTTTCAGGGATTCGGCCGCAATCGCCTGCAAAAGGTGCGTCTTGCCGAGCCCGACGGTTGCATGAAGGAACAGCGGGTTGAAGCGCACCGCGCTCGACTGCGATTCCGCCACGGCTTTGGCTGCGGCGAAAGCCACCCGGTTCGACGGGCCTTCGATGAAGGAGCCGAACGTGTAGCGCGGGTCGAGCGGCGAGCCCAGCACATTGTGCCGGAATTCGCTCTCGATCGGCGTGCCGGGACGAGGGGCGGGCGCCCGCTCCATCCTGCCGGGGCCGACCGTGCCGGCCCCCAATGCGGTCTGCGTATGCTTGGTCATCTTGCGCGCCGGCACGACCTCGGGTTCGACGCCATTGCGGGCCGGACGGGTCGCGGTGCGCACGACCATCTCGATCTTGAGGATTTCGGGATCCTCGTGCTTCCACAGATCGGCGATGAGATCGAGATAATGGCCATTGATCCACGAGCGCAGGAAGGCCGTGGGCACCGAGATGCGTACAATGCCCCGGGAAGCCTCAGCCACCTTCATACGGCCGAACCAGCTCGAATAGACCTCGGTTCCCAGGCGCGCCTTCAACTGGGCCTTGACCCGGTCGAACTTCTGTTCCGCGTCGCTGGAAGCCACCATATCGTGCGCTCCGACCAATGTTCCGGGAAATGGCAGGTCGCCCGTAAGCTCCCGCTCGATGCCGCTCTGCATGATTGTGCGTCCCTTTTCCTTTGTACCTTTTTTCCGCCGGGAGTGCGCCTCCTGCACCCATGTTTCCGGCGACCGTATCTTCGCTACAACACCACCGCCGCCGCCGGCGGATGACGTTGCCTCGTCAGAATGGGATCGGTCCCGGCTGCTTAAGGCCAGTCCGTCCGACATGTTCGGGCAAAGCGGTGCTACCCGGCGAAAACGCCGGTGCGCCATCAAGCTGCCATGTACAATTACGCCAGTCCCCTATCGTATCGAAAAGGCAAGCCATACCCGTTCGCGGAATTGATCCACGTCATGAATTCTGCCACTGTTAGCTGGCCGATTCAGGCTGGGTTAAGGGCTAATGGCCCGTCCCTTTCGATAGATCGACATTACCGAAATCGCTGTGGATAGGGCAAGGCCACCTCTAACGGATTTTTAAGGAATCTGGTTAGTGAACAACGGTTCGGGCTCCGTGCTGGAAGCGCATATTTTGACAAAGCCATTGGGATTCAAACCCTTTTGCCGCGAATATGAAAATGGCTGTGCGGTTTGAAATTTTCTGAAATAATTCGCTTGACACCAACTTGCTGCCTGTCGCCCACAGGCGATGTGAACAAGCTGTGGATCACTTCCAGCAAGTCACTGAAAAATATCAGCAATTTGTGACAGCCAAATTTATTGGCGTGGGCCGTTTCGGCGGATTGGAATATCAGTGGGAGTGTATGTGCCGGCAAAGCATTCCGGACTCTGGAATGCGGCTCGGGCATGCTTTGCGGCCGTTCTTTTTAAGTGCTTGCCGGCAAACGAAAAAACCCGGCGCGATTGGCCGGGTTTGAAAGAACAACAGATCAGGAACGGTCAATCAGGCCGACAGCACCTTGAGGCGGTGAGCCAGACGCGACACCTTGCGCGATGCCGTATTCTTATGGATCACGCCTTTGGTCGCGGCGCGCATCAATTCCGGCTCTGCGGTCTTGAAGGCTTCCAGCGCGGCTGCCTTGTCGCCGGCAGCCAGTGCCTCTTCGACCTGGCGGACATATGTACGCACGCGCGAGCGGCGGTTCTTGTTGATCGCTGCGCGGCGGGCGATCTTGCGCGTTGCCTTTTTGGCCGAGGAGGTATTGGCCATGATGCCTCTCTTCTGATCTGGTGGGCGCATGCGGGATGCCGCAGGGCGCAAAAAACAAACGGGCAGCCAACGGCCGCCTCGGTTGGAGCGGCTTATAGTTCAGCTTTTCCGGCGCGTCAACGCCGCTTTGGCTTCTTTTTGGTCCTCGCCGCCGCCACTCTAGCGATTGGTGAAATTCGGCTTCCGCTTCTCGGCAAAGGCTGCCATCCCTTCCTTCTGGTCGTCGAGCGCAAACAGCGAGTGGAACAGCCGGCGTTCGAAGCGCAGTCCCTCCGCCAGCGTCGTCTCGTAGGCGCGGTTGACTGCCTCCTTGGCCATCATCACCGATGGCAGTGAAAACTCTGATATCCTGGCCGCGGCCTTCATCGCCTCCTCGATCAACTCGCCGGCCGGCACGACGCGCGAGGCCAGGCCGCTGCGCTCGGCTTCGGCGGCATCCATCATCCGACCGGTCAGGCACATGTCCATGGCCTTCGACTTGCCGACAAAGCGGGTCAGCCGTTGCGACCCGCCCATGCCGGGAATGACGCCGAGCGTGATTTCGGGCTGGCCGAATTTCGCCGTGTCGGCGGCAATGATGAAATCGCACATCATCGCCAGTTCGCAGCCGCCGCCCAGTGCATAGCCGGCGACCGCCGCGATCATCGGCTTGCGCGCACGGGTAAACTCTTCCCAGCCGACGAAGAAATCCTGCACATAGGCCTCCGCGTAGGTGACGGCCTGCATTTCCTTGATGTCGGCGCCCGCCGCAAAAGCCTTCTCGGAACCGGTGATGACCATGGCGCCGATGCCGGGATCGGCGTCGAACCCCTTTGCCGCCGTCAGCAAATCCGCCAGCACCTGCGCGTTCAGCGCGTTCAGCGCCTTGGGCCGGTTCAGCGTGATCAGGCCGACCTTGCCGCGCGTCTCGACGATGATGGTTTCATAGCTCATGGGCTGGCCTCCTGGTTGCGGCACTGAAGGACCGTCTAGCTTACCGCTGGCAGGTCCGGCAATAAAAGGTCGAGCGGCCGCTTTGCACGATGCGCTCGATGTGGCCGCGACAGCCGGGCGTCGGACAGGGCTCGCCTTCGCGATCGTAGACCGCGAAGGAATGCTGGAAATAGCCCGGCGACCCGTCTGTGTGCACATAATCGCGCAGCGAAGACCCGCCGGCGGCGATCGCATCGGCGATCACCGAACGGATTGCCTCGGCCAGTCGTTCGCTCTGTTCCTTGGCCTTCTTGCCGGTCCCGGCGATGGTGCCTGCCTCGCGCAATGGCGAAAGGCCGGCGCGCCACAGCGCTTCCGACACATAGATATTGCCGAGCCCGGCAATCAGCTTCTGGTCGAGCAGCGCCGCCTTCAACGGCGATCTGCGGCCCTTCAGCAGAGAGGCGAGCAGGGCGCCTTCCAGCGCATTGCCGGTCGGCTCGACGCCCAGTCCCGCCAGCATCGGATGCGCCTCGGCCAGGCCTTCCGCAAACAGCATGAAGCCGAAGCGACGCGGGTCGTTGAAGACCACGCGAGACTGGACGCCGACAGGCGACACGACATGGAACACCACATGGTCGTGCTTGGCATCCTTCGAGCGCTCTTGATGGAACGTGCCGGGCGTCTCTTTGTCATCAGCGGCCTCGATGCGGAACGAGCCCGACATGCCGAGATGGCAGATCAGCACGGGGCCACCGTCCAGGTGTATGGTGAGATATTTGGCGCGGCGGCCAAGCGCGATGACCGTCTTGCCGGTCAGCCGCTGCGCAAATTTCGCCGGAAACGGAAATCTGAGATCGGGCCGGCGCGCCTCGACGCGCACGATCCGCGCGCATTCCAGAACCGGCTGCAGGCCGCGCCGGACCGTTTCGACCTCGGGCAGTTCAGGCATGGCCGCCTATCGCCGCATGGAAGGAAGCGCCGTGGCGGCCGCGCGCCAGCTTGAGGTGTTCGGCGACCGTCTCGCCGATATCGGCGAAGGTGGTCCTGAGCCCGATGTCGCCGCCCGTGAGACCCGGTGCGATGCCGATGACCGGGATGCGTTCGCGCGTGTGGTCGGTGCCACGCCATGTCGGATCGTTGCCATGGTCGGCGGTGAGGATGAGCAGATCGCCCGGCTTCAGCTTTGCCAGTGCCTCGGGCAGCCGGCGGTCGAAGGCTTCGAGCGCCGCAGCATAGCCGGCGACGTCGCGGCGATGGCCGAACTCGGTGTCGAAGTCGACGAAATTGGCGAACACCAGGTCGCCGTCGCCGGCATCGTCCATCGCGCCCAGCGCCTTGTCGAACATTGCCATGTTGCCGGGCGCCTTGCGTACTTCCGAGATACCGCGGTGGGCGAAGATGTCGCCGATCTTGCCGACCGCGATCACCCGGCTGCCGCGCCCGGTCAAGCGGTCGAGCAGCGTCGGCTCAGGCGGCGGCACGGCGTAGTCATGGCGGTTGTAGGTGCGCTCGAACGTGGCTGATGTTTCGCCCAGGAAAGGCCGTGCGATCACCCGTCCGATCTTCAGCGGGTCGACCAGCCGGCGTACCGTCTTGCAGAACTCGTAGAGCCGCTCCAGGCCGAAATGAACTTCGTGCGCTGCTATCTGCAGGACGGAATCGACCGAGGTGTAGCAGATCGGCTGGCTGGTGCGGATATGCTCCTCGCCGAAGCGCTCGATGATCTCCGTGCCGGGTGCATGGCAGTTGCCGAGAATGCCTGGGACCTTGCCCTCGCGGATCATCGCTTCGGTCAGTTCGGCAGGGAAGGCGGGCACCTTATCGGGGAAATAGCCCCAGTCGAACCGCACGGGCAGCCCGGCGATTTCCCAGTGACCCGACGGCGTATCCTTGCCGCTCGAAATCTCCTGCGCGGCGCCGTGGAAGGCGGAGGTTGAAACGGCGGCTTTGCTGTCGAATTGGAAGCCGGTTGCGGTTTCTGCTGCGCGGCCGAGACCGAGCGAAACCATGGTGGGCACCTTCAGCGGTCCCTCGCGCAGGCCCTCGCGATCGGCGCGGGCTTCCGCGCAGGCCAGCGCGATGTGTCCGAATGTGTTCGAGCCGGCGTCGCCATAGCGTTCGGCATCGGCGGCGCCGCCAATGCCGAAAGAATCGAGAACGAAGAGGAAAGCGCGTGACATCGGTGCCGTCATTGCCAGTCTGGTTGACCAGACATAAGGTCCCGTCGCGGCATTGGCAAATCGTAAACCAGGCGGCAGCGGCCTGGCGCAATAGTCGCGAGGTCGGGCAGGCGCGCTGTACGCATCCTTGAGGCATGCGATGCGCTTCAAGGAAACGGTGTGCGGGGCATGGATCGATGAGACGGGCTGACCTCGGTTGGAGTGCACTAGCGACCACTGTAGCGCTCCTGGCCTCGCAGCTCGCCGCGCACGCCGACTGGCGCGACCAGATCGGCACGTTTCGCATCGGCATCGTTGCCGAGCCGGACGCCGGCAACACGGTTCCGGGTCTGGCCATGCTGACTGACGCCTACGGCAGGGCGCTCGGCATGAAGGTGGAATTCGTCGTCGCGCATGACTATGCGGCGCTGATCGAGGCGCAGGCCAATGGCCGGATTCAATACGCGGTCTATTCGGCGACCGCCTACGCCACCGCCTCGGAGCGCTGCGGCTGCGTCGAACCTCTTGTGGCGCCGGTCGACGCCGACGGTGCCACGGGCATCCGCTCCGTGCTTTTGACGCGCGACGGCAGGCTTTCCGATCTCGCGGCCCTGGAAACGCACCGCATCGCCATGGCGCCTTCCGACAATGTCGGCGGTTCGCTTCTACCGCTCGCCGGGCTGGCGGCCGACGGCATCAAGATCAGCCAGGATGCGCCATTCCTCGCTCATGCCGGCTCGGCTGCCGCCGCAGAAGCGATGCTGGTCGATGGCCAGGCCGATGCCTTGTTCGGCTGGGAGCGGGCCACGGCGGAAAACCGGACGGCGATTGCTGGCGATCAGCCGGCTGATCCGGACGGCACGGCGGCGCGACTGGAGGCGGCGGGCATTCCAGAAGCCGCGCTCCAGATCATCTGGACCTCCGGCGTGCTCAGATACGGCCCTCACGCCGTCCGCAGCGATCTTGACCCCGAAGCCAAACGCCGACTGACGGTCTTCCTCACCAATCTCAGATCGCAGTCGCCGGAAATCTACGATTTCGTGGAATCGAAACATTCGGGAGGGTTCACGCTCGCCGCTGCGAGTGACTATGCGATGGCCGCTTCCATCGTGCGCCTGGTGTCGGGCAGCACGGACAGCAGCGCGCAATGACCCGGGTTGAATGGGTAGAACTGCTTCAGCAATTGCTGCAGGGGATCGAGGTGGCCCGGCGCGGCCTGAGATAGTAGGTTTCGCTCATCGTTATTTTGCCTTCGTTGAAGGCCGAGATAAATCCGAGCGGCTTTTCGGCGCTTTCCGACCAGGAGATGATCGGTTCATATTTGAGAGTGGTTTTGACACGAATAAGGAAAGTCCCCGCAACGTTGAGCGTCGCCGGAACAGTTGTGGAGCTTGTCGGGTTGGAGTCGCGGCTCGTGACCCCATTCAGCACGCGCCAGGACCACGCCACCTTCGCCTTCGGTGTCGGGTTGCCCGGATCGGCTTCGATGTCGATTGCTGTGATGAAGATATCGGCGACTGAGCGGTTATAAGGCTGAAGGCTGGAGTTTCCGATCTTCATAATGTCGGTGAGATCTGCATTGACCACCGACGTTTGCTGCGTGACGAGGTCGGCAACCATGGAGCTGATGCGGCTGACCTTCTTGCTGGCCTCGATGGCTTGCGAGGCCTCCATGGTAACGAAATACATGATCAGCAGGACGGGCACGATGAGGGCAAACTCGACCGCCGCTATGCCCCGACGATCGGCACAAAACCGCGCCGCTCTCTTCCAGATAACCGATATCCCCGGATGTGCCCCCGCACGAAACATGCCCTTTTCCTTTGCTACACGTGCCTCAGTTGTCGAATGGCTCGTTTTGCCACGTTGCCGTTGCGTAATGCAGCGTCTTGCCGCCATCCATATTCGACATGTATTGAGCCATGAAATCGGTCATGACCGGCCAAGGGTAGAAAACCCGCAGCATGTTCTTTGATTCTGCCGGACCTATTGTGGGGGTCCCGAAAGCCGGGTCCTTGCCTGTATCCGGATCCTTGCCCGTCAGCGTGATGGTCGAGCCGGAAATCTTGAAACCCGCACTGGCTGCCCCGGCAAAGGTCTTGAACGGGCGCAGATCAACCAGCAAACCGGGGCAACCCTTGGCGACAATGATCTCGAGTCTGGCGCAGACCCTACCCTTTAGCTTCTCTTCCGTCACATCGGCTTGCCTCAACTGGCCAGTACGCAATTGACGGGCGATATCATCGGTGATGTTGGCCATCACCTCCTGTCCGGCAAATGAAATGCAGCTCTCGAGGATGGCGAAGACGAGAGCCGCAAACGGTAACGCAAGCATGGCGAATTCTATCGCCGTGCCGCCGCGCCGATCGCCAAGGAAACGACGGGCAAACGTCACGCGCCCTGCCTTGGCCTTGCAGATCTTGCGTCTTGAATCCTCGTCCAAAACGTCGCCCATATCCCGTTCCTGCCGATCCTGATGCGGTACCGTCAGCACCACTATCAAGAACCCATTTAGCTCCGGTTTGAATGACCGTTAAATTCGACCAGGCGACGTTAACCGGCCGCTAACCGACGCGGCTCTCCCCCAGACAATCAAGTCACCTGAGGCGCTTACTGCCCAGCGCTCATCTCGGCCTCGGACGACTTTTCCGAGTCGCTCTTGTACGAGCTTTCGCAATAGGGCGTGCAGGACATGGTCTGGACCGAGGCGCGCCTGTAGATACGCACCGACGACGCGTCCTGGCGCACTACGGTCACCTGCTCGTCGACGATCGGGCTGCCATCGTGGTCGAGGACAACCAGATTGGTCACGCCGAACCCCTTGCCCGTCAGCACGATCGTCGATGCATCCTGGACGGAGGCGTCGGCGATCGCCGGATTGCCGACGACGATGGTGTCGGCGGGGCGTGTCAGTTTGACGATCTTGGCCTGGTTCATCGTCACTTCGATGCCGGCTCCGGCCTTGGCCGGCAGCACGAAAGCCGGGACGGCGAGAAGCGCGACAAGCAGGAATGACGATTTCATGGCGGTCATCAAGGCGCTCCACAGCGGCAAAACTTGTTCACGGAACATGAAGGAGATTGGTGAACCAACGGTTAAACCCTTGACCGGCGCCGGGTATTCGCTCCAATCTTGCTGCCAGCTGATATAACAATGCGTCCTGCCGATAGCCGTGAAATTACAGCTTTTCACGGGCAGGCGAGCCACTGTCCAGCGTTTAGTTTACGGTTAACCACGCAAGCTGTTCGAAGCGGGAAAGGAATCGGTAAGGCTGTTTATTAAGCCGATTGAAAGAGCTTCTCCGTAGATTGGCAGCATCCGATCAACCACCACAGAAGTTGACGGAAGTGCTGTAACACGTGGAGTAGGAGCTCTCGAATGTCTAATCTCATCGCACGTTTCGCGAAGGACGAATCCGGCGCGACCGCTATCGAATACGGTCTGATCGCCGCTCTCATCGCGCTTGCCATCATTTTTGGCGCTGGTCAGCTCGGCAACGCCCTGAACAACAAGTTCATCGCCATCGCCGGTAAGGTGAGTGGTTCGTAATACCCTGGTTGCCTTAGAGATAGGGGCCGCCTGACTGGCGGCCCTTATTTCATCGCGTCGGGCGGTTTTGAGTAACCCAGTCTCATCGATCGTTAATCATATATGTCTAGGCTGAGGCTGGACACAGTTGGCAACAGGGTGTCGCGCCCATGCTCGAAGCGTTGATCTTCGTCATCTTTCCTTTTTGCATGCTCTTCGCCGCGATCTCCGACATGCTGTCGATGACGATCGCCAACCGCGTACCGGTGCTGCTGCTGGCGGTGTTTGCGCTGGTTGCGCCGCTGACGGCCATGGACTGGGCAACCTATGGCTGGCATTTCGCCGCCGGCGCCCTGGTGCTGGCCGTGACGTTCGGTCTGTTTGCACTCGGCGGCATGGGTGGCGGCGACGCCAAGCTGCTCGCCGGCACCGCCGTCTGGATGGGGTTCAACATTCACCTTGTCGAGTATCTCGTGATATCGACGTTCATCGGCGGACTGCTGACGCTCGCCATCCTTCTCTACCGGAAATCGCCGCTGGCGATTTACACCAGCCACAATGTATTCCTGCGCCATTTCGCCGACGACACGACTGGCGTTCCCTACGGCATTGCACTCGGCATTGGCGGGCTGCTGACCTATCCGGATTCACCCCTGATGGTTTGGGCACTGGCAAAGCTGGCGAACTGAAGCAGCAAGCAACCTTTGCCGCTCCGACATCGGTCTGAAAAGAGGCGGCTGGTCGCCCTTTCTGTCGTCGGAGCAAGGGTCCGTCCAATTTATGTAAACCTTGAATTAATCACGATCGTAAGCATTGCATTAACCTTGTTTTGACGATTGCCGCTGCAAAGTCCGGCCTGGCTAGGTGGTTGCCTAAAGGCGAGGGTTCGGACAGATGCCAGCATCCCGACTGATTATTCTGGGCGTGGCGGTGGCTGCGGCGGGTGGTGCAGGTTATGTCGCCAAGAATATGGTGGCGGTCCCGCCCCAGCAGGTCGTCGCCGATGCCCCGCAGGCGCCGGCCATTGCCTTGCAGGATGTGCTCGTGCTTTCCGGCGACGTGCCGATGGGCAGCCCACTTGAGAACAATCTCAGCTGGGAGTCCTGGCCGTCCGATGGCATCAATGCGAATTTCATCACCCGTGCCGCCGAACCCGAAGCGCGGGAGAAACTGAAGGGCTCCGTCGCCCGCATGGCGATGTACACCGGTGAGCCGCTGCGGCGCTCCAAGCTGATCGGCGAGGGGCAAAGCTTCATGTCTTCGATCCTGCCCACCGGCATGCGTGCCGTCGCCACCGCGATCTCGGCTGACACGTCGGCAGGCGGGTTCATCCTGCCCAACGATTTTGTCGACGTCATCATGACCCGCAGATCCGACACCGGCAACGGCGGCAGCGGATTCACCACCGAGACCATCCTCAAGAACATCCGCGTCCTGGCGATCGATCAGACCATCCAGGAGGACGAGGAAGGCAAGAAGACCAGGGTCGGACAGACGGCGACGCTGGAGCTGACGCCGCAGCAGGCCGAGATCATAACCGTCGCCCAGCAGATGGCCGATCGCCTGACGCTGGCGCTGCGCTCGATCACCGACAACAAGGAAAAGGGTACCGATGAAGCCGACTACCTCGTTTCCGGCAGTGGGCGGCGCGGAACGGTGCGGTTGATCAAATCGGGCGAAGTTTCCGAAGTAGGGGCAAGGAAATGAGGTTAGTCGCTAAACTGCCGGTCACCATGGCTGCAGCCGTCGGCCTGCTTTTCCTCGGAGCCCATGCAAGTGGCCTCGGCGACGCCAAGGCCGCCGGAAAGAGCGTCGGGGTCACGGCCTCGACCGCCACGCAACGTGTCAAGCTCGGCCTCAACAAATCGGTCGTCATCGATCTGCCGAGCGACGCCTACGACATCCTTGTCGCCAATCCCGCGGTCGCCGATGCGGTGACCCGCACCGCAAGGCGCATCTATCTGTTCGGCAAGTCGGTGGGCGAAACCAACATCTTCGTCTTCGGTCCCAATGGCGAGCAGATTGCCAGCCTGGATCTGGCCGTCGAACGCGACGTCGCCGGATTGGAAGACTACCTCAAGCGCTTCCTTCCGAATGCCGAGATCAAGGTCGAATTGCTGAACGACAACGTCGTCCTGACCGGGACGGTGGATACGCCGCTCGATGCCAAGCGCGCCGTCGATCTGGCAACCATCTTCGTGTCCGGAGGTGAAGCGACGACGGGCCAGTATTCGCAGACCGCGGCCGGCGGCAATGCCAATGGCGGCGTCGACATCAACAACCCGGATGCCGAACGCCGGGTCTCGAAGATCGTCAACCTGCTACAGATCATCGGCGACGACCAGGTGACGCTGAAGGTGACCGTGGCCGAAGTCAGCCGCTCGGTGATGAAGCAGCTCGGCGTCAACATGGTTGGCAGCGGCAGCATGGACGGCATCGCTTACGGTGCGCTGAGTTCGCCCAACTACGGTTTGGGAAAGCCGCTTTCGCAGAATTCAGGCTTTAACTTGGGCGGCAGTGGCCTCAAAGCCTACATCAATGCCATGGAGCAAAGCGGCGTCATGAAGACGCTTGCAGAACCGACCCTCACCGCGGTTTCGGGCGAGAAGGCAACGTTCAGGGTCGGCGGCGAATTCAATCTCATCACGGCACGTACGAACAACGTTTCGACCGACAACCAGACCGGCCAGGTCACCTACACCAACGAAAAGCTGGAATACGGCATAGGCCTCGAGTTCCAGCCCGTTGTGCTGTCGGCGGGTCGGATCAGCCTCAAGGTCAGAACATCGGTTTCGGAGCCGACCTCGGAAGGTGCTACCACCCTGGAAGGCGGCGGCAGCTTGCCCGGCCTGACGCTTCTGTCGATCCGCAAGAGACTTGCCGACACCACCGTCGAATTGCCGTCGGGCGGTTCGATGATGATTGCCGGCCTCGTTCGCGACGACGTCCGCCAGGCTGTATCGGGCTTGCCCGGCCTGACCAAGATCCCGGTGCTCGGCACGCTATTCCGCAGCCGCGATTTCGTCCGCAATGAAACTGAACTGGTCATCATCATCACGCCTTATCTGGCTCGGCCGGTGGCGCGCAACGACCTGGCTAAGCCGGACGACAATTTCAATGCCGCCGGCGATGGTCCGGCCATGTTCCTTGGCCGCGTCAACCGCGTCTACGGCACCATGCAGACCGACAAGCCCAACGGCCGCTACCACGGCGTTGTCGGCTTCATCTACAAGTAAGCGGGGAAGCGGACATGTCTCAGTCAGCATCAAAGGTACTGGCGATTGCCGCAACGGCATGGTCTGGCCGTGGCCGGATCCGCCGATCGGCAATGCCGATCCTGGCGGTCGCGATCGCCGCCTCGCTTGCCGGTTGCGCTAAGCGCGACAGCATCACGGTTGGGGCGATTCCCGATGATTATCGCACCACGCATCCGATCGTAATTGCTGAGAAGAACCAGAAGCTCGACCTCCCGGTCGGCGCCGGCGATCGCGGCATGACCGGCTCGCAGCGCGACACGCTTCTGGGCTTCCTCGACGGTTACGACAAGAGCGCTGCCCCGGCGCTGACGATCGCAACCCCGATCGGCTCGGCTAATGAGGTCGCGGCGACTGCCGCGGCGCGCGATTTCGCAAGGCTGGCGGTTGCCAGCGGCATCAAGCTAAACCGGATCGTGGTGACCTCCTACCAGTCGGTTTCCCCGGAAGCGTCGGCGCCTATCCGCGTTTCCTATATTTCGGTGAGAGCCCAGACCGACAAATGCGGGCGCTGGCCCGAAGACATCCTCGAAACCTCCGAAAACAAGCACTACGCCGATTACGGCTGCTCGTCTCAAAACAACCTCGCCGCGCAACTCGCCAATCCGACCGATCTGCTCGGGCCAAGAAAGTCGTCCGACATCGACGCCGAGAACCGCGGCGCGGTGATCGACGTCTACCGCGGCAGAGGTATTTCGGACGAGTTCCTCGGCAATTCGGAAGTGACGTACTAGGAGCGCCGGTCCCGCGTAGAGACCGGAAGAGAAGTCACGGAAAAGAGCATGACAATGAGCAATCTTGCCTACGATACGCCCGTAGACGGCGGCGACAGCTCGCAATTGGATATTGCCGCGATGCAGGCGCTGCGGCCGGTTCCGCGTATTTCCATCCAGGCATTTTGCGAGACGGAAGGTGTCGCGCATCCGGTGGAGCGGGCCGGCGAGGATCGCCGCATGGCCAAGGCGCATCTGAAAGTGCATATGGGCGGCATCGCCACGGCGATCGAATTCTACCAATCCGCGCCGACGCCGAACCTCATCCTTCTGGAGTCGCGCAGCGAACCGAAGCAGTTGCTGGAGCAGCTTGCCCAGCTTTCAGAATATTGCGATCCCTCCTCTAAAGTCGTGGTGATCGGCCACTACAACGATGTCGGTCTTTACCGCGAACTCATCCGCTTCGGTATTTCCGAATACGTCATCGCGCCCGTGTCGATGGCCGATATTGTCTCGGTGGTTTCGTCGATCTTCGTCGATCCGGAAGCCGAGCCGATCGGCCGCTCGATCGCCTTCGTCGGCGCCAAGGGTGGCGTCGGCTCCTCGACCATCGCCCACAATGTGGCGTGGGCGATGTCATCGCTGTTCAAGTCGGAAGTGGTCGTCGCCGATCTCGACCTGGCTTTCGGGACGGCCAACATAAACTTCGACCAGGACCCTGCGCAAGGCATCGCCGAGGCCGTGTTTTCGCCCGAACGCGTCGACGAGGTTTATCTCGACCGTCTGCTTGCCCAGTGCGCCGAACATCTGTCGCTGCTCGCCGCGCCCTCCACCCTCGAACGTGTCTATGATTTCGATCCCGATGCCTTCACGCAACTCATCGATACCGCCCAGCGCAGCGTGCCGCTGCTGGTGCTCGACGTCCCCCATATCTGGACGGGCTGGACCAAGAACACACTGATCAAGGCCGACGAGATCGTCATCACTGCGACGCCGGAATTGGCCAATCTGCGCAACACCAAGAATCTGGTCGATATGCTGACGCGGCTTCGCCCGAACGATCCGCCGCCGAAACTGATCATCAATCAGGCCGGCGTGCCGAAACGGCCCGAGATTTCCGCGTCCGACTTCGCCGAGCCGCTCAGCCTCACGCCGATGTCGGTCATCGCCTTCGACCCGTTGTTGTTTGGAAATGCCGC
This sequence comes from Mesorhizobium sp. M0659, assembly GCF_040320605.1. Classification (NCBI taxonomy): domain Bacteria; kingdom Pseudomonadati; phylum Pseudomonadota; class Alphaproteobacteria; order Hyphomicrobiales; family Phyllobacteriaceae; genus Mesorhizobium; species Mesorhizobium sp. M0659. The sequence continues at coordinate 346,650 of NZ_JAMYPY010000004.1, forward strand.
GAACAACGGCCGCATGCTGGGCGAGATGGATCCCAAGAGCCCGGTCGTCGGCATGATCAACGAAATCGCGCACGTGCTGACCGGTCGCAGCGAAATCAAGGCCAGGAAGAAGGCAGGCCTTGGCGGCCTCCTCGGCAAGCTCTCGCGTAACAAGAAATGACGCTTCTCAAGCGAAATTGGTAGTCGATCATGTTTGGAAAAAGAGGCTCCGACGACGGCGGCCGGTTCACCCCGGAGTTCCGTCAGCCAGCGTCAGCGGCGCCGGCTGCTGCAACGCCTGCGGACATGGCGGTACTTGCCCGACCCCCGGCAGCGCCGCCGCCGGGAGCGCTGGCAACGCCGCCAACTCGCCGTGCCGTTGAGGCGCCGTCGATGGCGCCGGAGCCGCCAAAAAAGATCCAGCGCGAAAAAAGCGAAACCTACTACGACACCAAGAGCCAGGTCTTCTCCGCACTCATCGACACCATTGACCTGTCGCAACTTGCGAAACTCGATCCCGAGAGCGCGCGCGAGGAAATCCGCGATATCGTCAACGACATCATCGCCATCAAAAATTTCGCAATGTCGATCGCCGAGCAGGAAGAGTTGCTCGACGACATCTGCAACGATGTGCTAGGCTACGGGCCGCTGGAGCCGCTGCTCGCCCGCGACGATATCGCCGACATCATGGTCAACGGCTCCAAGAACGTCTACATCGAAGTCAACGGCAAGGTCGAACAGACCGGCATCCGCTTCCGCGACAATCAGCAGCTGCTCAACATCTGCCAGCGCATCGTCAGCCAGGTTGGCCGCCGCGTCGACGAATCGAGCCCGATCTGTGACGCCCGTCTTCCTGACGGGTCTCGCGTCAACGTGATCGCGCCGCCGCTCTCCATCGACGGCACCGCGCTCACCATCCGCAAGTTCAAGAAGGACAAGCTGACGCTCGATCAGCTGGTCAAGTTCGGCGCCATCTCGCCGCAGGGCGCCGAGATACTCAAGATTATCGGCCGCGTCCGCTGCAACATCGTCATCTCCGGCGGTACCGGCTCCGGCAAGACGACGCTGCTCAACTGCTTGACCAACTATATCGACCGCGAGGAACGCGTCATCACCTGCGAGGACTCGGCCGAACTGCAACTGCAGCAGCCGCACGTGGTACGTCTCGAAACCCGCCCGCCCAATCTCGAGGGCGAAGGCGAGGTGACCATGCGCGACCTGGTCAAGAACTGCTTGCGCATGCGGCCCGAACGCATCATCGTCGGCGAAGTGCGCGGACCGGAGGTTTTCGACCTGCTGCAGGCGATGAACACCGGCCATGACGGGTCGATGGGAACGATCCACTCCAACAGCCCGCGCGAATGCCTGAACCGTATCGAATCGATGATCGCCATGGGCGGCTATTCGCTGCCGCAGAAGACCGTGCGTGAAATCGTCGTCGGCTCCGTCGATGTCATCATCCAGGCAGCACGCCTTCGCGACGGCTCGCGCCGCATCACCCACATCACCGAGGTGATCGGCATGGAAGGTGACGTCATCATCACGCAGGACATCGTGCTCTACAACATCAAGGGCGAGGACTCGAACGGAAGGCTGCTTGGCGAGCATGTGTCGACCGGCATCGGCCGTCCGCATTTCTGGGATCGCGCCCGCTACTATGGCGAGGAACAGCGCCTCGCCAATGCTCTGGAATCGATGGAGAAACGCGCTGACTAACGCATATCCAGGCGTGGGGACTGAGGTCGATGTTCGGAATTGATACCACCGTACTGGCGTTCATCGTGCTCGCCGGCTTCAGCGCCGGTGCGGTCGCCTATGCCTTCCTGTTCACCAAGATGAGCAACGAGAAGCAGGCCGGCAAGCGGCTCGAGACGATCAAGGCCGCCGAGACCGATCGTTCGGTCGTCAAGGCTTCGCGCGACCGTGTCGCGGAGGCGGTCAAGCGGCGTAAATCTGTCCAGGACACGCTGAAACAGCTCGACGAAAAGCAGAAAACCAACGAACTCGCCGTCAAGAAGCCGCCGTTGAAGGCCCAGATTCGTCAGGCCGGCATGCAGGTCTCGATCGAGCGTTTCTATATCTACTCCGTCATTTGCGGCATCGCGCTGACGGTGCTCGCCTATCTCGCCGGCGCGCCGCTACTTGTCCTGCCGGGTACGCTTCTGGCCGGCGCGCTCGGCCTGCCGCGCTGGTTCGTCTCGTTTCGCCGCGCGCGCCGGGTCAAGGCGTTCCTCAACGAATTTCCCAACTCCCTCGACATCATCGTGCGCGCCGTCAAATCCGGCCTGCCGCTCAACGACGCCATTCGCCTGATCGCCAATGAATCGCCGGAGCCGGTCAAGACCGAGTTCCGCCGGATCGTCGATTCGCAGCAGGTTGGCATGTCCATCCCCGACGCCACCTTGCGCATGGCTGAGACCATGCCGTGCAGCGAGGCAAGTTTCTTCGGAATCGTTATCCAGATCCAGTCACAGGCCGGCGGTAATCTCTCCGAGGCGCTAGGCAACCTTTCGCGCGTGCTTCGCGATCGCAAGAAAATGAAGGCCAAGGTCCAGGCGCTGTCCATGGAAGCGAAGGCGTCGGCCGTCATCATCGGCGCGCTGCCTATTGTCGTCGCCCTTCTCGTCTATCTGTCGAGCCCGAACTACATCATGCCGCTGTTCACCACCAGCACCGGCAATCTGATCCTTGGCTGTTCCGGCGTGTGGATGTCGATCGGCATTCTGGTGATGCGCAAGATGATGAACTTTGAAGTTTAGGCCCACCTTGGAAAGCTCGAACGAAAAGACTGAAAACGGATGACCGACCAAGTCATAAAATCGCTGACCGATCCTGCCTTCCTGATCGCATTGCTGGTCGGCGTTGCGGTGTTCGCGACCGTCTTCACGTTGCTGCCGGCGCTTGGCGGCAATCAGCTCAAGGCGCGCATGAAATCGGTGGCGCTGGAGCGTGACGAATTGCGCGCCAAGCAGCGCTCGCGGCTTGCCAACGAAGCCGATCGCCGCCGCAAGGGGCTGCGCGAAGAGCAGTCGATCGGCATGCGCAACATCGTCGACAGGCTCGACCTGCGGCGTGCGTTGGCCGATGAAGGCACGTTGCAGAAGCTCAAGGTGGCGGGCTTTCGTGGCCAAAACCCGCTGACGCGCTTCCTGTTTTTCCGCCTGATCCTGCCGTTTGTGGGTTTCGCGCTGGCAGCGATCTATCTGTTCGTGCTCGGCGGACTGCCTGACCGGCCGGCCTTCGCGAAACTGTTCGTCTGCATTCTCGTCGCCTACGCCGGCTTCTACGCGCCGATCCTTTACGTCAACAATCGTGCCGCCAAGCGCAAGCAGTCGATCCAGGCGGCGTGGCCGGATGCGCTCGACCTGATGTTGATCTGCGTCGAGTCGGGCATGTCGGTCGAGGCTGCCTTGCGCAAGGTCTCCGAGGAGATCGGTTCGCAATCGGTGGCGCTGGCGGAGGAATTCGTGCTGACCAATGCCGAACTCTCTTATCTGCAGGAACGCAAGCAGGCTTATGAAAACCTGTCGGCTCGTACCGGCCTGGAATCGGTGAAGTCAGTGTCCCAGGCACTGGTCCAGGCGGAACGCTACGGCACACCCGTGGCGCACGCATTGCGCGTGCTGGCCGCGGAAAGCCGCGACATGCGCATGAATGCAGCCGAGAAGAAGGCCGCCGCCCTGCCGCCGAAGCTTACCGTGCCGATGATCCTGTTCTTCCTGCCGGTTTTGTTCGCCATCATTCTGGGCCCAGCCGGCATTCAGGTCAGCCAGCGCGGCATCTTCGGCGACCAGCACAATTCCTCAAGCCAGTAGGCCTCGTTGCAGCCATACAAAGAGCCGCACTGCCAATGCAGTGCGGCTCTTGGTTTTCAGCGTTGATGCGTGGACGGATTTTGCGCTGTGCGGAGCCGGCGCCCATGCGGCGCTCAGTTGGTCGCCGCCTTTGCCTTGTCCTGATCCTTGAGCTGGCTCCAGGCGTTCTGCTGGGCAAGCATCTGGCGAAGATAGGCTACATTGGCTTGCGCCTGTTCCGGCGAAAGCTCCTGCGAGGCGATCTTCTCGGCCTCGTCGAAGCGGCCCTGCAGTCCCACGACCAGCGCAAGGTTCTGGCGCACCCGGCTGTCGGCATTCGGTTGCTGGGCTGCCGAGCGCATATAGGTCTCGGCGGTGCGCAGATCGCCTTCCAGCACATAGGACATGCCGAGATTGGAAAGGATCGAGGGTTCGTTCGGCTTGAGGTCCAGCGCCTTGCGGTAGTTCTGGCGCGCTTCATCCTTCTGGCCAAGCTGGTCGAGAATGGCGGCCTCGGCCGACATCAGCCGCCAGTCCGGATATTCCGGCGTCTGCGCCCGGCGCACGGCGTCGAGCGCCGGCTCGAACTGGCCGTTGGCGGCCAGCGCCTTGCCGTAGGCGGCAAGCACGTCGCGATCCTTGGGGTAGGCGATCGCCAGCTTGCGCATCACGGCAAGCGACTGGTCGGCATCGCCGTCCATCTGGAGCGCCGCCGCAAAATTTGTCGCCAGCCGCTTGTCGTTGGGGTTCTTTGCGTAGGATTCGCCGAGCCGCCCGGTCGCCCCGTGCAACTCGCTGGCCGACATGGTTTCCAGCGGTTTGCCGCTGGTGCGCCCGATCGAGCCGGTCGTGAGCTTGCTGGTTCCGCACCCCGCAGCACCGGCCGCCAGCGCCATCAGCAGCGCTGTGGTGACCAACCGTTTGCCCGTGACGTTCATCCTTCGGCTGGTGGGCATCGGCACGGGGCTCTCCATTCTGGGCGTGGCCATTCACGTGGCCATCTTCATCCCTGCAGAAATATTCTGTTAACCCTAACGGACAGTTAAAAAGCGAGCCGTCGGATCGGTGAACGGCCCGCCGGAAGCCACTGACCTGGCACGTCCCATGCCCGGCTCTGTGCATAGATGTTGAAATCATTCGACGTCCCTGTCACTTGACTGAGGACGATCTGCAAGCCTCCCGGAGACCATCGGATGCCCGTCGAACTCGTCGAGACACTAAACACTGCCTTGCCGATCCATCTGGTCGCGAGGGATGGACTGGAGGCCTTGGGGCTTTCGCCTTCCACGATCGCATGGGCGGCCGCCAACGGCTTTTCCGGCGAAGCCGGCAGGACGCTCGCCGTCCCGGGCGACAACGGTTCCCTTGCTGGCGCCTTGTTCGGCGTCGGTGACGGCGAGGGCGCGCTGGCCGTCGGCATGCTGGCGAGAGCCTTGCCGGAAGGCGACTGGCATTTTGCCGCCGCTCCAGCCGAGCCGGAACTCGCGGTCATAGCCTTGGTGCTCGGTGGTTACGTCTTCACTCGCTACGGCAAGAAATCAGGCAAGGCGCTGCGTTTCGCGCTGCCGCTCGGCGTAGATCCAGGACGTGTCCGGGGCATCGCCGACGGCGTCTTCCTGGCGCGCGACCTGGTCAACACGCCGACCAGCGACATGGGACCGGACGAGTTGGAGAAGGCCGTTCGGACCCTGGCGGCCACTCACAAGGCCGAGGTGTCGGTGATCAAGGGCGATGATCTCCTGAAGCAGAATTTCCCGATGATCCATGCGGTCGGCCGCGCCTCGGTCGGCGCGCCGCGCCTGATCGACATGGTCTGGGGACCCGAAGGCGCGCCGAAGGTGACGCTGGTCGGCAAGGGTGTCTGTTTCGACACTGGCGGCCTCGACATCAAGCCTTCGTCGGGCATGCTCTTGATGAAGAAGGATATGGGCGGCGCCGCCAATGTGCTGGGCCTGGCCTCGATGATCATGGCTGCCGGGCTGAAGGTCCGGCTGCGTGTCCTGATCCCAGCAGTCGAGAATTCGATTGCCGGCAACGCCTTTCGGCCTGGAGATGTACTGACCAGCCGCAAGGGCCTCACCGTCGAGATCGGCAACACCGACGCCGAAGGGCGGCTGGTGCTGGCCGATGCGCTGGCGCTGGCCGATGACGAGGAGCCGGAACTGCTGATCGACATGGCGACGCTGACCGGGGCAGCGCGTGTCGCGCTCGGCCCCGATCTGCCGCCTTTCTACACTGGCGACGAAGTGCTGGCGTCCGAACTGGCTGCGGCCTCCATGGCCGTCGAGGATCCGTTGTGGCGCATGCCGTTGTGGCGGCCCTATGACGCCAGGCTGGCGTCGAAGATCGCCGACATCAACAACGTCACCACGGACGGTTTCGCCGGCTCGGTCACCGCGGCGCTGTTCCTCAAGCGCTTTGTCGAACGGACAACGGGCTGGGCGCACTTCGACATCTTCGCCTGGAACCCGTCCGATCGCCCCTATGGACCCGCCGGCGGCGAGGCGCAAGGCATCCGTGCACTGGAGCGGGTCATTTCGAGGCGCTATGCCTGAGGCCCTGAAACCGGCCACCAAAACTGAAACGGAACCGAAACAATTTCCCGTCATGCTCGGTCGATGTCGATTTCGATGCGTCCGAGCCAGGCGATGCGACTGTGGCAGCAGGTGATGCTGTCGCAGGTGCGCGCCGGCGCGCCAGATCTCACCATGCGCCAGACGGCGATCCTGTTCACCATCTATCTCGACCCGCCGCCGCACACGGTGCGCGGTCTAGCCGCCCGCCTCAATGTCACCAAGCCGGTTATCACCCGCGCGCTCGACACGATGGGTGCGCTGAAACTGGTGTCACGCCATCGCGACGAGCTCGACAAGCGCAATGTGCTGATCCGGCGCACGGTCGAAGGCGCGCTCTTTGTCGAGCGCTTCGGGGATGGTATCGTTGCCAGGGCTCATGAACTGCCCATCTGATCAATCCATGAATTAGAACGAGTACCGATTTGACTGCCAGGGATGCCCGCCTCCACGCCTTCCGTTCCGACCTCGCCGATGCCAGGCTGAAAGGGGAGGTGTCGGCCGATCGCTTCGTCACCGGCCGTCCGGCCCGGATCACAGCCTCCGTGGCTGACGTGCGCAAGGCACCGCGCCCGGATGCCGGCGTCAACACGCAAATTCTGTTCGGCGACGATGTGCTTGTCTTCGAGGAAGCCGAGGGATGGGCCTGGGTCCAGGCCGAACGTGACGGCTATGTCGGCTACGTCGGCGCCACCATGCTGGGCGCACCCGAGCATGCGCCAACCCACATCGTCACGGCGCCGCGCACCTTCCTCTATCCTGGCCCGGATCTGCGCTTCCCGATCAGCGGCCAATTGTCGATGGGCTCGACGGTGACGGTAACCGGTGCCGCCGAAACGCGCGGCACGCACTATGCGCTGTTGCCCTCCGGCGAGGCGCTGATCGCCGGCCATATTTGCCCGGTCAGTGACATCGCCGCCGACTATGTCTCGGTCGCCGAGATGTTTCTCGGCACGCCCTATCTCTGGGGCGGCACCGCCGGCTTCGGCATCGACTGTTCGGGCCTTGTGCAACTGGCCATGCGCATGGCCGGCCGCAATGTGCTGCGTGATTCCGACATGCAAGCGGCAGGCCTCGGCGAGCCGCTCGATCCGGGATTCGATTATGCCGGACTGAAACGCGGCGACCTGGTGTTCTGGAAGGGCCATGTCGCGATCATGACCGACGCCGAGACAATGATCCACGCCAACGGCCACACCATGCTGGTCTCGAGCGAAGGGCTGAAGGATGCGGTTGATCGGATTGGGTATCTGTATGGCGGGCCGACTGGGTTTCGGCGGCCCTAGCGCCTCTTCCTCGCCCGTTCACGGGGAAAGGTGCCCGAAGGGCGGATGAGGGGCGACGCCAGCGACTGAAAGGTCGCGCTGCGCCTCACTTGCCGGCCGGCATCCCTCTCCCCGTAAACGCGGCGAGGGATAGCTCGGCCGATCACCTTTTGTTCCGATTTTCCTTGGCGATCGCGCGCCGTCGCGCTACCTCTTTCGCGTGACCGAGCAGCCGCGCCTTGCCAAACAGAACGCCGCCGTCCTTCTGCCCGAGCCATTCATCAGATGGTTTGGCGAAAAAGGCTGGTCGCCGCGCGCTCACCAGATCGAGCTGCTGGCGAAGGCTCAAGCCCGGCAATCGGTGCTCTTGATCGCACCGACCGGCGCCGGCAAGACGCTGGCCGGCTTCTTGCCATCGTTGACCGAACTGGCCAACCGCCCCAGACGCAAAGCCAGTATGGCACGGCGCGGCATCCATACGCTCTACATCTCGCCGCTGAAGGCGCTGGCCGTCGACATCGAGCGCAACCTCGGCAAGCCGGTGGAGGAGATCGGCCTGCCCGTCACCATCGAGACGCGCACCGGCGACACGCCTTCCCACAAGCGACAGCGCCAGAAGCTGGCGCCGCCCGATATCCTGCTCACCACGCCCGAGCAATTGGCGCTGCTGACTGCGGCGGGCGATGCCGGGCGCTTCTTCGAGGATCTGCGCTATGTCGTGCTCGACGAGCTGCATTCGCTGGTGACATCGAAACGCGGCCATCTGCTGGCGCTCGGGCTGGCGCGGCTGCGCAGCATCGTGCCCGGCCTGCAGACGATCGGTCTGTCGGCAACGGTGGCCGAGCCCGACGAATTGCGGCGCTGGCTGGTCAGCCAGAATCCACCGGGAGACATGGCTGAACTCATCGTCGTCACCGGCGGCGCGAAGCCCGAAATCTCGATCCTCGATTCGGAAGAGCGCGTGCCATGGGCCGGCCATTCGGCGCGCTATGCGACGCCGGAAATCTATCGCGAGATCAAGCGCCACAAGACCACCCTGCTGTTCGTCAACACCCGCAGCCAGGCCGAGCTGCTGTTTCAGGAATTGTGGCGGGTCAACGAGGATACCTTGCCGATCGCGCTGCATCACGGCTCGCTCGATGTCGCCCAGCGCCGACGCGTCGAGAAGGCGATGGGGGAAAACGCGCTCCGTGCCATCGTCGCCACCTCGACGCTCGACCTTGGCATCGATTGGGGCGATGTCGATCTGGTCGTCCATGTCGGCGCGCCCAAGGGCGCCAGCCGGCTGGCGCAGCGCATCGGCCGCGCCAATCACCGCATGGACGAGCCGTCGAAGGCGATCCTGATCCCGGCCAATCGTTTCGAAGTGCTGGAGTGCCGGGCAGCGCTGGACGCCAACTATCTGGGCGCCCAGGATACGCCGCCGCTGGTCAATGGCGGGCTCGATGTGCTGGCCCAGCATGTGCTGGGCTGCGCCTGCGGAGCGCCGTTTCGCCCCGACGATCTCTACGAGGAAGTGCTGACAGCAGCGCCCTATGCCAGCCTCGACCGGCCGACATTCGACCGCGTCATCGATTTCGTCGCCACCGGCGGCTACGCACTGAAGAACTACGAGCGCTACGCCCGCATCCGCCTCAACAAGGACGGCATGTGGCGGGTCTCCAATCCGCGCGTTGCCCAGCAATACCGGCTGAATGTCGGCACGATCATCGAGGTGCCGGCGCTCAATGTGCGTTACGTCAAGGCCGGCAGCAAAGGCTCGGCTTCGCACGGCGGCCGGGTTCTGGGCAAGATCGAGGAGGCCTTCCTCGAAACGCTGACGCATGGCGACACCTTCATGTTTGCCGGCAAAGTCCTGCGCTTCGAAGGCATCCGCGAGAACGAATGCTTCGTCTCGAATGCGCCGGGAAGCGACGCCAAGGTGCCTTATTATGGCGGCGGCAAATTTCCGCTTTCGACCTACCTCGCCGAGCAGGTGCGCGCCATGCTGGACGACCCGCAGCGCTGGAAGAAGCTGCCCGAGCAGGTGTCGGATTGGCTGCGTTACCAGGCCGACAAATCGGTATTGCCCAAACGCGACGACCTCTTGATCGAGACCTTTCCGCGCGGCAACCGTCACTATCTCGTCGCTTATCCTTTCGAGGGCAGGCTGGCGCACCAGACGCTCGGCATGCTGCTCACCCGCCGGCTGGACAGGGCCGGCGCCAGGCCGCTTGGCTTCGTCGCCACCGACTACGCATTGGCCATCTGGTCGCTGGGCGATATGGGCGCGATGTTCAAATCGCGGAAACCTTCGCTTGGCGCTCTGTTCGACCAGGACATGCTGGGCGACGACCTCGAGGCTTGGCTGGCCGACAGCTGGCTGCTCAAGCGCACCTTCCGCAACTGCGCGCTGATTTCAGGCCTGATCGAGAAACGTCACCCCGGCCAGGAGAAAAGCGGCCGCCAGGTCACCGTCTCGACCGATCTGATCTATGACGTGCTGCGCAGCCATGAGCCCGACCACATCCTGCTGCAGGCGACGCGCGCCGACGCGGCGACCGGTCTGCTCGATGTCAGCAGACTTGCCGACATGCTCTCGCGTATCCAGGGTCGAATCGTGCATAAGGCACTCGAACAGATATCGCCGCTGGCCGTGCCGATCATGCTCGAAATCGGCAAGATGCCGGTGAACGGCGAGGCCGACGAAACGCTGCTGATGGATGCCGCGACTTTGGTCGAGGAAGCCATGGGTCCTGGGATGGTTGAGGAATGAATTTTTCGCTGGCGCGGGCATCGCTGATCGCCGAGGCCGACTTTGTCGGCATCGCGGGCGAGCGCGCGATCTGTGATTCGCGCGGCGTGCTCTATTTCCCCGATCTGAGGCTGCTCGCGGTCTCCGACCTGCATCTGGAAAAGGGCTCGTCCTTCGCCAGGCGCGGCGCACTGATCCCGCCCTACGATACCGGCGCCACTCTGCTCCGGCTGCAGGCGGTAATCGCGGACTACCAGCCGGCCATCGTCATCAGCCTGGGCGACTCCTTCCACGACGGCGGCGGCGCCGAGCGCATGCATCAAACCTTCCGCGATCGGCTGGAAGCATTGATGGCCGGCCGCGACTGGTTCTGGGTCGCCGGCAACCATGACCCGGAAGCGCCGGCGGATTTGCCCGGCGAGACGGTGCGCGAACTCGCCATCGGCTCGCTGCTGTTCCGCCACGAGCCGTCGAAGATAAGAACCGAGGGCGAAGTTGCCGGCCATCTTCACCCTTGCGCCCGCATCGTCCAGCAGGGCCGCTCGGTGCGGCGGCGCTGCTTTGCCGGCGATGGCGGCCGCATGATCATGCCGGCCTTCGGCGCTTATACCGGCTCGCTCAACGTGCTCGACCGCGCCTATGCCGGCCTGTTCCGCCGCGAGACGTTGATGGCCTATATGATGGGCGCCGCGCGCATCTTCGCCATTTCCGGTTCGATGCTGCGGCCGGGCTGAGTTTCTACGGTATAAGCACGGTTGCGCCTGTCGTCTGCCGTGCCTCGAGCCGGCGATGCGCCTCCGCCACTTCGGCAAGCGGCATGCTTGTGTGCACCGGGATTTTCACTGCGCCGCTGAGGACGACGCTGAACAGATCCTCGCTCATGGCGACGACGTCCTCACGCCTGGCGAGATGATGGAACAGCAACTGCCAGGTGGCGAACAGCGAACCCTTTTGCATCAAAAGCATGATGTCGAATGGCGGGATCGACCCCGACGCTGTGCCGTAGCTGACGAAGGTGCCGAACGGCCGCAGGCAGTCGAGTGAGGCGGGGAAGGTCGCGTTGCCGACGCCGTCATAGACGACGTGGCAGCCTTCGCCGTTGGTGACCTCTTTCACCCGTGCGGCGAAATTCTCTTTGCTGTAGTCGATGACATGGTCGCAGCCATTGGCGCGCGCAAGTTCGGCCTTTTCGGGTGAACCGACCGTGCCGATGACGGTCGCGCCGAGATGTTTGGCCCATTGCGTCAGGATGAGGCCGACGCCGCCCGCCGCGGCATGCACCAGGATGGTATGGCCCGCCTCGACGCGAAACGTGCGGCGCAGCAGATATTGCGCCGTCAGCCCTTTCAGCATCATCGCCGCACCTGTCTCGAAATCGATGGCGTCGGGCAGATGCACGACGAAATGCGCGGGCACGATGCGTTCTTCGGCATAGGCGCCGAGCGTCTCGACATAGGCGACTCGGTCGCCAGGCGCGAAGCCGCTGACGCCTTCACCGACGGCGACGATTTCGCCGGCGCCTTCATTGCCGGGAATGAATGGCAGAGCGGGCGGCGCGTATTCGCCGGTGCGAAAATAGATGTCGACGAAGTTGAGGCCGACCGCCCGGTTGCGCACGCGCACGTCGCCCGGTCCGGGCTGGCCGATGTCGACATCTTCGTAGGCGAGCATATCTGGCCCGCCATGGCGGTGAACACGGATCGCTTTCATGGTTTTCTTCCCTGCGCTGTTTCTCTTGAGTGTGAGATAGCGCGTGGCGAGATATCATTGTACACTGATACCTATGACATCAGAGTTCAAACAAAATGATATCTGAGCAGATCGGCCTCGGCCTTCTCCGCACCTATGTCGCGGTCTGCCGGCAAGGTAGCCTGAGCAGGGTCGCCGCGCAGACCGGCAAGACCCAATCGGCGATGAGCATGCAGATGCGCCGGCTGGAGGGCCTGCTCCAACGGCACTTGTTCCAGCGCACCGGCCGCGGTGTCGTACCGACTGCGGCGGGAGAGCTCTTTCTGGGATACGCGACCCGCATCCTCGCTCTCGGCGACGAAGCGGTGGCGCGTCTGCAGCAGGCTAGCATTGGCGGCGGCGTGCGTATTGGTCTTGCCGAAGAGGTCACCACGGCCGCGCTTTCGGCCGCGCTTGGGCGGCTGCATCGCACCTATCCCGACATCAGCCTCGACGCGATGGTCGAGCACAGCGTCGCGCTGGGACGGCTGTGGAGCGAGGATGCGCTGGATGTCATGATTGCCCCGACATCCGTCGTCGCGGCCGATGCCGTGACGACATGGAACGTCGAACTGCAGTGGGTCTGCGCCCAGGACTATGTGCTGGACCATGACCGGCCACTCGATCTCGCCGCCTTCGGCGCAACCTGCCCTTGGCGCAGGCGGATGATCGAGGCGCTGGTCGCCGCCGGCCGGGAGCACCGGATCGTCCTGTCGTGCCAGAGCGTCACCGGCCTTCAGGCCGCGATCGAGAACGGACTGGGCGTTGGACTGCTTCCGCCCGAATCCGTGCGCACTGCTTCGATGCGGGTGCTGAAGACGTCAGCCGGCCTGCCGAGCCGCTCACGGTCCAATACGGCCTTTACGCGCACGACCGCAGGACAGCTGTAATCGATGCCGCGATCGAAATCCTGCTTAAGGATTTGCCGGCGGCGCCACGAGCACGGGCCGCCTGACGGCGGGACGCTCTACCGGCCGTAATAGAGGGTGACGGTGTGCTTGGCCTCGGCGAAGAACAGCCAGCGCTCGACCAGCATGCCGGCGAACTGGACGGTTGCCGCAAGCACCGACAGCACCGCTGCGAATGGCCAGGGCAAAGCGAATAAGACAGAAAGCAGCAGCAGGGCAGGCAAGGCGAAAGCCAGCAACTGCGTGATCAGCCGCAGCTTTGCACCGTGCTTGCGGGCGATGCGAAAGCCCATTTCCTTGAGCAGGTAGTTCTCCTCGGTGTGCGGCCATTCCAGCGAGCGCACCGTCCCTCCGGCGAGGCCTGTCGCCGTGTTGGCGGTGGTCGCGATCTCCAGCGCGTCATTGTATCGCCACGTCGCCAGCTTCCAGCCCCAGCCGAGCAAGGTCAGCAGCAGGGCGGCTACCGCAACGGCGGTCGGGCTGATGGCGAAAGCCTGCAGCAGCGCGTTCAACAGCACGCTGCCGGTCATCGCCGAAAAGATGAGATAGCCCGGCAGCGTATACGGGCTATGCCACTGCGCGATCGGCTTCAGCGAGGCATAGATCATGCCGGTGGTGCAGACGGTGACGATTGCGCCGATAGTTGCGAGAAACCCGGCGATGGCCATCCAGCCTCCGGTGCGGCCAAAAAACACCCAGCCGATGCCGAACAGCCCGGCGGGAATGAAGGTTGCGACCGACGATACACCCTCGCGTGACAGCCAGGAGCTACGCCATTGCGAAAAGGCGCGCCAGGCGCGTTCGGGCCGGCCGAGATGGCCGGTCGACGACAAAAGGCCGGCAGCAATCAGGCCAAGCGCCAGCCCCATGCCGATAAGGCCGAGCCAGAAATGGGCCGGGATAAAACCCAGTCCGCCAAGCACGCCGAGCAGCGCCAGCAGTCCGTAGCCCGCTCCTGTAGCAGTGGTGAAGAAAACGACGGAAAAGGCTGGATGCATTGGTCAGTTCGAAAGCATGCGGTCGATCCAGCCAAGAAAACCGCCTTCGACCGTGACTGGCTCGAGCCTTGGCGCCGGCACCGATGCGGCGCGCTGGGCGCGCGGCGGCAGATATTTGTTGGTCGGCTTGTAACCCATCTCCGGCATCAGGTCGACGCCGCCACGCTCCGCCACCAGTTGCGATACCGCCGAGGTGGGATCGCCGAGGTCGCCGAAATGCCGGGCGCTGGTCGGGCAGGCGGCAACGCAGGCCGGCACGCGGTCTTCCTCGGCCAGATTGTCGTTGTAGATACGGTCGACGCACAGCGTGCATTTCTTCATCACGCCGACGTCGGTATCGAATTCGCGCGCGCCATAGGGGCAGGCCCAACTGCACAGTTTGCAGCCGATGCATTTGCTTTCGTCGATCAGCACGATGCCGTCCGACGCCCGCTTGTAGGACGCGCCGGTCGGGCAGACAGTGACGCAGGCAGGCGTCTCGCAATGCAGGCAGGAGCGCGGAAAGTTGACCGTGCGCCCGCCCGCCTCGGTCGTGTGCTCGTAGCTGTGCACGCGGTTGAACCAGACGCCGTCGACACGGCCGCCATAGGGGTCGATGTCGGTCAGTGGCGCCATGTGGCCGCCGGTGTTCCACTCCTTGCAGGCGGTGACGCAGGCCTGGCAGCCGACGCAGGTGTCGAGGTCGATGACTAGGCCAAGCTTCTTGTCTGTATGGGCGGGAAGGCAGGTCATTCCACGGCTTCCCTATGGACGCGGAACTCGGCGCCGAAGCGAAGGATGTCGGGCGAAGGCTCGACATTTGGCGGCTGGCTGAAACGCTCGAATTGCGGTTCGGTGAAGCCGGCTTCCTCATCAGAGCATTTGACAATGCGTACCCTGAGGTCGAACCACGCCGCCTGGCCGGTCACCGGATCGGAATTCGAATAGCGTTTGCCTTTCGCGTCAGCCGATGTCTGGTCGCCGATAATGTGGTTGAGCAGGAAGCCGCGGTTGGTCTCGGCAGCGTTGTCCTTCAGACCCCAGGCGCCGCGCCTTTTGCCGATGGCGTTCCAGGTCCAGACCGTATCCGCATTGACGCCGTCGACCAGCTTGATCTGCCCCTTAACCCTACCGTTGATGCTCTCGATCCACACCCAGTCGTCGTCGACAAGACTGAGATCTGCCGCGGTCTTGTGGTGCACGAACAGGCGGTTCTGACTGGTGATTTGCCGCAGCCACGCATTCTGCGAGCCCCAGGAATGATACATGTGCATAGGCCGCTGCGTCAGCGCATGCAGCGGGTATTTATGCGGATCGACGGCGGCCTCTTCGAACGGGGTAAACCAGAACGGCAGCGGATCCATATAGGTCTCGATGCGCCGGCGTTCGCTCTCGGGCGGCTGGACGCGACCATGACCGCGCGCGGCGAGGCGAAAGCGCTGCATCGGTTCGCAATAGAGCTGGAACACGATCGGCTCGGCCTTGGGGATGAACCCCATCTGCTCTGCGAAGTCGAGATAGGAGCGGTTGGCCATCTTGTAATAGCGCTGGTCCTCAGCAAAATCCTGGTGCCAGAAGCCGCCATTGCCGATGTAGCGCTGCAACTGGTCGGGATTGACTTCGCCCTTGCCGACGGAAGTGCCGTCCTTGCCGCGCCAGCCGGCCAGCGGGCCAATGCCGGGCGTGCGTTCGTGATTGACGATGTAGTCGGCATAGTCGGCATATCTGGCCGAGCCATCGTCCTCGACGAAGCCGGGCAGGCCAAGCCGAGCGCCAAGTTCGATCAGCACCGATTGGAACGGCCTGACATCTCGGTCCGGTTCGACCACCGGATGGCGGATCGCGTCGCCCGGCCCGTCGGCATGGCTGATCGGCCGGTCGAGCAGGCTGATGCAGTCGTGACGTTCGAGATAGGTGGTGTCGGGCAGCACCAGGTCGGCGAACGGCACCGTCTCGGAATAATAGGCGTCGGAATAGATGATGAAGGGGATCTTGTAGTTACCCGCTTCGTCATGGTCGGTGAGCATGGCAATGGTCTCGACGGTGTTCATCGAGGAATTCCACGCCATGTTCGACATGTACATCATCAGCGTGTCGATTGGGTACGGGTCACCGGCCCACGCATTGCGGATGACCGTATGCATCAGCCCATGCGCGGCGAGCGGCGCATCCCAGGAATAAGCCTTGTCGATGCGCAAAGGCGTGCCGGCCTCGTCGACCAGGAGATCGTCCGGCCCGCAGACGAAGCCGAGCGGCATGCCGTCGAGCGGCGTCATCGGCCTGACCACCTTGCCGGCCGGCTTCGGTCCCGGGGGCGCCGAGCGCGGGTAGGGGGGCTTGAAACGGAAGCCGCCGGGCACGTCCACCGTGCCGAGCAGCACCTGCAGCAGGTGGATGGCACGGCAGGAGTGAAAGCCGTTGGAGTGGGCCGAGATGCCGCGCATGGCATGCATCGACACCGGCCGTCCCTTGATCGTCTCGTGCCGCCGTCCGGCCCAGTCGGTCCACGCAACCGGCAGTTCGATCGTCTGTTCGAAGGCGACGTGGGCGAGTTCGGCGGCGATCCGGCGGATGGTGTCGGCCGGAATGCCGCATCGTGCCGCGACCGCATCGGGTGCGTAGCTGTCGTCCATGTAGCGGTCGGCGATGAGCTGGAACACCGGCACACAGCGGCGACCGGCGAACGTGAAGCTGCCCGTCAGCGTCGGCTTCGCATCCGCATCGGCTCCGTTGACGGTTGTCTTCGCCACTCTGTCCCACGCGAGAAGATTGTTGTCGCTGTCGCGCAGGAACAGCCCGTCATCGGCCGCGCCCGGCTCCTGGATGACCAGCACATGGGCGTTGGTGTAGCGGAGCAGATAATCGAGATCGATGCGGCCTGCCTTGAGCAGTTCGTGGATGAGGGCGAAGACGAAGAGGCCGTCGGTGCCGGGCCGGATCCCGATCCAGTCGTCGGCAATCGCGTTGTAGCCCGTGCGGCACGGGTTGATCGACACCACCTTGGCGCCGCGCGCCTTGAGTTTACCCAAGCCGATCTTGATCGGGTTGGAATCATGGTCCTCGGCGACGCCGAACAGCATGAAGTATTTCGTATTGTCCCAGTCCGGCTCGCCGAACTCCCAGAACGAGCCGCCGATCGTGTAGAGCCCGCCGGCCGCCATGTTGACCGAGCAGAAGCCGCCATGGGCGGCGAAGTTCGGCGTGCCGAACTGGCTCGCCCACCAGCCGGTCAGCGACTGCGACTGGTCGCGCCCGGTGAAGAAGGCGAGCTTTTTCGGATCGGTTCGGCGGATATTCGATAGCCGCCCGGTCGCAATCGAAAGGGCTTCCTCCCATTCGATCTCACGGAATTCGCCCGAGCCGCGCGGGCCGCTGCGCAACAGCGGCTTCTTCAGCCGCGCCGGGCTGTAGTGCTGCATGATGCCGGAGCTGCCCTTGCCGCAGATTACGCCGCGGTTGACCGGATGGTCCTTGTTGCCGTTGATGTAGCGCACCTTGCCGTTCTTGATATGGACGTCGATGCCGCAGCGGCAGGCGCACATATAGCAGGTGGTCTTGGCGATGCTGTCGGAGACATCGGGCGAGGTGTCGACGCCGTCGCCTTCATCCGGCGCGCGCGTGTCGGCAAGCGGCCGTTGCGACGGTGCGGAATTGGCCCCGCGCGGCGCAGCTGGGTTCATGATGCCGGCGTGCTTTTGCTACCTGCGAATTTGGCCCGCGTCTTCGGTCCGGGGCCACGCATATAGTGTTCTTCAGGATGATAGCGGTCGCCGGCCAGCCGCCGCCTGAGGCCACGGGTCCAATGCGCAAAAAGGGATCTGAACCGCCCGATCATTTTGTTGGCCGCGATTTGTTGGCGAATTTTTTCTAACTTCGACTGAAAAAGTAGAATAAACCTATCGATCCGTCTAATCAGTTGTTCTTGTAAATTCGATCGGAATTGGTTCTTAATGCACACATGACGCTGGACCAGTTGCGCATTTTCGTTGCCGTTGCCGAACGCGGCCATATGACCAAGGCGGCCGAGCTTTTGGGCATCTCCCAGTCGGCGGCGTCGGCGGCCATCCGCGCTTTGGAAGAGCAGCATGGCGTTCATCTGTTCAACCGTGTCGGCCGCAACATCGAGCTGGCTCAGACCGGCCACCGTTTCCTGCCCGAGGCCAAGGCGGTGCTGGAACGCGCCGCCGCCGCCCGAAATGTGCTGGAACATGTCTCGCAGACGGTCGCCGGCAGCCTGTCGATCGCCGCCAGCCTGACCATCGCCAGCTACTGGCTGCCGCGCAGGCTGGCCTCTTTCCACGAGGCCTACCCGGCGGTGCGCTTAAGCGTCAGCATCGGCAACACCAGGCAGGTCGAGGCCAATGTGCTCGACGGCACCGCCGATCTCGGTCTGGTCGAGGGGCGCACCGAGTCAGACATCCTCCGCCGCACCAAGGTCGACGTCGACAGGTTGATGCTGGTCGTCGCCGCCTCGCATCCCGAAATCGCCGAGATCGCGCCGGGCCGCCCGGATATCAGAGGGCTGCGCTGGATCATCCGTGAGGGTGGTTCCGGCACGCGCGAGGTGCTGGAGGACCTGGCCCGCCGCGAGGGGATATCGCTTGGCGACCTGCAGATATTTCTGGTGCTGCCGAGCAACGAGGCGGTTCGCCAGGCGATCGAGGCCGGCGCCGGCGCCACCATCATTTCGGACCTCGTCGTCGGACGCGCCGTCGCCGAGGGCAGTCTCCGGTCGGTGCCGCTCGAACTGCCGAAGCGCGACTTCGCCATGATCACCCATCGTGACCGCCAGGCAAGCCTCGCCCAGATGGCGCTCAAGGCGCATCTCGGCGCTGAGGGCGGGAACCGAATCGTGAACTCTAGCTAAACTTCCGCTGCGCATCCAGCGCCAGGCCAAGGCCGACCGAACCGAACATGTCGCCCTCGATCACAGCCGCTTGCGGCACCAGCGACAGGATTTCACGCCGTGCCAGCGGGATCGCGGTCGAACCGCCGGTGAGGAATACGGCGGTGATCGCAGACGCCGTTATGCCGGCATCGGCAATCGTCTGCCGCACCGTCGCGGACACCCGCTCGATGTCGGCTGCAATCGTTTTCTCCAGGCCAGTGCGCGTGATCTCGGCTGCAAAACGCGCACCGGGCAGCGCCACCGTCACATCAGCCGAAGCCTGATCCGTCAGCGCGATCTTGGCTCGTTCGACGAGGCCGGCCAGCGCATGGCCGTAACGGTGCTCGACAATATGGATGAAGCGGCCGACAAGGTCGGCGCGGACGGCCTCGAAGCGGATCTGCCTCAGATGCGTCATCGCCTTGGCGGTGTAAACGAGGTTGATGCGTTGCCACGTCGCGAGATCAATGAAATAGCTCGCCGGCAGGTTGCGCTTGCCGTCTTTTGTCGACGAGAGATAGCCGAGCTTGGGCATGACATGGGCAATGCTGAGCAGCCGGTCGAAATCGGTGCCGCCAATATGAATGCCGCGGTTGGCCAGGATATCGTCCTTGCGGTCGCTTGAGCGGGCGCGTTGCGGCGAAACGCGCACGATCGAGAAGTCGGACGTGCCGCCGCCCATGTCGACGATCAACGCCAGTTCCTCGCGCTTCACGTCCTGCTCATAGTCGAGTGCTGCCGCAATCGGTTCGAACTGGAAGGCGATGTGCTTGAAGCCTTGCGCGCGCGCCGCTTTTTCAAGCTCGCTTTGCGCCTTGGCATCGGCTTCCACATCGTCGTCGACAAATTGCACCGGCCGGCCGAGCACAACGTTCTCCACCGGAGCGCCGGCATCTTCCTCAAGCCGTTTCTTCAAATGGCCGACGAACATGCCGACAATGTCGATGAAACCGATCTGCCGGGCCTTGATCCGCGTCTTCTCATGCGCCAGCGAACTGCCGAGCACGCTCTTCAGCGACCGCATCAGCCGGCCTTCGATGGAATCGGTGTAGTCGGCAATGGCGCGGCGGCCGAAATAGGTGTGGCCGTCCTCGAAGTTGAAGAACACGGCACTCGGCAATGTCGGCTGGTCCCCCTCCAGCGCCACCAGCTGTGCCTGGCCGTTGCGGATCACGCCCACCGTCGAATTGGACGTACCGAAATCGATGCCGCCAAATGCCTGATGCATTGCAGCCTCCTGTCATTGGGTCGTTGCGGCGGCCAGCGTCGAAGCCACGCCTCATCCGGATAACCGGACCGCTCTGCCGAAATTGATTGTGCGTGTTTCCCCAGGGTTGGGAGGCGGCGGTCTATCGCAAGACTGAGAAAAGGGGAACCCCTTTTCCCCGGAAATGGGTCCTGCGCGTCAATCCCTGCGGAAAATCAGCCTGCCCAGCCAGCCGGTGATCATGGCCAGCGACACGGAGAAGACGCCGTAGAGAAACGAGTAATCATGCGCGACGCGGAAGATCGACTGTTCGAAGCCCGATTTGCGGATTTCGAGCTGGGCCGAGCTTTCCTTGAGGAACAGACCGCTCTTGAACAGGAACGCGCGGGCTTTATGGGTTCCAACCGGGACGTTGGGCGCCAGCCGCACCGTGGCGCGAAACAGGTTCTGCGACAAGAACTGCACGCCGCCGACATTCTCGCTATAGAGGCCGGTCGCCGCCTTGCGCTCGCGCAGCGCCACGGTGAATTCCTCGATCGTCGCCGGACTGTCGGTTACCTCGGCCGGCTGCATGTAAAGGTTGGAGGCGCCGAGCGACAGCTGCTTGTAGCTGTTGGGTTCGGTGATGTCCTGCAGCGGCCGCGTCGTGGCGACGGAGTAGGATACCGGCACGTTCTCGAAGGTCTCGGATTCCAGATTGACCCAGACGCCGAGCACGCGGTCCTTGCGGCGCACCACCACCGGCCGCGGCGGGCCTTCGAGCACGACGATGACGTCGTAGCGCCCCTGTCGCGCGACCAGCGGGTCGGGATTTTCCAGCGAACCGAAAATGGTCAGGTCGGCGCCGGAAAAACCGGCGGTGATCGATACGGCGTCCGTGGAGAGACCGATCTGGATGCCTTCCGGCAAGGGGTTCGGCGATTGCGCTGCCGCCGGCAGAGCGAGGGCGAAAAGCAAGGCGGTGGCCGAAAAAATCCCCCACCGCGGCATCAGTTCAGGCCCGCGGCGGTCAGCGAATAGAGGTTTGGCGGCGTGACGAAGAGATCGATGGCAAGCCGGATCGCGACCGCCAGCACCAGCAGCGCCAGCAGTGCCCTGAGCTGTTCGCCGCGCAGCTTCTGGCCTGCCTTGGCGCCGTATTGCGCGCCGGCGACGCCGCCCGCCATCAGCAGGAAGGCAAGCATGACGTCGACCGTCTGGTTGGTGGAAGCATGAACCAGCGTGGTGTAGGCCGAGGTGAAAATGATCTGGAACAGCGAGGTGCCGATAACGACGTTGGTCGGCACTTTCAGGAGGTAGATCAGCGCCGGCACCATGATGAAGCCACCGCCGACACCCATGATCGACGACAGGAAGCCGATGCCGGCGCCGAGCCCGAGCACCGGAATGACGCTGACGAACAGCTTCGAGGCCCTGAAGCGCATCTTCAGCGGCAGCCGGTGGATCCAGTTGTGCTGGCCGGATTTCTTCAAGACCGGCGCCGCACCGCTGCGCGTCGCGCGCAGCGCATTGACGCTCTCGACCAGCATCAGCCCGCCGACGGTGCCAAGCAGCACGACGTAGAGCAGCGAAATGAACAAATCGAGCTGGCCGAGCCGGCGCAGGAAGGCAAAGACAAAGATACCGCCGGTCGAGCCGACGATGCCGCCGGCCAGCAGCACCCCGCCGAGCTTGAAGTCGAGCGTGCCGCGCTTCATGTGCGACAGCGCGCCGGAGAAGGAGGAGGCGATTACCTGGTTGGCGCCGGTAGCAACGGCGATTGCCGGCGGGATGTTGTAGAAGATCAAGAGCGGCGTGATCAGAAAGCCGCCACCGACCCCGAACATGCCCGACAGGAAACCCACCGCCGCGCCCATTGCCAGCAGCACGAAGACGTTGACGGAAATTTCCGCGATCGGGAGATAGATGCCCACCCGTCAGTCTCGATCAGTTTGCCTGTCGGCGATTGCAGCCATTCCAGGGCATTGTCGCACCGAAAAGCCAATTCTTTCTTGCACCGCGGGGCAGTGGGATCAAACCCCGCCGCCCTACCGAAACAAAAAACATCTCAAGCAGTTAACAGGCAAATGTATGGCAAGGGCGTCGCGTTAGCGACGCATCTGCCGTTATTTGTGCGCCAGCAGCGCCTTCACCAGCTTTTCGTCGATTTCGCCGGTCGCCTGCATCTTGTTGTCGGTCTGGAAAGCCATGATTGCGGTCTTGGTCTTGCCGCCCATCACGCCATCGGCGCCGCCGGCATCGTAGCCGTTCTTGTTGAGGATGAGCTGGATGTTCTTGACCGCCTTCTTCATGTCGACGCTGGCGGTGGTCTGCGGCGTGCCTTCCTGCCAGGATTCAGGAATGTCGGCCGAGTTGGACGCCGGATCGAGCGGCTTCGGCTTCCACAGTTCCGTGGCGGCGCGCGCCCGCTCCAGCTGTTCGGGGCGCAGCGCAGTGGCGACCTCGTCGCGCTTTGCAGCCGCATCCTTGTCGCCGGTCTTGGCGACGAGCGCGAACCATTTGTAGGATTCCTCCAGGCTCTGCTTCATGCCGACGCCCTTTGCCGCCAGGATGCCGAGATTGAACTGGCTGTCCTTGACGCCGACATCGGCCGCCGCCTGAAACCAGTGCGCGGCCGATTCATTGTCGGTCACGCCGTCGGCGGCCATGGCAAACAGAACGGCCAGATTGTGCATGGCGCTGGCATTACCCTGCGCGGCGGCGAGCTGGTAGAAGGTCTTTGCCTTCTTGACGTCGCGCGTGACGCCGATGCCCTTCTCGTAGAAATTGCCGATGCGGTATTCCGCCGGTGCGAAGCCGAGCTCGGCCGACTTTTCGTACCATTTGGCCGCTGCCGCCATGTCTTCCTTGACGCCGCGCGATTCAGCATAGCGCGAACCGAGCTCGAACAGCGCCTTGGCGTCACCGCCGGCAGCCGCGTCGCGCAAGGCTTGCGGGCCTGCATCGGCCGGAACGTCTATCTTGGCCACGACAGGTGTTACCGCGGCATCAGCCGGCGGAACGGCGCCGGTAGTATCCGAGGCCTTCGTATCCGAGGCCGAGGGCGCCATGACGGCGGCCGCAGGCTGCGCGTCAGCAGCCGCCGGTTCCGCAGTGGCGGTCGTCGGCAGCATTGCATTTGGCGCGGGGGCCGGATCGGCCAGAGCCACCGGAGCTGGCGCGGGCTCCACCGCCGGCATTTCGGGCTCGGCGATCGAGGCCGCATTCATCGGCGCATCGTTGCCAGCTGCCGGTTCCGTGGGCTCCGCCTGCCTGACGGTCCGGGCCGGCGCGTCCTGCACGGCCACCTGCGCGTCTGCCTTGGGTTGGCTGGCAGCGTTGACCGAAGCAGTCTCGACCGGCTGCGAGGCGACGATCGGCGCTGTATCGTTGCTTGCGACCTCGACCGGGTCGGCGAAGAAGGCCTTGCCCAACTGGAGGCCGGCAAGCGCCAGCATGATCGCGACCGCTCCCATCAGGATCGGCTTGCGCCGCGCCTTGAGCAGGTCGCCGATACGAAGCGCCTTGACCGGGCCCTTCATGGTGGACTGGCGTTTCAACGCGTCGGCCTCGGCGGCCGCGGCCTGCGCCGCGCGCCTGGCCGCGGCAATGAAGTCGGATTTCGACGCATCGCCGGAGTTTTGGCGCACCGGCGGGCCGCGCTCGTCGCGCACGCGCTTCATGATGGCGTTGAGGTCGGGCGCGCCGGAGCCCGGCTCCAACGGCCGGTTGGCGAGCTTCGGATCGAGCGGCTCGTCGAGATCGACGCTCGGCATGTCGACATTGGGCCCCGAGCCGGCAAGCGGCGGCATGTCAGCCGGCTTCTTGCCCCTGAAGGCGCGCGCCAATCCACCGAACAGCGACTTCTTGGCCGTGCCTTCGCCTTTCTCGGCAATCCTGTCGGAACCGAGCGCTGCCTGGGCAGCGGCCGCGGCAGCCTCGGCTGGCGAGCGCCGCACTGGTTCGCTGCCCATGACCGGGTCGCTACGCGTACCCGAGTCGCTGCGAGTACCCGGGTCGCTGCGCGTACCCGAGTCGCTGCGCATATCCGGCTCGCTGCGCATGATGGCGGCGGCGCGGCCGTCGAGATCGGCCATGTCTCCGGTCAGCGGCAGCGGCTGGTCGATATCCATCGACGGGGCGTCCTGCACCGAAATCTTGGAGGCGCGCGCAGCGCGGGCCCGCCGCGCCGGCTCGGGATGGGCATCCAGAAGCTCGCTCACCGCTTCGGCCGGTTCGCTGGTCTCCAGCGAGCCCAGACGATCGACGATCTTGAGCAACGTGTCGTGGATAGCCTCGAATGTCCGTGAATTGCGCTCGTCCGAACGGCGCGTCAGCGCTTCCAGCGTCTTCAGATCCTGGGCAAGGCCGGTAACGGCCGCGGTGTTGGCGTTGGAATCTGCCAGCGAGCGCACGGCGCTCTCGGCCGCTTCCCGTGCCGCGCCCATGATGGATTCGCGGGTTCCGGCCAGCGACTTCTCGATTTCGTTGAGGCGCGGGCTGATGTCCTCGAATTCCGGCAGCGGAGTGCCGGGCTTCGACAGGTGAGCCGATAGGCCGGAGACCTGCGCCTCGAGGCTGCGGATCAGTGCCGGATCGATGCCGGCGACCTGCGCGGCCGACGATTCCAGCCGGCTTGAAATGTCTTCGAGCCGGCTTTCCAGGCCGCGGATCGCCGCCTCGTTGGCAGGATCGGGAATGCGCGTCTCCATGCGTTGGGCGAGCGCGGTGAAGCGTGCATCGATGGCGTCCATGATGCCGGCGCTGTCAGCCTGCGGCTGGCGCTGGTCCAGCCGGTCGGCAACCTCGTCCAGCCGCCGCTCGAGATCGCGAAACAGCATGTTGCCCTGTTCGATGGCATCGCCCTGCCGACGTTCCATCATGCCCGACAGCACGTCGAAGCGCTGTTCCAGACCCTGGAAGATATAGTCGGCGTCGGGCATGGCCGGGGCGCGGTCGATCTTGTCGGCGATCATCTCGATCTGCTTGCCGAGGCGCTCCATCGCCTGTTCCGGCAGATTGGCGCGGCCGGCAAGCTCGTCGACCCTGTTCGACAGCGTGCTGAGACGGTCGAGAACCTCGCCGCTCGGACGAACCTGCACGACTTCCTCGATCTGCTGCGCCAGCGAGGCGATCCGCTTCTCGATGCGCTCGAACGGTTCGGGGTCGAAGGAATTGGCCTGTGCGGCGACGGTCGAGGCGACGATGGCGCGCGAAATCTCATCGAGCCGTTCGTCGATCAGGCCAAGCGTGTCGCCGCCGCGGTTGCTCTGCTGGCTGACGAAATGATCGACGGCGCCGGCAAGCGTGCGGACCTTTTCTTCCATCGAGCGCAGCGACAGCGATTCCGGCAGATTGTGGACCGCATTGCTGATCTGTTCGAGCCGGTCGGTCAGGGCCGAAAATCCGGGGCCGTCGGCGCGGTTGCGCTGGTCGGCGTCGACACGGTCCTCGAACGCGCTCCAGCGGCGGTCGAAATCGTCCCAGCGGCGGTCGACCTTCAGCACGCTTTCCTCGCGCGCCAATGTATCGAGCGCCGTCTTTACCTGCTCGAGCTCGAGCCGCAGCATGTTGACGCTTCGGTCGTCGCTCTTCTCGGCCAGCGTCTGGATGGCGCCGGACAGCCGCTCGAATTCGACGCCGAGTTCGGCGCTGCCCTTGCCGGGCAAGCCGCCTGCCTGACCACCCGATTGGTTGCTCGCCTGGAAGGACCGTTCGATGTCCTTGCGCAACGCGGCGAATTCGCGCTGCAGGCCGGCCGTCATCTGATGGCGCAGTTCCTCGCGCAGGCCACGCAATTCGCCGGCGATCTTGCCGACCACGGCGACGCTGTCTTCCTGGCCGCGCACGCGGTCGATGTCGCGGGCGATCGCCTGATAGTTCTGGTCGAAGCCGGCCGGCGCCGCGCCTTTCGGCCGCGGCGTGGGCTGCGGGTCCTCGTACCAGCGCGGCGGGGCGTAGGGCTGGGCGCTTGCGTAGCGCGGCTCCGGGGCGGGCCGGCGCGGATCGAAGCGCTCGGCGGCGTCCTCGCGCTTGCGCTCCAGCCGCTGCTCCAGCGTTTCCAGCGAGCGGTTCAATTCATCGAGCGTGGTGTTCGGCCTGCGCGGCCTGCCGGCGTTGAGTGTATCGAGATAGGACCGCTTGCTGTTCATCGATGCGTCCGTTTTTCAGAATGGCCGGCTTGCTGCCAGTTTCCCAAGTCCTTGTCGGGAACGAAGGCGGCCGCGCGGCACTGCTGCGGCGGAAGACGAGCTTCCCGGGCCAGGCCCGCTCTCCGAAAAACCGTGAAAAATTCGCTACAGGATAAACACGGGTGACCGACATCCGCACATTTCACCCATCGTGGTAAACAAGGTGTTAACCAAGCTTAAGAAGTTACGGCATTGCTGAAATACAGACGGTGCCCGTTCGAACCCGGCGCCGGGGGTGCGGCATAAGGTTTCGCATCCCAGAACGCCCTTGCGTCATGCGGCGGCTATCGATATAGAATTGACGTAAACGTAAGAGGGGCGCCGTTCGTGCCTTTTGCGATGAATTAGTTGAAACCACGACTGGAAGCATGCCCCCGCTTCCACTCAGGCGTTGCAAGGTCCGAGACCGCGATGCCACGACAGGGGAAAGCCAGTGACTATGAAACTTGTTTCGCCCGGCGAAGCCGCGGCCAACACCAACAATATGTCTGCCGAAGCCAGTGAGGAGCTCGTGCGCATCGGCGAGATGGCCAAGAAATACGGCGTGACGCTGCGCACGCTGCGTTTCTATGAAGACAAGGGCCTGCTCAATCCAAAGCGCGATGGGGCGACGCGGCTATACACGCGTCGCGACAAGGCGCGGCTGAAGCTGATCCTGCTCGGCCGCAAGGTCGGGTTCTCGCTACGCGACGTCAAGCAGATGATGGATCTCTACGATCCGACGGGATCCAACACCAAGCAGCTGCGGCTGGCTCTCGACAAGTCGGAGAAGCAGCTTGCCCGCCTGCAGAAGCAGCGCGCGCTGATCGACGACGCCATCAACGAGTTGAGCGGCTCGATGTCGGCCGTGCGCCAGATGCTGTCCGAGCGTTCGACCCCGGCCAGCGCCGCCAGCTGATTTTGCTCCGCAGCTCCCGGCGAAAGCTTTGAACTTAAGAGCCGCGCGGCCGCCCGCGCGGCTCTTTTTGTTTGACCCCCCTCGCTTTGCACAAAGCCATGCACCGCTCGTGCCGATAGGCTGGCATAGGTAAATTTTGTCCCGGCGACAAAATTGACGTTTACGCAAACGTCAATTTTTGCTATCCCGCTTTCAACATTGGCCCGCATGCCGCCCCAACCTCATGTTTCGGGGCCCGATCTCGCGGCCAAGACCCGCATGGTGGAGGAAACACATGCCGATCTACAGGGCGCCGGTCCAGGACACGCTGTTCGTGCTCAACGAGGTGCTGGGTTATCAGCGCTACTCTAACCTTCCCGGATTTGCCGACGCGACGCCCGACGTTGTCGAGGCGATCCTCGCCGAAGGCGCCAAGCTTGCCGAAAACGTTATGCATCCTCTGAACCGCGTCGGTGACATCGAAGGCTGCGTGCGCCATGAGGACGGCTCGGTGATTACGCCGAAGGGCTTCAAGGAAGCCTACGACCAGTATCGCGAAGGCGGCTGGATGGGACTGGCGGCGCCCGTCGAGTTCGGCGGCCAGGGGCTGCCCTATGCCGTGCACACCGCGGTTGCCGAATACATGGTTTCGGCCAACATGGCGCTGATGATGTATCCCGGCCTGACTCAAGGCGCTATCGCTGCGATCATCACACACGGCACCGACGAGCAGAAGGCGACATGGCTGCCGAAGCTGGTCGAGGGGTCCTGGACCGGTACCATGAACCTGACCGAGCCGCATTGCGGCACCGATCTCGGCCTGCTGCGCACCAAGGCGGTGCCGAACGGCAACGGCACCTACAAGATCTCAGGCCAGAAGATCTTCATCTCGGCCGGCGAGCACGACATGTCGGAAAACATCGTCCATCTCGTGTTGGCCCGCATCGAAGGCGCGCCGGCAGGCGTGAAGGGCATCTCGCTGTTCATCGTGCCAAAGCTGAAGCTCGATGCCTCGGGCAATCCGGGCGAGAAGAACACGCTCTCCTGCGGGTCGATCGAGGAGAAGATGGGCATACACGGCAATTCGACTTGCGTCATGAATTATGACGAGGCCGAAGGCACGCTGCTCGGTGAGGCCAATGGCGGCCTGAAGGCGATGTTCACGATGATGAACGAAGCCCGCCTCGGCGTCGGCCTGCAGGGCCTGTCGCTGTCCGAGATCGCCTACCAGAACGCGGTCTCCTACGCCAAGGACCGGCTGCAGGGCCGCTCGCTGTCTGGCGCCAAGGCGCCGGACAGACAAGCCGATCCGATCATCGTCCATCCCGACATCCGCCGCTCGCTGATGACCATGAAGGCCTTCAATGAGGCCGGCCGCGCGCTGGCGCTGTGGACGGCGATCAAGTCCGACATCGCCCACCGCTCCGCCGACGACAAGGATCGCCAGGCGGCCGACGACTATACCGGCCTGCTGACGCCGGTGATCAAGGGCGTGCTCACCGACAAGGGTTTTGACCATGCAGTCATGGCGCAGCAGGTGTTCGGGGGCCACGGCTACATCGAAGAGCACGGCATGAGCCAGTTCGTGCGCGATGCCCGCATCGCCATGATCTATGAAGGCGCCAACGGCATCCAGGCGCTCGACCTCGTCGGCCGCAAGCTTGGTCTGAATGGCGGCCGCGCCGTGCAGGCCTTCTTCAAGGACGTCGGCGAGTTCTGCGAGGAGAACCGCGCCGACGAGAAGCTGGCGCCTTTCACCAAGGCGCTGAAGAAGGGCCTCAACGATCTGCAGGCGGCGACCATGTGGCTGGTGCAGAACGGCATGGCCAAGCCCGACAATGCCGGCGCCGCGTCGACCGATTACATGCATCTCTTCGGCCTGGTCGCGCTGGGCTATATGTGGGCGCAGATGGCCAAGGCCGCGCTCGGTAAGACCGGGGCCAATGGCTCCCAATCTGTCCACGAAAATGGGGCTTTTTACGATAACAAGATGGTGACGGCGCGCTTCTTCATGGAGCGGATCATGCCCGAGACATCGGCACATCTCGCCCGCATTTCCAGTGGTGCGGACACGCTAATGGCGCTGCCTGCGGAAGCGTTCTAGAAATGGCTGGCGTCCCCCTCCCCCTTGAGGGGAGGGTGGCCCGAAGGGCCGGGAGGGGTCCTTGCGTGCAGTGCGCCGGCTGGTTGGCGCTTTGGTAGGAGATGAGCGCAATGCCCCAAACCCGCGTCAATTCCGAAGATAAGGTCGAGCACGTCATCGGCGACCCCACCCGACCGCTTCGCGGCCACCCTCCCCTCGAGGGGGAGGGGGACGTTGGCGCGGGAGAAACGGCATGACAAATCCAGCCGAAGTGCTCTCTTTGCCGAAGCCCGCCTGGGCGGCGGACGAGGTCGGCATGCTCTACGACATGGCGCACCGCTTCATGTCGGAAGAGATCGCGCCGCGTTACGACGAGTTCGAGAAGAACGAGATGGTCGACCGCGAGAGCTGGCGCAAGGCGGGTTCCGCCGGCCTGCTCTGCGCCTCTATGCCGGAGGAGTATGGCGGCTCCGGCGGCACCTTCGCGCATGAGAGCGCCATCATCGAGGCGATCGGCCATGTCGGCGTCGACGGTTTCGGCATCGGCCTGCACAATGCGATCGTTGCCCCTTACATCCTTCATTACGGCTCGGAAGAGCAGAAGAAGAAATGGCTGCCGAAACTGGCGACCGGCGAACTGATCGGCGCCATCGCCATGACCGAGCCGGGCGCCGGCTCCGACCTGCAAGGCGTCAAGACGCGGGCCGAGAAGGACGGCAACCAGTACAAGATCAACGGTTCCAAGACCTTCATAACCAACGGCCAGCTGGCCAATTTCATCATCGTCGTCACCAAGACCGATCCGGCCAAAGGCGCCAAGGGCACCTCGCTGATCGTCGTCGAGACCGACGAGGCCGAAGGCTTCGAACGCGGCCGCAACCTCGACAAGATCGGCCTGAAGGCCAACGACACGTCGGAGCTGTTCTTCAATGATCTGCGCGTGCCGACCTCGAACCTGCTTGGCCACGAAGAGGGACAGGGCTTCATCCAGCTGATGCAGCAATTGCCGCAGGAGCGCCTGCAGATCGGCACCGGCGCGATCGCCATGATCGAACGCGCCCTGGCGCTGACCATCGACTACGTCAAGGATCGCAAGGCCTTCGGCAAAGCGATCATCGAGTTCCAGAACACCCAGTTCAAGCTCGCCGAACTGAAGACCGAGGCCACCATCGGCCGCGTCTTCTACAATGATTGCGTCACCCGCCACATCAATGGCGGGCTGGATCCGGTGACGGCGTCGATGGCGAAATACTGGCTCTCGGACCTGCAGGGAAAAGTCGTCGACGAATGCCTTCAATTGCATGGCGGCTATGGCTACATGAATGAATATCCGATCGCCCGCATGTTCCGCGACGCCCGCGTCCAGCGCATCTACGGCGGCACCAACGAGATCATGAAATTGCTGATCGGCCGCTCTCTCTGAGAGCGACGTCGGCAAAGCAAGGAGCAAGCAAATGGCTGAAGCTTATGTCTATGACGCCGTGCGCACACCGCGCGGCAAGGGCAAGAAGGATGGCTCGCTGCACGAGGTGCCGGCGGTGCGGCTTGCGGCCAGGACGCTTGAAGCGTTGCGCGACCGCAACGGCCTCGACACTGCAAACGTCGACGACATCATCTTCGGCTGCGTCGATCCGGTCGGCGAAGCCGGCTCCGTCATTCCGCGTGCCGCCGCCTTCGAGGCCGGCTACGATAACAAGGCGCCGGGCATGCAGATCTCGCGCTTCTGCGCCTCAGGCCTCGACGCCATCAATTTCGGCGCCGCCAAGATCGCTCAAGGCGCCGACGAGATCGTCATTGCAGGCGGCGTGGAATCGATGTCGCGCGTCGGCATGGGCGCCTCGGGCGGCGCGTGGTTCATGGACCCGTCCGTCGGCCTGCCCGGCTGGTTCGTGCCGCAAGGCATTTCGGCCGACCTGATCGCCACCAAATACGGTTTTTCGCGCGACGACGTCGATGCCTATGCGGTCGAGAGCCAGAAGCGTGCGGGCAAGGCCTGGGCCGATGGCCGTTTCAAGAACTCCGTCATACCGATCAAGGACCAGAACGGCCTCACCATCCTCGATCATGACGAGCATATGCGGCCGTCGACCGACATGCAGTCGCTGGCCTCGCTCAACCCGTCCTTCGTCATGCCTGGCGAAATGGGCGGCTTCGACGCGGTCGCCGTGCAGAAGCATCCGGAAGTCGAAGAGGTCAACCACGTCCACCATGCCGGCAACTCGTCCGGCATCGTCGATGGTGCGGCCGCCGTACTGCTCGGCTCGAAGAAGGCCGGCAAGACGATGGGCCTGAAGCCACGCGCCCGCATCCGCGCCTTTGCCAACATCGGCTCCGAGCCGGTGCTGATGCTTACCGGTCCGGTCGACGTCACCGAGAAGCTTCTGAAGCGCGCCAAGATGAAGCTGTCGGATATCGACCTGTTCGAGCTCAACGAGGCCTTCGCCTCAGTGGTGCTGCGCTACATGCAGGCATTCGAAATCCCGCACGACAAGATCAACGTCAATGGCGGCGCCATCGCCATGGGCCATCCGCTCGGCGCCACCGGCGCGATGATCCTGGGCACGGTGCTGGACGAGCTCGAGCGCCGCGATTTGAACACCGCTCTGGTGACGCTCTGCATCGGCGCCGGCATGGGCACCGCAACGATTATCGAACGCGTCTGATTTTCGGCCGGAAGGAGAGAGACATGACTTATACAAACTTCACGGTCGACACCGACGCAGACGGCATCGCGCTGGTCACCTGGAACATGCCGGACCGCTCGATGAACGTCTTCACCGAAGAGGTGATGAACGAGCTCGAGAAGATCATCGACCATGTGGTGGCCGACGCCGCCATCAAGGGCGCGGTGATCACCTCGGGAAAGGACAGCTTCTCCGGCGGCGCCGACCTGACCATGCTGCAGAAGATGCTGGCCGTATTTGCCAAGGAGAAGACCAAGGACCCGGAGAAGGCGGCACAGCTTTTGTTCGACAATGCCGGCCGCATGGGTGGCTTGTGGCGCAAGCTCGAAACGTCGGGCAAGCCTTGGGTCTCGGCGGTCAACGGCACCTGCATGGGTGGCGCGTTCGAGCTGTCGCTGGCCTGTCATGGCCGCGTTGCCGCTGACTCCGAAAAGGTCAAGATGGCCTTGCCGGAAGTCAAGGTCGGCATCTTCCCCGGCGCCGGTGGCACCCAACGCGTGCCGCGCCTGACCGACCAGCAGCAGGCGTTGCAGATGCTGACCACCGGCCAGACGCTGTCGCCGCAGAAAGCCAAGGCGATGGGGCTGATCCACGAGATCGCCGAACCCGGCAAGCTGATCGAGACCGCCAAGGCGATGATCAGGAACGGCCTGAAAGCCGTCCAGCCCTGGGACGAGAAGGGCTTCAAGCTGCCTGGCGGCCAAATCTATACGCCGGCCGGCTTCAATCTGTGGCCGCCGGCCATCGCCATCCTGCGCCGCGAGACCTACGGCAATTATCCGGCCGCCGCGGCGATCCTGAAATGCGTCTATGAAGGCCTGCTGGTGCCGTTCGACACCGGTCTGCGGATCGAACAGCGCTATTTCACCGAAATCATGCAGTCGAAGGAAGCAGCAGCGATGATCCGCTCGCTGTTCGTCTCGCTGCAGGAGCTCAACAAGGGCGCCCGCCGCCCGGCCGGCGTGCCGGAGACCAAGTTCAAGAAGATCGGTATTCTCGGCGCCGGCTTCATGGGCGCCGGCATCGCCTTTGTCACCGCCAAGGCTGGCATCCCGGTCGTCCTGCTCGACCGCGACATGGCGTCGGCCGAAAAGGGCAAGACGCATTCCGACAGCCTGATCTCCGATCAGGTCAAGAAGGGCCGCGTCAAGCCCGAGGAGAAGGACAGACTTCTGTCGCTGATCACGCCGTCGGCCGACTATGCCGATCTCGCCGGCTGCGATCTGGTGGTCGAGGCGGTGTTCGAGGATTCGGCCGTCAAGAAGGCTGCCACCGAGCAGGCCGAAGCCGTGCTGAAATCGTCGGCGATCTTCGCCTCCAACACCTCGACCATCCCGATCACCGCACTGGCCAAGAATTCGGCGCGGCCGAAGAATTTCGTCGGCATCCACTTCTTCTCGCCGGTCGACAAGATGATGCTGGTCGAGATCATTTTGGGCAAGAAGACCGGCGACAAGGCGCTGGCCACCGCGATCGATTTCGTGCGCGCCATCAAGAAGACGCCGATCGTCGTCAACGACACGCGCGGCTTCTACGTCAACCGCTGCGTGCTGCGCTACATGTCGGAAGCCTACAAGATGCTGATCGAAGGCGTTCCGGCGCCGATGATCGAGAACGCCGCCAAGGCCGCCGGCATGCCGGTCGGCCCCCTGGCCCTGACCGACGAGACGGCGATCGACCTTGCCCAGAAGATCATGAAGCAGACCATCAGGGACCTCGGCGACAGGGCCGTCGACCCCAGGCAGATGGCGTTGATCAACACGCTGGTCGACACCCATGGCCGCTTCGGCCGCAAAAACGGCAAGGGTTTTTACGACTATCCCGCCAAGCCCGCCAGGAAGAAGCTGTGGCCGGGCCTGAAGGATCTCTATCCGCAGCTGGAGGCCGAGAAGGTCGATTATGAGGAACTGCAGCAGCGCCTGCTGGTCACCATTGCGCTGGAAGCGGCCCGGGTGATGGAGGAAGGCATCGTCACCGATCCGCGCGAGGCCGATCTCGGGTCGATCCTCGCCTTTGGTTTCGCGCCATTCACCGGCGGCGCGCTGTCCTATATTGACGGCATCGGCGCCAGGGAGTTCGTCAGAATAGCCAAAGGCCTGCAGAAGAAATACGGCGCCGAGTTCAAGGCGCCAAAGCTGCTGCTCGACCTGGCCGAGAAGGGCGAGACCTTCTACCAGCGCTTCGATCCCTATGCGAAAGGCGAGGTGAAGAAGGCCGCTTGAGCTAGCGCCCCATGTACGTCTGGGGGCGCCTTGCGCGCATGATGGCCACGGCAAGGCGCCGTGGCCTTATGCGGTCGGTAGCGAAAGCCGACTGGCTTTTCGCTGCCTGCCGACCGAGATCGACTTCAACCTCCATCTCAACAACGCCCGCTACATGATGCTCGCCGACCTCGCGCATGACCCCCAAAATCGGAATCGATTTTCGGGGTCATGCGCCAAATCAAAATGCTACAGCGTCCTTGGCGCGTCCAACAGTACGCTTGCCCGCTCCGTTCAACCGCGACCGCCGACCTAGGCCGAGCGGGGTTTCATGAGCTCCGACCAGGGATTGCGCAGCCTTGCCAAGGCAGTTTGAGGCATCCATGACGACTTCGCCGCACACAGCTTTTTAGGGGATCGGGCCGCGCGCCGGTGGACAATCGGATGACCGCGCGTTAGAAGGAAAAGGTATTTTTTCCTGTTTTGAGGAGAGCGAATTGCTCTCGCATGACCGAGTTTGGGCAGCCATCGACGCTCTCGCTGAGCGCTATTCGTTGTCGGCCTCCGGCCTGGCCCGGCGAGCCGGTCTGGACTCCACCGCTTTCAACAAATCGAAGCGGCTGTCCTCGGATGGACGGCCGCGCTGGCCGTCGACCGAATCGCTGGCGAAGATCATCGAGGCGACCGGCGCCTCGCTCGACGAATTCACCGGGCTGGTCGAAGGCCGTGCCAAGGCCGCTTCGGGCTCGGTAGCCGCGCAGCGTTCGGCGGTGCCGCTGCTCGGCTTTGCCCAGGCCGGCGCCGGCGGCTTCTTCGATGATGCCGGCTATCCCTCAGGCCAGGGCTGGGACCTTGTCGAGCTTCCGGCACGGGCGACCGAAACCTCTTATGCGTTGAAGGTGCAGGGCGATTCCATGCTGCCGCTGTACCGCAATGGCGATGTGCTGATCGTCGAGCCGGGCGCCGCTACCCGCAAGGGCGACCGCGTCGTCGTCAAGACCAATGCCGGCGAAGTCATGGCCAAGGTGCTCGACCGCCAGACGACGAAATCGATCGTGCTGATTTCGCTCAACCCCGACCACCCGGACCGCGACATCGCGATGCGCGATGTCGAATGGGTGGCGCGGATCGTCTGGGCAAGCCAGTAGGTCTCGCGGTGCGTCTGCTTCAAATCCTCATAGCCCTCCTGGCGATCCCGGTGATGGTCGCCATTGTCGTCGCCGGCGGTCGCGCGCTGCATCGCGAAAGCACCGCCATCACCGTCGACCAGATCGACCCGGACACCGAGGCCGTGCCCGAGGAGCCGGCGACGTCGGCGATCCCCGAGGTCCGGCCCGTCAAGCCTCCGATGCACTCGCCTCAGGTGCATTCGAGGGCGATCGATCCCGAGGCCATCGCTCCGCCGCCGCTGCCGGTAGAAGAACTTGAACGGGTTGAGCCACGCGCGCCGCTGAGCGACCTGGCGCTGGCCGGGCCGCCCAAGCCGCGTGGGCGCAGAGCTGTCGACGACTGGGGAGGAACAAAACTGTTCCAGCCGGTCGCGGCCGCCGCCGGCCTGATCGAAGCCAATGGTTATTCCGTGACGGTCTCCGGCATCGACATCGTCAGGCAAGACGAGACCTGCACCGAGGGCGGCAAGTCCTGGGCTTGCGGTATCAGGGCGCGTACCGCGTTCCGGTCTTTCCTGCGCGGCCGGGCCGTTGCCTGCAAGGTGCCGCCGGAGGCCGACCGTGCGCTGATCGCCGCCGAATGCCGCATCGGCAAGCTGGATGTCGGCCAGTGGCTGGTCGAAAACGGCTGGGCGCGCGCCACGGCAGGCGGCCCCTATGTCGAAGCGGGCGACAAGGCGCGCGCCGCCAAGAAGGGCGTCTTCGGCGCCGCGCCCGATCTTGGCGGCCTGCCACCGGCGCCAACGCCTGTTGCGGCACCGACGGCGTCGCAACCGATCCTCGATGCCCCGGCGATAGACACGCCGCCGGTCGGGACGGAAATTACGCCGCCAGCTGACCAGCCAGCGCCCGCTCAATGAGCGCGCGGGTTTCGGCGATGCCGTAGAGGGCTGCGAACGAACCGAAGCGCGGTCCGCGTTCCTGGCCGATCAGCACCTGGTAGATCATCTGGAAGAAAGCGCCCGAGACACCAGGGCCGCCGTCCGGGCTCTTCTTCGAATGGTCCTGATAGCGTTCGATCTTGCGCGCCACGTTGAGCGAAGCGTTCTGGATCGCTTCGCCGTCGGCGCCGGCCGGCAGGCCAGCAAGCGCGTTGCCAAGCGCTTCCAGCGCCACGCGTTCGACATCGTCGGCCGGCCGGAACGTCTTCGTCGGCTTCACGAAATCGTCGAAGTAGCGGATGGCGAAACCGACCAGCTGGTCGAGTTCGGGATGCGTCGCCGGCGTCACGCCAGATGCATGGCGCGAGATGAAGCCCCACAGCACATCCTTGTTTTGCGCGTTGGAGGCGCTGACCAGGTTGAGCAGCAGCGAGAACGGCACCGGCATGTCGATGGAAGGCGGCTTGCCGTCATGCATGTGCCAGACCGGATTGCCCAGCCGCTCCTTCCAGTCCTGGCGCGGATAGGCGTTGAGGAAGGTGTAGTACTCGTCGACGGCGCGTGGGATGACGTCGAAATAGAGCTTTTTCGCCTGCCTTGGCCGCTGATACATATAGAGGCCGAGGCTTTCGGTCGGCGCGTAGCGCAGCCATTCGTCGATGGTCAGCCCGTTGCCCTTCGACTTCGAGATCTTCTGGCCGTTCTCGTCCAGGAACAGTTCGTAGACGAAATGCTCGGGCGCGCGCCCGCCGAGAATGTTGCAGATGCGGTCGTAGATCACCGCGTTCGTCTGGTGGTCCTTGCCGAACATTTCGAAATCGACGCCGAGCGCTGCCCAGCGCATGCCGAAATCCGGCTTCCACTGCAGCTTGACCTTCCCGCCGGTCACCGAAAGCGTGGTCTCGGTGCCCTCATCGTCGAAGGTGATGGTGCCGGCCTTGGCGTCGACATGCTTCATCGGCACGTAGAGCACGCGCCCGCTCTTCGGCGAGATCGGCAGGAACGGGCTGTAGGTTGCCTGCCGCTCCGGCCCCAGCGTCGGCAGCATCACCGCCATGATCTGCTCGTAGCGCTCGGCGGCGCACACCAGCATCGCATCGAAGCGGCCGGCCTTGTAGTACTGCGTGGCGCTGGCGAATTCGTAGTCGAAGCCGAACGTGTCGAGGAAGCGGCACAGCATCGCGTTGTTGTGGTCGGCAAAGCTCGCATAGTCGCCGCCGAACGGATTGGGCACCGACGAAAGCGGCATATGAAGATAAGGCTCGAGGGCTGCGCGATCCGGCACATTGTCGGGGATCTTGCGCATGCCGTCCATGTCGTCGGAGAAGCAGAGCAGCTTGGTCTTGACCTTGTTCCCGGTCAGCACGTGAAAGGCATGGCGCACCATCGAGGTGCGCGCGACCTCGCCGAACGTGCCGATATGCGGCAGACCCGACGGACCGTAGCCGGTCTCGAACAGGACGGTCTCGGGAAAGTCGGCGCCTTTGTAGCGCTCGATAATCTTTTTGGCTTCCTCGAACGGCCAGGCCTTGCTTTCGGCGGCTGCCGCAAGCATTTCGGGGTTGAGATCGGCGATGTTTGATCCCGTCATGTCAAAGTTCCAGTCATGGCCGGCTTTCGCG
Organism: Mesorhizobium sp. M0659; assembly: GCF_040320605.1. NCBI lineage: Bacteria > Pseudomonadati > Pseudomonadota > Alphaproteobacteria > Hyphomicrobiales > Phyllobacteriaceae > Mesorhizobium > Mesorhizobium sp. M0659. The sequence continues at coordinate 384,390 of NZ_JAMYPY010000004.1, forward strand.
GCTGGTAAGATTTTTCAACCGGGTCTCTAGGCGCGACAGGGCGGAGCGTCAACGATATCAGGCGTTTTCGTTGCGACGGCGCCGTAGCGTCCCTACCTTCGACCATCACTATCAAGGAGTTTTGAATGCCGTTGCCGTCCACCCATGAAGCCCTGATCTACCTGATGGTCATCACCTCGGCTTCCGATCGCGACATGACCGATATCGAACTGGCGCGCATCGGCGACGTCGTCCGCAGCTGGCCGGTGTTCGAGGATTTCAAGCAGGACAGGCTGATCGCCATTGCGCAGGACTGCCAGAAGATGCTGCATGAAAAGGATGGATTGGAAGGCGTGCTCGAGCGTGTCGCCGAGACTTTGCCCGAACGGCTGCACGACACCGCTTATGCCGTCGCCTTCGAAGTTGCCGCCGTCGATCTCGAAATGCGCATGGAGGAATTGCGGGTGCTGCAGTTGATCCGGCGTGAGCTCGATCTCGACACGCTGACCGCCGCGGCCATCGCGCGCGGGGCGAAGGCCCGCCTGCGCACGCTGACCTGATCCAGCCCGTAGAGGAAGCTGACCGGGGCCGGATCAGAAAAAGCTGGACCGAGAACCGGATCAGAAGAAACTGACCGGGAAATAGCGCAGGTAGAATTCGGCGAAGGTGCCTTTCACCGATATCTCCTGCAGCGCGTAGTCCATGGCTGCGGCCAGCGCTGGGTCGCTGGCCCGGGTGGCAATGGTCATGCCGGACCCCAGATATTCCGGCGCCAGGTAGGGTCCACCGGCGAAGCGGCAGCAACCGGCGGCGTCCGTGCCGCCCAGCCAGAAGGAAAAGCGCATGCCGTCGCCGAAGGCGGCATCCATCTTGGCGCTCTTCAAGTCGCTGTAGAGGTCTTCCGGCCGGTCGAAGCGGATGATCTGCACGGTGCCGAAATAATCGCGCAGCATCTTTTCATGCGCCGAGCCGGCCAGCACGCCGACCCGCTTCGAGCGCAATTTGTCGAGGATCGGCTCGGCGAAGGCCTTGGTCTTCGGCATGATGAAGCGCGCCGGAAACTGTAGATAGGAGCGCGAAAAGCTGTACTTCGCCCGCGTCTCCGGCGTGGCGGCGATGCCGGCGATGATCGCCTCGCCTTCGCCCTTCTGCAACGCGTCGTCGAGTTCGGCCCAGGGCAGCGCCTGGATCTGGCATTTGTCGGCGATGTCGAGTTCGGCGCAAATCGCCCGCGCCAGGTCGATGTGGAAGCCGGACAGTCGGCCCGTGCCGTCGAGAAAATTGAAGGGCGGGAAATCGGTTGTGGTGAGGAACCTGAGCCTCGGCAGCGCCGAAAGGTCCGGCTTCGGCAGCCGCTCCTTGGCATCCCAAAGCACCGGCACCTGCGGTTCCGCTGCCCGCACAGCGCCGGCAAACGGCTGCACTCCGATCAGCATCGACAGCAAGGCGATGGTTATCCAGCGTGATGTCACAAAAAACTCCGCCCGTCTTGGCCGTTGGCTTGTGATACGAAAACGGCGCAGGCACAATTGTTTTTGATTTCAAAGGGCAAATTTCGGGTTATGCTTTGGCGAGGTTGCAAATAGCCGCACAGAGTCGGCCTGGGGTTGGCGGTCGCTGGCGTTAGAAAAGCTAAGGATGTGGCTTTGCAATCCGGGGTTGATGGCTAAGTGCGGGGCAGGCACGTAGCATCGGTCTCAAGAGCGGTAGGCAACATGGGGTAGATGTTGCGATGGGTTATTTTGACCGGACACTTGAATATATTGACCGGGTGCAGCATGCCGACACATCGGCTGCGGTGTGCGAGCAGCTACTTAGTGTCACCTCGAATTTCGGATTGACGGCCCTGATAGCCGCAACGGTGCCGCAGCCCGGTACACCAAGCAGCCAGACGAAGGACCATGTGCTGCTCTGCGATTGGCCTAGCGAATGGCTGGAGCGTTACTTATCGCGCAACTACGTCGACCACGATCCGGTCGTCAGCCATTTGAAGCAGTTTCGGGCGCCATTCCAATGGCGCGATGCCGTTCAAAGCATGCCCGCCGACAAGAGCAGCGCCGAGGTAATGCGCGACGCCCGCCAGTTCAAGCTGCGTGACGGCCTCGCCTTCCCGCTGATCACGCTCGAAGGCCAGATCGCGCTGGTCTCGCTGGGCGGTGAGGCGGTCGAACTGTCCGAAGCCGAATTCGCAATGGTCTCGCTGGCCTCTACCTATGCCATCGGCCGCGCCATGCAGCTTCAAACGACGGCCGGCAAATCTATCGATCACATTGAATTGACGCCGCGCGAGCGCGAATGCCTGCAATGGGCGGCGGTCGGAAAATCCGAGTGGGAGATTTCGCAGATCCTCGGCATCTCGGAGCATACCTCTGAGAAACACCTTCTCAACGCCAAGAGCAAACTAGGCGCCGCCAACCGTGTGCAGGCAGTCGCCGAAGCAGTCAGGCACGGCTATATCAGCTAGGCCGGTTCTGGCGGCCCGAAATTTATGGGCGCATTGTTGGCGTCATATCTTCAGAAAAGACCGGCCCCTGTCGTCCTCTTGAGACGGCTAATGCTTTCTTAACGCCAAAAGCAGACTCGGCGTCGCCAACAGGGCGCACGCCATCGCGGAGGCGTTTAGGCGCAGCTATATTAGCCATGTCGGCTGTGGCAGCCTGGAAATCCTTGCCAACACCTTCGCGCAATTTTTTCGGGAAAGCCCGGCCGTATCTTCCTCTTAAGCCCAGGAGACGGCTAATGCTATTTTCCCTTACCACTCAACAACTGATGGAACGTCCCGACCTATGGGAGGCCGTCCATCGCCTGCGTTACAAGGTCTTCGTCGATGAGATGCGGTGGACCGATCTCGATCGCCCGGACGGCCTCGAAATCGATCAATTCGACCATGATGAGGCCGAACACCACCTTGTCATACGCAATGGCGAGCTTGCAGGCTATCATCGGATGCTGCCGACCACACGGCCGCATCTCCTTAGCGATGTGATGCCGGAACTCTGCGAGGGAAAGCGCCCTTCGGGACCGAATGTCTGGGAGCTAACCCGTTACGCGGTGGCGCCAGGCTTTCGCGATGGCAAGCGCGGCGTGTCTACGGTCGGCACCGAACTGATCGCCGGCTTCGTCGAATGGGGCCTTGCTCGCAATGTCGATCAGGTCATTATCGAGGTCGAGCCGGTGTGGGTGCTGCGGACGCTGCAGTTGCACTTCCTGGCGACGCCGCTCGGTTACCAGCGCACCTATGGCAACCAGCAGGTCGTCGCCACACTGCTGACCTTCAACGAGCATACGCTGGATGTCGTGCGTTCGCGCCGCAACCATCACGCCCCGGTGTTGGCCAGGGGCACCCCCCACATGCTCGGCATGCGGCAGGCGTCGTGAGACTGTCTTCACCCGACGCGCTTTAATGCATGTCGCTCAAAGTGGCCCCGGTTTTGAGAGAACGACATGCATGAAACAAAGACCTAAAGCGCGTCGCGTGAATCCGTTCAAATGCGATGCGCTTTAGACAATGGCCACAGAGCCCACCTCCGTGTGGGGGTGGGCTCTGTAATTTCAGCCTCTGCCTACGAGGCCAGTCTCTACTTCTCGAGAAACGACGGCCCTTCGCCGACGATCTTCTTATCTTCCTTGCCGATGGCGTCGAGATCGCGCCCATCATAGGGCAGTGACAACAGGATGCGCCGCATGACGGCCAGCCGCGAGCGTCGCTTGTCATTGGCCCGCACGATGATCCAGGGCGCGAACTGTTTGTGCGTGCGCTCGACCATCTGGTCGCGCGCCTTGGTGTAGTCGTCCCATTTGGTGATGCCGGCAATATCGATCGGCGAGAACTTCCAGTTCTTCAGCGGCGACCAGCGGCGGTCGTGAAACCGTTCGAGCTGGGTCTCGCGGCCGATGTTGAGCCAGAATTTGAAGAAATAGATGCCCTCATTGGAGATCATCCGCTCGAAATGCGGCGTCTCGTCGAGGAATTTTGCATGCTGTTCCGGTGTGCAGAAGCCCATCACCGGCTCGACGCCGCCGCGGTTGTACCAGGACCGGTCGAAGGTGACGAATTCGCCCGATGTCGGGAAATGGGCGACGTAGCGCTGGTAGTACCATTGCCCGACTTCGGTTGGGGTCGGCTTGGTCAGCGCCACGTTGCGCGCGGTTCGAGGATTGAGATACTGGCGCAGCACCGAGATGGTGCCGCCCTTGCCGGCGGCATCGCGCCCCTCGAACAGCGACATCACTCTGCTGCCGGTCGCCTGCAGCCAGGCCTGCGCCTTGACCAGTTCGATCTGCAGCCGCTCCAGCGTCTCGTCATACTCCTCGCTCTTCATTTTCTTGTCGTAGGGGTAGTCGCCTGCGGTCAGTTTGTGGTCCTCGATCCAGCTGGGAAGCTCGGGGTTTTCGATGTCGAACTCCCGCTCCTTGCCGTCCACCTTGATCTTCAGCGGCCCCTTTGCCGGCTCTGCGGCGGGACTTTCCTTGGCTTTTTTCATCGAGACGAACCTTTCCAGCTTGCGGACTCATGCTATGGGGGGCCTCAAACCCGGTCCAGCGGAAGTTTCGGCGGGACCGGCGCAGAAGCACGGAAAGCACGAATGGCTGACACCGGCGCAGAGCGGACAACCACGGGGCAGGCCGTCGCCGGCCGGCTGTGGAACAGCCGATGGCTGCTTGCCGCCGGTGCGATCGCCATCATGGCCGTTTATGGGTTTGCCGGTATCTCCGCCTATGTCGTCCTGGCTGCGTTGACCGTGCTGCTGGCCGCCGCGCTTCTGCCAACCGGTGGCGCCAGCCGGTCTGCTGAGACCATTACCACGGTCGAGGCGAGCGGGCTGCAGCGGCTTTCCGGCGAATATCTTGCGGCTGCCGTTGCCGATCCGCTGATCATCTTCGACCGCACCGCCACCATCGTCCACGCCAATGCCGCCGCCTATGCCGCCTTTGGCGGCATCGCGCCCGGCCTGTCGCTGTCGCTAAAATTCCGCGCGCCGGAAATGCAGGCCTTGCTGGACGGCGTGCTGTCGGGAACCGTCGCCTCCGATGCCGTCGACTACACCGAGAAGCTGCCGGTGGAACGGGCCTACCGGGTCAGCGCGTCCTCGGTCGGCCACGCCACCGATCTCTATGTGCTGGTATTCAAGGACCAGAGTGAGACGCGCCGCATCGACCGCATGCGCGCTGACTTCATAGCCAATGCCAGCCACGAGTTGCGCACCCCGCTTGCTTCAATCTCGGGCTTCATCGAGACGTTGCGCGGCCCGGCCCGCAACGATCCGGCGGCGCGCGAGCAGTTCCTGCAGATCATGCAGAACCAGACCGGCCGCATGGCGCGCCTCATCGACGATCTCCTGTCGCTGTCGAGGCTTGAAATGAAGCCTTACCTGAGGCCGGGAACCCAGGTCGATCTGCGCCAGACCATCGACAGCGTCATCGATTCACTAGGCCCGCTCGCCAGCGAGAACGGCGTCGTCATCGACCGCGACTACGCCGAGGGGCCGCTCGACGTGCCCGGAGACCGCGACGAGCTGTTCCAGGTGTTCGAGAATCTCTTGGAAAACGCCTGCAAATACGGCCAGCCTGGCGGACGCGTCACGGTGTCGATCGCGCGGGGCGAGGCCGGCCCGGAACCGGGCATCGATGTAACCATCAGGGACTATGGCCCGGGCATCCCGGAAGAGCACATACCGCGCATTACCGAGCGCTTCTATCGCGTCGACGTGGAGAGCAGCCGCACCCAGAAAGGCACCGGTCTTGGCCTGTCCATCGTCAAGCATATTCTGACGCGCCACAACGCCCGGCTTTCGATCAAGTCGGAAGTTGGCAAGGGCGCGGCGTTCACGGTCCATTTGCCGGCAGGCTGAGGCGGTACTATCTGCTTACTGCCTGTTTCTTCTTTCTGTCATCCGGCTAGCGTATCAGCACAGGGTCGAGGAAAACGACTCAAAAGGCCAAAGATTTAAGGAAGGCATTTCGCCCATGCAGTCCGTACACATTGTCAGCGCCTATGACGAAGAGCTGAAATACCTGGCGAAGCGCATCGCTGCGATGGGCGGCCATGCCGAGCGCATGGTCGAGCAGGCGATCCAGGCGCTGGTCAATGCCGATCCCGGCCTCGCCCAGAAGGTCATTCGTGACGACATCGTGCTTGACGATGGCCAGCGCGAAATCGACGACAAAGCCATCGTCATCATCGCCAAGCGCCAGCCCATGGCGACGGATCTGCGCGAGATCGTCGGCGCCATCCGCATTTCGGCCGACCTCGAACGGGTCGGCGACCTCGGCAAGAACGTCGCCAAGCGGGTGGTCAGCGTCATTGACGGCCGCCAGCCGACCAGCCTGTTTCGTGGCCTCGAGGCGCTGGCCGAACTCGCTTTGACCCAGCTCAAGGAAGTGCTCGACGTCTATGCCTCGCGCTCGGTCGAGAAAATAGGCTTCGTTCGCGACCGCGACGACCAGATCGACGCCATGTACACCTCGCTGTTTCGCGAGCTTTTGACCTACATGATGGAAGATCCGCGCAACATCACGCCGTGCACGCATCTGCTGTTTTGCGCCAAGAACATCGAGCGCATCGGCGACCACGCCACCAACATTGCCGAGACGATCTACTACATCGTCACCGGCGAGCAGTTGCCGGCCGAGCGTCCCAAGGGCGACAAGACCGACAAGGTTGCCCTGCCGGCGCTGCCGGTGAAGTGATCGCGCGCCCCTCGAACGCTTAATCATATTGCGCTAAACTGCCCGGATGTTAGCGTCTCGGTTCCTGGCCAAGGCCAGGCGCTCAGGAGGCTGCGATGGAATATGTCCGAGAGTTCAAGCCGGCGCCGGCATCGTCCGGCATCATCGCGTCGAGCGTCTACACCGCCGGCAAGCGCATCGCCGACATACCGATCGAGGAAGCCGGCGAATGGGCCAAGAAGTCGGGCCATGTCGTCTGGATCGGGCTGCTCGAACCCGACCGCGAGCTTCTGCTGCGCGTCAAGGCGCAATTTCATCTGCACGAACTGGCGATCGAAGACGCCGAACATCCGCACCAGCGGCCGAAGATCGAGCAATATGGCGATGCGCTGTTCATCGTTGCCCGCACTGCACAGCTGATCGACGGACGCGTCACCTTCGGCGAGACGCATCTGTTCGTCGGCTCAGGCTATATCGTCAGCGTCAGGCATGGTCCATCGACCTCATACGCCGCCGTGCGCCAGCACTGGGAAAGCTGTCCGCACTCACTGGCCAAGGGCGAGGATTTCGTCCTCTACGCCATTCTCGACTTCATCGTCGACAACTACATGCCGGTGCTCGAGCAGATCGAGGACGAGGTCGAGGCGATCGAGGACAGGGTGCTGCTGAAGCCGATGACCGGTCCCGACATCGAGCGGCTCTACATGCTGCGCCGCGATCTGTTGCGCCTGCGCAATGCGGCGCTGCCGCTGGTCGAGGTCTGCCGCCGGCTAACCAGCGCCGACCTGCCGCAGATCCATACCGCCATGCATCCGCTGTTTCGCGATGTCACCGACCATATCCGCACCGTGCAGGAAAAGATCGACAGCCTGCGCGAGGTTCTGGCCTTCGCTTTCGAAGCCAGCCTGCTGGTCGGCCAGAGCCAGGAAACCGCGAACACCAAGAAGCTGGCCTCATGGGCCGCGATCCTGGCGGTGCCGACGGCGCTCGCCGGCATTTACGGCATGAATTTCGACGACATGCCGGAACTGAAGATGCAATACGGCTATCCCGTCGTATTGGTCTCGATCGCGCTGATCTGCTCGTTTTTGTATTGGCGATTTCGGAAGAGTGGGTGGCTGTGATGGTAGGCAGTAGGCAGTAGGCAGTAGGCAGTAGGCAGTAGGCAGAATAAGGTAGCGCCTCACGAGCGCTACCCCATTCCCTACTGCCCAGTCCCCAATCCCTATTCCTAACTACCGGCTTCTGCGCCGCTCTGAAGCCGGCTGGAACGCCACCCTTGCGTGGTACTTGCAGTAAGGTCCGGTTTCGGCCGCCTCGTTGCCGCAGAAGTTGAAGTCTTCCGACAGCGGGTCGCCATTCGGCCATTTGCAGGTGCGCTCGGTGAGATCGGTGAGCTGCAGATGCCGCGAGATCGGCACGACGACGTTTTCGACCGGGCGGATGTAGTGGCGCGCCACTGGCTCGGCGTCGAACTGCGCCTGCAGCGCGTTCGCCCCGATCGACGTCGTGACATGGCGCTGCGTGGTTGCGGCGCGAGGCACCGATTTCTGGATCGAAGATCCCTGCGTTGTCTTCTTCTGACGCGCCGGCGTCGCGGTCGAGCGTCCGCGGCCCGACAGCTTCAGCCGGTGCACCTTGCCGATGACCGCGTTGCGGCTGACCCCGCCGAGTTGTGCGGCGATCTGGCTTGCGCTCAAGCCCTCCGACCACAGTTTCCTGAGAAGTTCGACCCGCTCGTCAGTCCAGTTCATGAGACCGCGCTCCTGCTAAGTGTGCGGCAGCCGGAATCCATTCCCGACCCGGCAATCTTTGCCGGGGCAGACACCACATATATTAGGTGATTAGGTCCGCCGCACGAAATCTAGTTATTTCCCGACTACAATTACCTCATGTGTTGACTCGGTGACAAGAGTCCCAGGTGCAACACGAATCGGTTTTTTAGGTTTTCCCCAACTTGCCCGGTCGCTTATGAGCCGGCGTCTCGTCGGGAGCTTGCCGCGCGCCTCTGCGCGACGTTTTCGTTGACTTCATGGCCGAAAAACACGATAAGCCGCAAAGGCCGCCGCTTTGGCGGCTTTTTTGATTTTTCCGGTACCGGAGACGCATATAATGAGCGGTTCGGCGCTTTACGAGACCTTTGCCCGCGCCCCTTTGGCCTTCGACCATGGCGAAGGCACCTGGCTGGTTACCGACAAGGGCGAGCGATATCTCGATTTCGCTGGCGGCATCGCGGTCAATTCGCTGGGCCACAGCCATCCGCATCTGGTCTCGGCGCTGACCGAACAGGCGGCCAAGCTCTGGCACGTCTCCAATCTCTACGAGATCCCGGGGCAGGCCCGGCTCGGCGAGCGGCTGGCTGACGCCACCTTCGCCGACAAGGTGTTCTTCACCAATTCTGGCGCCGAGGCGCTCGAATGCGCGATCAAGACGGCGCGGCGCTACCAGTTCGTCAAGGGCCATCCCGAGCGCTTCCGGGTCATTACCTTCGAAGGCGCCTTCCACGGCCGCACGCTGGCGACCATCGCCGCCGGCGGCCAGTACAAATATCTCGAAGGCTTCGGCCCCAAGGTCGAAGGCTTCGACCAGGTCGGCTTCGACGACATCGACGCCGCCGAGAAGGCGATCACACCAGAGACCGCCGCGATCCTGATCGAACCGGTACAGGGCGAGGGCGGCATCCGCCCGGTGCCGACGCAATCCTTGAAGCGGCTGCGGCAGCTCTGCGACCAGCATGGCCTGCTGCTGATCTTCGATGAGGTCCAGTGCGGTATCGGTCGCACCGGAAAGCTGTTCGCGCATGAATGGACCGGCGTGACGCCCGACATCATGGCGATTGCCAAGGGCATTGGCGGCGGCTTCCCGATGGGCGCGTGCCTCGCCACCGACGACGCTGTCGTCGGCATGACGGCTGGCGTGCATGGCACCACTTTCGGCGGCAATCCGCTGGCCATGGCGGTCGGCAACGCTGTGCTCGACGTCGTGCTGGAAGACGGCTTCCTCGAAGACGTCCAGCGCAAGGCATTGCTGATGAAGCAGGGCCTGGCGGCGGTCGCCGACGAATTTCCCGATGTCATCGAAGGCATCAGGGGCAGCGGCCTGATGCTTGGCCTGAAATGCGCCATGCCCAACACCAAGGTCAACATGGCGCTGCGCGACCAGCATCTGCTGGCGGTGCCGGCCGGCGACAACGTCATTCGTCTGCTGCCGCCGCTGACCGTCACCGACGCCGAGATTGGCGAAGCGCTCGATCGCATCCGCGCCGGCGCCAAGGGCCTGACCGACGCCATCGCCGCGGCCGCCGCGAAGTAATCCCGAGAACCATTCCCGATGAGCCTTCGCCATTTCACCGATCTTTCCGCCGTTTCCGAAGGCGATCTGCGCCTGATGCTGGACGATGCGGTGGTGCGCAAGGCGCGCCTCAAGGCCGGCGAACGGACCAAACCGCTCGAAGGCAAGGTGCTGGCCATGATCTTCGACAAGCCGTCGACGCGCACGCGCGTGTCCTTCGACGTTGGCATGCGACAGCTCGGCGGCGAGACCATCATGCTGACCGGCACCGAAATGCAGCTCGGCCGCTCCGAGACCATTGCCGACACCGCCAAGGTGCTGTCGCGCTATGTCGACGCCATCATGATCCGCACCACGTCGCATGAGCGGCTGCTCGAGCTGACCGAGAATGCCACGATTCCGGTCATCAACGGGCTGACCGACGACACCCATCCCTGTCAGCTGATGGCCGACATCATGACCTTCGAGGAGCATCGCGGTCCGGTTGCCGGCAAGACCATCGCCTGGACCGGCGACGGCAACAACGTGCTGCATTCGCTGCTCGAGGCCTCGGCGCGGTTCCGCTTCAACCTGAACGTCGCAGTGCCGGAAGGCAGCGAGCCGGCGCAGAAGCACATCGACTGGTCGAAGACCAATGGCGGCAAGCTGCACTTCACCCGCTCGCCCGAAGAGGCCGTCGACCAGGCCGACTGCATCGTCACCGACTGCTGGGTGTCGATGGGCCAGGAACACCGCGCCCGCGGCCATAATGTCTTCTCGCCCTATCAGGTCAATGCGGCGCTGATGGCGAGGGCCAAGTCCGACGCCCTGTTCATGCACTGCCTGCCGGCGCACCGCGGCGAGGAAGTGACCGACGAGGTCATCGACGGTCCGCATTCGGTGGTCTTCGACGAAGCCGAGAACCGGCTTCACGCCCAGAAGGCGGTTTTGGCCTGGTGTCTGGGCGCTTGATCTCCAGGCGCTTGATCTCCAAGCGCTTGATCCGGGGCGGCGTGATGCCTATTTGCGCCGCATCACGCAAATCAAGCGCGTTTGGACGCATGCACCCCTCCGGGCCGCATGGCCGCGCCCTGGAGCTTTGTCATGTTGGAAACGCATCAAGTGACTGAACATCACCCCAAACTCGGCGAGTTCGGCTATGCCGGCGACGATCATGTCGTACCCTTCGAGGTCGGCCCGCTCGACGTGCGCGGCCGCACCGTGCAACTCGGGCCGATGCTCGACGCCATCCTCAACCGTCACGACTATCCCGAGCCGGTCGCCCGCCTGCTCGCGGAAGCCTGTGTGCTGACGGTGCTGCTCGGCACCTCGCTCAAATTCGAAGGCAAGTTCATCCTGCAGACCCGCACCGACGGGCCGGTCGACATGCTGGTCGCGGATTTCTCCACGCCTTCGGCATTGCGCGCCTATGCGCGTTTCGACGCCGACCGGCTGGAGGCCCTGGTGGCCGCAGGCCAGGCCTCGCAGCAGACGCTGCTGGGCAGCGGCGTTTTGGCGCTGACCATCGACCAGGGCGCACACACGCAGCGCTATCAGGGCATCGTCCAGCTCGACGGCGAGACGCTGGAAGACGCCGCGCGCACCTATTTCCGCCAGTCGGAGCAGATCCCGACCGACCTCAGGCTGTCGGTGGCCAAGCTGCTGACGCCCGGCCCCGGCGGTGCGCGCGAGCAGTGGCGCGCCGGCGGTATCCTGGCGCAGTTCCTGCCGCAGTCGCCCGAGCGCATGCGCGTGCCCGACATTTCGGGCGGCGACGGCGATCCGCGTGACGTGACGCAGGAGCCGGCCGACAATTCGTGGCGCGAGCTGGTGGCGCTGCTCGGCACCATCGAGCCGACCGAGCTGATCGACCCGACCATCGGCGCCGAGCGGCTGCTCTACAGGCTGTTCCACGAACATGGCGTGCGCGTCTTCGGCGGCGTGCCGGTCGCCGACCAATGTTCCTGCTCAAGGGACAAGATACGCGGCATCCTCGAGGGGTTTTCCGCGCAGGAGATCAAGGACAGCACCGAAGATGGCGGCATCCACGTCGCCTGCGAGTTCTGCTCGAAGCAGTACGACTTCGACCCGGCGGAGTTTGCAGCTCAGTAGCATCTCTTCCTTCTCCCCGTTCACGGGGAGAAGGTACCCGAAGGGCGGATGAGGGGCAGCGCGAACTTTGGTGAATGGCCGCGCATAGCCTAGGTCATGTGCGTGGAAGATAACCTCATGAGTCTGGCGCTGCCCCTCATTGCCCTGCCGGGCATTTCTCCCCGTATAGTGACGGGGAGAAAACCCCTAATTCACCGTCCGTCGGGTCCCCGGCAGATCCAGCGAAAACGCCGGAATAGCGACGTCGAACGTCTCGCCCTTTTTGTTGCGCATGGTGTAGTGGCCGACCATGAAGCCGGACGGCGTCGAGAGCGGGCAGCCTGACGTGTATTGATAGCTGTCGCCGGGATTGAGCTCAGGCTGGTCGCCGACCACGCCGGCGCCACGCACTTCCTCGACCCGGCCGCTGCCGTCGGTGATGTGCCAGTAACGCGACATAAGCTGCACGAAATCGTCCGACTGGTTGTCGATCGTCACCTGGTAGCCCCAGACATAACGGTTCTCCGCCGGGTCCGAGCGGTCCTCCAGGTAGAACGGTCTGACCTGCACTTCGATGTTGCGCGTGACGGCGCGATACATGGGCTGCTCCGGTTGCGCGGCAAGGAACATTTGTCGCGCCATGCGGTTTGATACGCGCAGAGCGGCATGTCCTGCCAGCCTCAAAGCGCAGGTGCCGACAAACAATGTCATTTAAGTGACACATGACAATGTTGGTGTGCGCAAAACCTTGCCGGCGACTCAACGCCCATCTGTCGACTGACAAAGCAGCCGCGAGCGGCCTTTCCGGAGTGACCAGATCTCGATGGAACCAGCTCTCACAGCCGCCTTCGCTTCCTCCGCTTTGCTTCTTTCCAATCTCGCCAGCATCCTGCTTGCATCGTCGAAGCTGAAAGCGCGCCGTCTCATCCCTCCGCCGTCCAACGAGCAGCCGCCGGTCTCGATCGTCGTGCCGTCGCGCGGCGTGGAGCCGTTCACACAAGAGACGCTGCAGCGAGCCTTCTCGCTCGACTGGCCGCGCTACGAACTGATCTTCTGCGTCGCTCACGCCGACGATCCCGTCGTCAAACTGATAAACAGGGCGATCGTCCTGTTTCCCAACGTGCCGGCCCGGCTGCTGATCGGCGACGACCGCGTCAGCAGCAACCCGAAGCTCAACAACTGCGTCAAGGGCTGGGAAGCGGCGCGCAATCATTGGGTTATTCTGGCGGATTCCAACGTGCTGATGCCTAGGGATTACGTCCAGCACCTGATGGCGGCCTGGCGGACCAATACCGGGCTTATCTGCTCGACGCCGATCGGCTCGCGGCCGGATGGCTTCTGGGCCGAGGTCGAATGTGCGTTCCTCAACACGCTGCAGGCGCGCTGGCAATATGCCGGCGAGGCGCTTGGCCTCGGCTTTGCCCAGGGCAAGAGCATGCTGTGGAACAAGCCGATGCTCGATACCAATGGCGGTATCCGCGCGCTGGCCGCCGAGATCGCCGAGGATGCTGCTGCAACCAAGCTGGTCAACGGACTGGGCCTGCGCGTCGATCTCGTTGCCTCGCCTTTCGAGCAACCACTGGGGCAGCGCCGACTTGTCGACATCTGGTCGCGTCAGGCGCGCTGGGCGCGGTTGCGCCGCGTCACTTTCCCGCTGTTTTTCGCGCCCGAGATCCTGACCGGCGTCGCCGTGCCGTTGGCGTTGGCGCTGGTGGCGGCAGCAAGTGCCGGCATCAGCCTGCCGGGCACGGCGCTTGCCGTACTGGCGGCTGCCTACATTCCCGAATGCGCGCTGGCTGCGGCCAAGGGCTGGCGCCTGTCGCTGCGCATGGTCCCGGCGATGATGGTCCGCGACGTGATGCTTCCCGCCATCTGGGCGCGCGGCTGGCTGAGCGGCGCCGTCGACTGGCGCGGCAACACTATGACCATCGGCACCAAGACGGCCGAACTGGAAGAGGTTTCGTCGGGAGCGTGACGCCTCGCGGCCTACCCGGCTGCCTTCAGCGCCTGCGCAACGTCCTCCAGCAGATCGTCCGTATCCTCAAGACCGACCGACAGCCTGAGCGTTCCCGGCCCGATGCCAAGCTCGGCGCGAGCTTCGTCGCTGAGGTTCTTGTGCGTGGTGGTCGCCGGATGGGTGATCAGGCTCTTGGCGTCGCCGAGATTGTTGGAGATCAGCACGATGTCGAGCGCGTTCTGCAAGGCGAAGGCCGCCTGCTTGCCGCCCTTGACGTCGAGGCAGATCAGCGTCGATCCGCCCATCATCTGCTTCTTGACGATGTCGGCCTGCGGGTGGTCGGCGCGGCCGGGATAGATGACGCGGGCGATTTCCGGCCGTCCTGCCAGGAAATCCGCGATCTTGGCCGCGCTTCCCGTCTGCTGGCGCACCCGAACCGGCAGCGTCTCCAGGCCCTTGAGCAGCGTCCATGCGTTGAACGGCGACAGGCTCGGGCCGGTGTGGCGGAAATAGTCGTGCAAATTCTCGTCGATCCATTTCTTGTCCGACAGGATGATGCCGCCAAGACAGCGTCCCTGGCCGTCAATGTGCTTGGTCGCGGAGTAGACGACGATATGGCCGCCGAGCTGCAAGGGCTTCTGCTGCAAGGGCGTGGCAAAGACATTGTCGACGATCAGCCTGGCGCCGATCGAGGTGGCTAGCGCCGCCACCGCTGCGATGTCGACCACTTCCAGCGTCGGATTGGTCGGGCTTTCCAGGAAGAACAGTTTCGTGTTCGGCCGCACCGCCTTTTCCCAGTTGACGATGTCGGTGCCGTCGACCAGCGTTGCCTCGATGCCGTATTTCGGCGCCAGCGTCTCGACCACCCAGCGGCAGGAGCCGAACAGCGCGCGCGCCGCAACGATATGGTCGCCGGCCTTGGCGCTGCACAGCAGCGCTGCCGTCACCGCAGCCATGCCCGACGCCGTGGCGCGGGCATCTTCGGCACCCTCCAGCGCGCACATGCGCTTTTCGAACATGTCGACGGTAGGGTTGGCATAGCGCGAATAGATGAAGCCCGGCTCCTCGCCCTTGAAACGGGCCTCGGCAGCCTGCGCCGTCTCGTAGACATAGCCTTGAGTGAGATACATCGCTTCTGACGTCTCGCCGAACTGGGAACGCAGCGTTCCCCCGTGCACGAGTGCGGTCTGAGGCTTCCAGTTACGCTTCTTGGTGCTCATCGCTTTTGTTCCAGACACAAAAAAACCGGCCGCGAAAGTCGCAACCGGTCCATATGGCCTTGCGGCCTGACGGTCCTTTAGCGACTTGTTTAACGTGGCTGCAAGCCGACCGGCCAAATCACCACGGGATAACGACCCTTTAGACCTCACCTGCGCTTGCGTCAATTGCCGGCTTCATTAAGAGGTTTGTACCAGGCAGGTTCCGCAATAATATCCAGCGGTTTTGCGGCAAGAACCTGCCACAAAGAGACCGACCTTGGAGCGGAGCCAGCCTTTTGCGGCAGACAGGCATTCTTCCCGATCAGGACATTTCCGCGCTGTTTCAGTCCGGAGCGCTGGAGTCGCCGCGCGCGCTCGATGTCGACCAGGTGCAGCCGGCGAGCCTCGATCTCAGGCTCGGCGACAAGGCTTTTCGCGTGCGCGCCTCCTTCCTGCCGGGTCCCGATCATCTGGTGGCCGACAAGCTTCACCGGCTGAAATTGCACGAATTCAGTCTCGCCGAGGGCGCGGTGCTGGAAACCGGCTGCGTCTACATCGTGCCGCTGCTCGAAAGCCTGGCGTTGCCCGCAAACGTGTCGGCCTCGGCCAACCCGAAGAGCTCGACAGGCCGGCTCGACATCTTCACCCGGGTGATGACCGATCGCGGCCATGAGTTCGACAAGATCGCCGCCGGCTATCACGGGCCGCTTTATCTTGAAGTCAGTCCGCGCACCTTCCCGATCGTCGTACGCGCTGGATCGAGACTGTCGCAGATCCGCTTTCGCACCGGCAACGCGCTGTTGTCGGAGGCAGAGCTGAACGAATTGCACCGCGCCGAGATGCTGGTGGCGACCGAGCCGCCCAACATTTCCGGCGGCGGCATTGCGCTGTCGATCGATCTTGACGGCGACCAGAACGGCCTGGTCGGCTATCGCGGCAAGCATCACACCGGCTTGGTCGATGTCGACAAGCGCGCCGCCCAGGATGCCGTCGATTTCTGGGAGCCGCTCTATAAGAGCGGCGCCGGCGAACTGGTGCTCGACCCGGACGAGTTCTACATCCTGGTCAGCCGCGAAGCCGTGCACGTGCCGCCGCTCTACGCCGCCGAGATGACGCCCTTCGATCCGCTGGTTGGCGAATTCCGTGTTCACTATGCCGGCTTCTTCGATCCGGGCTTCGGCCATTCGGCCTCAGGCGGCACCGGCAGCCGGGCGGTGCTCGAAGTGCGCAGCCACGAAGTGCCGTTCATCCTCGACCACGGCCAGATCGTCGGCCGGCTGGTCTACGAACACATGCTGAAGCGGCCGCAGGCGCTTTACGGCACCGACCTCGGCTCGAATTACCAGGCGCAAGGCCTCAAGCTCTCCAAGCATTTCCGCCCCGCCGGCTGAACCTTCGATCACCGTCAGGCAAAATACTTGCCTGCGCTGCCTCACCATGCTTGGCTGCCTTTCGGTGGCCGGCAAGAGAACGGCGCGCAAGGGGAACCGAAATGCAGATTTCAAGATGGATCATATCGGCAGCGAGCGCTGCCATGCTGGTGATATCGGCCGGCTCGCTGGCTGAGGCGCAGGAGAAATTGAAGATCGGCACCGAGGGCGCCTATCCGCCCTTCAACACCATCACCGCGGACGGCAAGATCGAGGGCTTCGACATCGACATTGCCAATGCGCTGTGTGCGCAGATGAAGGTCGAGTGCGAGATCGTCACCCAGGACTGGGACGGCATCATCCCGGCGCTGCAGGCGAAAAAGTTCGACGCCATCATCGCCTCGATGAGCATCACCGAGGAGCGCAAGAAACAGGTCGCCTTCACCAACAAATACTACACGACGCCGCTGGCGCTGGTGGCGCCGAAGGACAGCGACCTCACTTCCACCGAACCGGCAGCCCTTGCCGGCAAGACGGTGGGCGCGCAGGCCTCGACCACCCAGGCCGACTATGCGCAGGACGCCTATGGCAAGGCCGGCGCCGAGGCGAAACTCTACCCCACCCAGGAAGAGGCGATCACCGACTTGCAGAACGGCCGTCTCGACGCCGTCATCTCCGACAAATTCGTGCTGATGGACTGGCTGAAGAAGGCGAGCGACGGCTGCTGCAAGCTTGTCGGTGACGTCAAGGGCACCGAGACGCAAGCCGGCATCGCTGTCCGCCTGGAGGACACGGCACTTCGCGACAAGCTCAACGCGGCGATAGACGCCATCGTCGCCGACGGCACCTACAAGAAGATCCAGGCCAAGTATTTCGACTTCGATATTTATTGACGGTGGGCGCTGCCAATCTCCCCCCTCAAGGAGGGAGATTACGCTCTCAAAGCGCCTTCACCGCCACCTTAACCGGCTGCTCAATCTCCAGCGGGTTGCGCAGCGGCAGGCCGAAATCCCCGGCCTCGATCTCGAACACGTCGCCAGCCTGAGTCTTGATGCCGTCGGCAAAGGACAGCGTCGCCGTGCCGAACATGTGCACATGCACGTCGCCCGGCTGGCGGAAGGCCGAATATTTGAAGTGATGATGTTCGAGATTGGCGATTGTGTGCGACATGTTCGCTTCGCCCGACAGGAACGGCTTTTCCCACAGCAAATTGCTGTCGCGATAGATTCGCGATGAGCCCCTGACGTCGGCCGGCAGGTCGCCGATCAGGATTTCCGGCCCGAACGAGGCGTTGCGCAGTTTGGAATGTGCCAGGAACAGATAGTTCACCCGCTCGGTAACATGATCGGAAAACTCGTTCGACAGCGTGAAGCCGACGCGGAACGGCGCGCCGTCGTCGCCGATGACATAGATGCCGGCGATTTCCGGCTCCTCGCCGGCGTCCTGCGCAAAGGCCGGCGACATCAGTGCGGCGCCCGGCGCCACCGCCATGGTGCCGTTGCCCTTGTAGAACCATTCCGGCTGCACGCCGGTCTGGCCCTTGGCCGGCTTGCCGCCTTCGAGCCCCATGCGGAACATCTTCATGGAATCGGTAAGCTGCTCCTCGCCGCCATCGCTGAGCTTCTTGTGCATGGAATCGCGCGTCGCCGCCGAGCCGAGATGGGTCAGGCCGGTGCCGGTCAGATGCAGATGCGCAGGATCGGGATGGTTGATCGGCGACACCAGCCGGCCCTTCTTGTAGACGGCGTCGAGGTCTATCGCTTCACCGAACCCCTTGCGCTCGATCAGCGCGGCGAGGCCCGTTCCGGTGCGCGCGGCTTCCATGGCCAGCGAATAGACGCTGCGGGCGCCGTTGATGATCCTGGTCTTGCCGCCGCCATTGCGGGCGACGACGCGGATGGTCTCGGCGTCGTCGAGGATCTGGGAGATTAGCATGATGAAATCCTCTCTCATGTGCCTTGGCCGGGTTGCCCCTTGGCAAACCTTGACCTGCGCGGCTCGGACCTCGCCGCGCCACGGGTTGAACTCTTCGTCCGGATTGCGCTCGCGAGCTCCATCCCTCGGGGGACTTCTTATGCCGACAACTTGCCGGCTGCGCCGCGACCGTATGCCTCCTGCTTGCCTCGCTGAAGCTTGTCAGGCCTTGTTCTTGTTGTAGACGTCGAAGATCACGGCGCCGAGCAGCACCAGGCCTTTGACCACCTGCTGCCAGTCGACATTGACGCCCATGATCGACATGCCGTTGTTCATCACGCCCATGATGAAGCCGCCGACGACCGCCCCGATAACCTGGCCGACGCCGCCCATCGCCGAGGCGCCGCCGATGAACACTGCGGCGATGACATCGAGCTCCGAGCCGAGACCCGCCGCCGGCACCGCCTGGCCGAGACGAGCCGCGATGATCAGGCCGCCAAGCGCCGACAGCACGCCCATATTGATGAACACCATCAGCGTCAGCCGCTCGGTGTTGATGCCCGACAGCTGCGCCGCCTTGGGATTGCCGCCCATGGCGTAGATGCGCCTCCCGATGGTCATGCGCTTGGTGACGAAGACGAACAGCGTGATCAGCACGCCCATGACCAGCAGCACCACGGGCAGGCCGCGGTAGCTGGCAAACTCATAGACCAGGAACAGCGCCAGCGCGCTGGCGACCAGCGTCTTGACGACGAACAGGGTGAAGGGCTCGGCCTCATAACCATGGCGTTCTCGTTTGCGCCGGGTGCGGACCCCGAAATAGGCATAGGCGAGCACGGCGATCAGCCCCAGCACGACCGTCGTCATGTGCAGGGTCACGCCGCTGCCCATGATGGTCTTGCCGGCTGCGTTCACGACCGGCGGGACGAGCGTCAGTGGGCCGATCACATCCGGGATGAAGCCGGAGCTGAGCATCTTGAAGTCGTCGGGAAGCGGACCCACCGACGAGCCGCCGCCAAGCAACGCCTGGCAAATGCCGCGGAAGATCAGCATGCCGGCCAGCGTGACAATGAAGCTCGGTATCCGGTGATAGGCGATCCAATACCCTTGCGCGGCGCCGATCAGGCCACCCGCGACCAGGCAGACGATCGAAACCACCAGCGGATTGCTCAGCGGTCCGAGCTGCCAGATAACCATCATGTTTGCCGCCAGCGCGCCGATGAAACCGGCGACCGATCCGACGCTGAGGTCGATATAGCCCGATACGATCACCAGCAGCATGCCGAGCGCCATCACGATGATGAAGGAGTTCTGCTGCACCAGATTGCTGAGATTGACCGGCTTGAACAACGTCCCCGACGTGGTGAACTGGAAGAACAGCATGATGACGATCAGCGCTATGATCAGCCCGTATTCGCGCAAATTCGTCGCCAGCGCCGAGACGGCGATGCGCGGGCGCTGTTCGTCGGCGACGTTGCCCTGCGGGGCGGGGGCGCTTTCGGTGCTCATGCTGCTTTTCCTTCTCCCCGGACGATGGCGCGCATTATCTTTTCCTGGCTTGCTTCCGCCGCCGGCATTTCGCCCACCATGCGCCCTTCGTTCATGACGTAGATGCGGTCGGTAATCCCTAGCAATTCCGGCATTTCCGACGAGATAACCACGATCGCCTTACCCTCCGAGGCAAGGCGCGCGATGATCGTGTAGATTTCATACTTGGCGCCGACATCGATGCCGCGTGTCGGCTCGTCGAGGATCAGCACGTCAGGGTCGGCAAACAACCATTTCGACAGCACCACCTTCTGCTGGTTGCCGCCGGAAAGATTGCCGGTCATCTGATAGACGCTGGACGCACGGATATTGGTCTTCTTGCGATAGTCGTTGGCGACCGCAAGTTCGCGCATGTCGTCGATTACGCTGTGGCGCGACACGCCGTCGAGATTGGCCAGCGTAATGTTATGCTTGATATGGTCGATGAGGTTCAGGCCGTAGGTCTTGCGGTCCTCGGTGACATAGGCGATGCCGTGTTGGACCGCCTTGCTTACCGAGGAGACATCCACCGGCTTGCCCTTGAGCAGCACTTCGCCGGTGATGCGGCGGCCATAGGAGCGGCCGAACAGGCTCATGGCGAATTCGGTGCGGCCGGCGCCCATCAGCCCGGCGATGCCGACCACCTCGCCCTTGCGCACATTGATGTCGATGCCCTTGATCACCTGCCGCTCGGCATGGAGCGGGTGATAGACCGACCAGTTTTTCACCTCGAACACGACTTCGCCGATCTTGGGCTCGCGCGGCGGATAGCGGTCGTCGAGCGAACGGCCGACCATCGAGGTGATGATGCGGTCTTCGGAGATATCCTTCTTGGCCAGCGTCTCGATGGTGCGCCCGTCACGGATGACGGTTACCTTGTCGGCGACCCGGTTGATCTCGTTGAGCTTGTGCGAGATCAGGATCGAGGTCATGCCTTGTCGCTTGAATTCGAGCAGAAGATCGAGCAGCGCCTGGCTGTCTTTCTCGCTGAGCGACGCGGTCGGCTCGTCGAGGATCAAAAGCTTGACGTCCTTGCTCAGCGCCTTGGCGATCTCGACCAGCTGCTGCTTGCCGACGCCGATATTGGTGATCAGTGTCTTGGGGTCCTCCTTGAGGCCCACCTTCTTCAACAGGGCAGCGGTGCGCGCCTCGTTGGCATCCCAGTCGATGACGCCGTATCGGGCGTTTTCGTTGCCGAGGAAGATATTTTCGGTGATCGACAGCATCGGCACCAGCGCTAGCTCCTGGTGGATGATGACGATGCCCTTGTGTTCGCTGTCATGGATACCTTTGAACTGGCATTCCTGACCCTGAAAAATGATCTGGCCGTCATATGTGCCGGCGGGATAGACGCCCGACAGAACTTTCATCAGCGTCGACTTGCCGGCGCCGTTCTCGCCAACCACGGCGTGGATCTCGCCTTCTTCGACGCTGAGGTTGACGTTCGACAGCGCCTTCACGCCGGGGAAGGTCTTGGTGATGTCGCGCATCTCCAAAATCGTCGTCATCAGGGCAAGCTCCTCCTGTTGCATGTCGCTCAAAAGTGCTTGCGGTTTGAGACAACGACATGCACGCAAATAAAGTCCGGTAGAAACAATACCGGGGTCGCTTGTGAACGGAAAGGGGTCCTGCGTCGCGCAGGACCCCTGTCTTTCTAAACGGATTACTTCAGTTCGTCGGCCTTGATGTAGCCGGAGTCGACGACCAGTGCCTGGTAGTTCGACTTGTCGACCTCATGCGGCGTCAAAAGGATCGAGGGGACGACCTTGACGTCGTTGTTGTAGGTCTTTTCATCGAGGCCGTCCGGCTTGCCGCCCGAGAGCACCTTGTCGACGAGTTCGACGGTGGCCTTGGCCAGTTCGCGGGTGTCCTTGAACACGGTCGAGTATTGCTCGCCCGTGATGATCAGCTTGACCGAAGCGGTCTCGGCGTCCTGGCCGGTCACGATCGGCCACGGCTGGGCGTCGGTGCCGTAACCCACGGCGCGCAGCGAAGCGGTGATGCCGCGCGACAGGCCGTCATAGGGCGAAAGAACGCCATCGACGCGGCTGCCGTCCGAGTAGTTGGCCGACAGAAGGTTGTCCATGCGCGCCTGGGCGGTCGCGGCGAGCCAGCGCAGCGTGCCGACCTTGTCCATGCCAGTCTGGCCGGACTTGATCTTGATCGAGCCGTCATCGATCAGCGGCTGCAGCACCGAGATTGCGCCGTTGTAGAAGAAGAAGGCGTTGTTGTCGTCCGGCGAGCCGCCGAACAGTTCGACGTTCCACGGCTTGGTGTTCGGGAAGCGCTCCTTGAGACCCTTGACCAGCGAGTTCGCCTGGATCACGCCGACGCCGAAATTGTCGAAGGTGGTGTAGTAATCGACATTGGCGGTCTTCTTGATCAGGCGGTCATAGGCGACGACGACGACGCCGGCGTCAGCGGCCTTCTGCAGCGCGTCCGACAGGGTGGTGCCGTCGATCGAAGCGATGATCAGCGCCTTCGGGCCCTTGGTGATTTCGTTTTCCAGCTGGCTGAGCTGGTTGGGGATGTCGTCCTGCGCGTACTGCAGGTCGACCGTGTAGCCGAGAGCTTCGAGCTGGGACTTGACGGCATCGCCGTCATTGATCCAGCGCTGCGAGGTCTTGGTCGGCATCAGCACGCCGACAAGACCCTTGTCGGCTGCGTGCGCCGAGTAGGTCATGGCAGCGATGCCAAGGGCCGCGACGGCGGCCAGTGTCTTGATGATTTTCACGTAAAACTCTCCCTGGTTGATGGACGCGACACCTCGGGGCTTCGCGGGCCGCGCAGTCGGGCGGATGCGCCAAAGCGCCGCCGCCGTCATAATCGATCTCCGGTATCCTCCCAATCGGCCCTCAGTCTTGATTTAAATCGATACGATTTTGCTCGTCATCGACCGTCAAGTCTTGAGGACGCGCGAAAGTGTGACCCTTTGCCATAACTGTCAAATGCGATCTTCGGTGGTTGCTATACCAAAACCGGTATATGACTAAACCGGGCTGGAACAGTGGCGGAAGCGGGAAAAGGCATGGCGGCTTTACGAGGTCCTCAGGGAATTTCAAGCGGTTACGATGAATTGCCGGGCGATGGCGAGACACTTCTGCGTAGCGGCTTGAGCCTGCGTCACATGCGCATGATCGCAGCACTCGACGATCACGGTCGGGTGAGTGCTGCCGCCCAGGTGATGAACATCTCGCAGCCGGCGGCCTCGCGCATGATTTCCGAGATGGAAGCGGTGCTCGAGGTGAAGCTCTGCGAAAGGCTGCCGCGCGGCATCACACTCACCCCTTACGGCAAGGCGCTGGCCCGGCGCGCGCGCTCGATCCTGCTCGAAATGCGCGAGGCCGACCGCGAAATATCGGAGCTCAAGGCCGGCAAGGGCGGCTCGGTGTTCCTTGGCGCGGTGACGGCGCCGGCGATCGAACTGGCGGTCCCGGCGATCCGCGAGATACGCCGCCTCTATCCGCGCATCGAGATTACCATGCAGGTCGAGACGTCGAATGTGCTGGCGCGCGAACTGATCGCCACGCGCCATGATTTCATCATCGCCCGTGTCCCCGAAGACCTCAATCCGCGCCTGTTCGAATCGCGCGTCATCGGCGTCGAGAAGGCCTGCCTGATCGTGCGCCGAGGCCACCCGCTGAGCAACGGCCATCCTCTAAACAATGGGAAGGCGGTGAGGCTGGAGGACACCGCCGCCTTCGACTGGGTGTTCCAGTCGGGCGGGTCGCCGCTGCGCCAGGCGATGGAGAGCAATTTCCTGAACCGCAACATCGCCCTGCCGGACCGCATCCTCAACACCTCGTCGCTGCTGCTCACACTGGTCATGGTGGCGCAGTCCGACGCCATCGCCCCGGTGTCGATCCAGGTGGCAAAATTCATCCAGAACCCCGACGGTCTCGCCGGCGCCATCGATGTCGTCCAGACCGAGTTCGACATCGAGGTCCGCCCCTACAGCCTGATCACGGTGAAGAACCGCGTGCTGTCGCCGGCAGCCAAGATGCTGCACGATTTTATCTTGCGGGAAGTGGGATAGGAACTGGAGCGGGTAGAGGGAATCGAACCCTCGCGTTCAGCTTGGGAAGCTGACAAGCTACCATTACATCATACCCGCGTCGGCCTCTCGATATCATGATGGGCGTGCTTCGGGCAATCGCCCTTGGACAGCTGTTCGGAAACGGCTGTTGGAAACCCGACCGATTGCGCCGTCCGCCCGCCTTGATGCGGGCGCAGCAAGTGCGTATTCGTGGGTTTGTACCCCGAATCCGGGCACACCAATCTGGAGGCAGGCCCCTTGTCCACAGTGACGCGCTTTCTCGGTGACTCGCCCGTCAGGGTGATCGTCAAGCTGCTGGTCGTGTCGTTCCTGGTCGGCCTGGTCATGAATGCGTTCGGCTGGACGCCGATGGACGTCTTCTACCGCATCCAGGGTTTCTTCATCGATCTTTGGAACCTCGGCTTCAACGCGGTCTATCGCTTCTTGGGCTATATCCTGCTCGGCGCCGCGATCGTCGTGCCGGTGTTCATCCTGCTCAGGCTCGCGAACTACCGGAAGTGAAGCGGACCACGATCCCGAAAAGTGGAAACCGGTTTTCGGAAAAGATTGTGCTCAAACCAAAGGCCACTCAGGCAAAGTCCGACGCCACCTCGAACAGGATGGCGTGGCGCGCCGCGAGCGCTGCGACATCGGTCGAATAGCCGCCGCCGATGACACCGCAGACCGGGATGCCCAGCGCGCGGAAATGACCGATCACCATGGCGTCGCGGGCACGCACGCCGTCATCGCTGAGCGATAGCCGGCCGAGCCGGTCCTCGGCATGCACGTCGACACCGGCATTGTAGAAGACGATGTCCCAGTGCGCCTTGGCCGAGAGCTCCGGCAGGAGGACACCCAGCCGTTCGAGATAGGCGCCATCGCCGGTGCCGTCCGGCAGGGCAACGTCGAGATCGGAGGCAATCTTGCGCACCGGATAATTGCGCTCGCCATGCATGGAAAAGGTGAACGCGCGTGGCTCGTCTTTCAGGATGTCCGCGGTGCCGTCGCCCTGATGCACATCGAGATCGACGATCAGGATGTTTTTCACCGCGTCTTCGGCTAGCAGCACCAGCGAAGCGACGGCAACATCGTTGAAGGTGCAGAAGCCCGCGCCTTGCGCGCGCCGCGCATGGTGGCTGCCGCCGGCGCTGTTGCAGGCAATGCCATCGATAAGCGCCAGTCGCGCCGCCAGCACCGTGCCGCCGGCGGCGAGTTGCGCCCTGAGCGAAACGCGCGGTCCCACGGGAAAGCCGATCTCGCGCTCGATCTTTTCAGGCACTGAACACGTGATGACCTGGTCGACATAATCAGCCGCATGGGCGAGCTTCAGCCAGGAGGCCGGCGCCGGCTCGGGCATCGACAGCGCCCCCGCATGGATCAGACCCCTGATATGCAAGGCCTGCATCAGCAGCGGATATTTGCTCATCGGAAAGCGATGATTGACGGCGAAGCCGGCATCGTAGTCGGGATGATGGACGATCTGCAGGGGCATGGCTAAAGCAATTCCAGGAAAAGTGTGCAGCGGTTTTCCCGGGAGAAGCGCGTAGCGCTTCCCCTTGGGAATTGCTTAAAACCAGTACTCGGATCCGGCGGGCTCGCGCCAGAAGAACATTTCGGTTGGCCGTCACGGCAAGAGTGATTGCGCGGTGGCCGGAAAATGGGGCACATCGGCTGTTCGATCAAGCCGCAATCAGCAAGGCAGCAGTCCCCTGGACACGGGTGCAATCCCAGCCGACGCGAGACCCTTCGCCGTCACCAACCGTTCGGTGCTCGCCATCGCCGTGCCGATGACGCTCGCCTATCTGACGACGCCGCTGCTCGGCATCGTCGACACGGCGGTGGTCGGGCAGTTCGGCGATGCCGCCCTGCTCGGCGGCCTGGCGGCCGGGGCGCTGGTCTTCGACGTGGTCTTCAGCACCTTCAATTTCCTGCGCTCCGGTACCACCGGCCTCGTCGCCCAGGCGTTTGGGCGCGGCGACGAACTGGAGGAGCAGGCGGTGTTCTGGCGCGCCGTGCTGATCGCGGTCGCCGCCGGCATCGTGCTTGTCGTCCTTGCGCCGCTGATTGCCATCGCCGGCCAGAAATTCATCGGCGGCGAAGCGCGCGTCGGCGAGGCGATGGGCGTCTATATCCACATCAGAATGCTCGCCGCCCCCTTCACGCTGATCAACTACGCCATCCTCGGCTATGTCCTTGGACGCGGCGAGGGCGGGCTTGGGCTGATGCTGCAGGCGGTGCTCAACGGCATCAACATCGTGCTTTGCATCCTGCTCGGCCTGAAGCTTGGCTGGGGCGTCGCCGGCGTGGCCTGGGCGACCGTCACCGGCGAATGTCTGGCCATGCTGCTGGGTCTCGCCATCGTTGTCTGGCGCTTCCGGGCCGCACCCCGCCTGCCGCGGCATCGCCTGCTCGACATGCCCGCTTTCCTGCGCATGCTGTCGCTCAACCGCGATATCATGATCCGCTCGTTCTCGCTGCTCGCCGCTTTCGCGCTGTTCACCCGCCAGGGCGCGCAGTTCGGCACGCTGACGCTGGCCGCCAATGCCGTGCTGATGAACTTCTTCCTCGTCGCCGGCTATTTTCTCGACGGTTTCGCCACCGCGGCCGAACAGTTGGCGGGACGCGCGATCGGCGCACGTGCCGAGACGGCGTTCCGCCGGGCGGTACGTCTGACCTTATTCTGGGGGTTCGGCCTCGCCGGAACCGCCACGCTGATCTTCTGGCTCGGCGGCGCCGGCCTGATTTCGTTGATCACCACGTCGCCGGATGTTCGTGCTGTTGCCGACATCTATCTGCCGTGGGCGGCACTGACACCGCTGAGCGGCGTGCTGGCCTTCCAGATGGACGGCGTCTTCATCGGCGCCACTTGGTCGCGCGACATGCGCAACATGATGCTGGTGTCGTTCCTGGCCTTCAGCGCCGCATTGTTCAGCTTGGCGCCGTCTCTCGGCAATCACGGCCTGTGGGCGGCGCTGCACGTTTTCCTGCTGGTGCGCGGCTTCAGCCTGCTGGCCATCCTGCGGCTCCGGTTGCGCACGGCGTTTTAGAGCGGCCTGGCAGCCCACTGATCGAGCTGGCTGTCGCGCAGTTCGCGCAATGATTTCAGCCGCTCCTTGTCGGCAAATCGCACCATCCCGGCAAGGATGCGCCCCGGCAGCGCCGGCCCGGCATAGATCATGCCGGTGTAGAGCTGGACGAGATCGGCGCCGGCGCGGATTTTTTCCAGCGCGGCATCAGTGGAATCGACGCCGCCGACGCCGATAATGGCGCGCTCCGGCCCGAGCAGCCGACGCATCTTGGCCAGCACGACGGTCGAGCGCTCGAACAGCGGTTTTCCCGAGAGCCCGCCGGTCTCGCTGGTGGTGTTACGCAATCCCGTTCGCGCCAGCGTCGTGTTGGAGACGATGACGCCGTCGATCTGCTTCTCGCTGACTTCGGCGGCGATGTCTTCAAGCTCGGCCTCGACCAGATCGGGCGCGATCTTGAGGAAGAGGGGCGGCTGCGCCGAAGCTGCTGCACGCACCGACATGACCCGAGACAACAGTTCGCCGAGCTGTTCGCGCGCCTGCATGGTGCGCAGGCCGGGCGTGTTGGGCGACGAGATGTTGACGGTGAGATAGCTGGCGTATTTCGCAAAGCGGGAAACGCCCAACTCATAGTCACGGACACGATCGGCGCTGTCCTTGTTGGCGCCGATGTTGACGCCGACCATGCCGACGCGTCCCTTGCGCGCGGCAAGGCGCATCTCGGCCGCTTCGTGGCCCCCATTGTTAAAACCCAGCCGGTTGATCACCGCGTCATCCTGGGTCAGCCGGAAGATGCGCGGCTTCGGATTGCCCGCTTGCGGCAGCGGCGTCACGGTACCGACTTCGGCAAAGCCGAAGCCGAGCCCAAGCAGCGCGTCCGGTACCTCGGCGTTCTTGTCGTAGCCGGCGGCCATGCCGAGCGGATTGGGAAAGGCGATGCCACAGAGGCTGACCTTCAACCTATCGTCGCGCACCACCCGTGCGCCGACCGGCAGACCGCATCGCAGCGCCGCGATCGACATGCCATGCGCCGTTTCAGGGTCGAAGGTGAACAGCAGTTTCTGGCCGATGCGGTCGAACACGCTCATTCGGCCTCCAGCGCCGGAAACTGGTGCGGGCCGTCGGCGCCGAGCGGCAATGGCCGCACCCACAGCACGGCGGTCATTTCGAGCACGCCATAGAGATGCGGAAACAGCGCGCCGCCGCGCGAGACCTCGTATTTCAGCGCGTCACCGAGCAGCGCCCCGTCGATGGCGATCAGCAGCAAATCCGTCTGGCCGGCGAAATGCTTCGCTGCCGTCTCCTTGGCCTGATCAGCGGTGGAGAAATGGATGAAGCCGTCGGCGATGTCGATCGGAGCCCCGGTGAAGCGGCCGTTTTTCTCGGCTTCGCGCCAAAGCGCTTCGGGCGCGATCTTGTAGATAATCTGAGACATTGTTGCGCTATAATCCGAACCGATCATGCGGGGAAGGGCAACTCGTCCGCATTTACGGCGCAAAGCTGTGATAGGTTGCGCACACTGGCACGTGGAGGATGGAACATGCGTCTGCAGCACATACTGATCCCCGCCGCACTGGTCTCGCTGGTCGCGGCATCGGCCTGGTCGGAGGAGGCCGACCACTACCGGCTGGAAAAATCGGCCAACGGCTATGTCCGCATGGACACCCGGACCGGCGCCATGTCGATCTGCGAGGAGCGCTCCGGCCAGCTCGTCTGCATGATGGCGGCCGACGAACGCGCCGCCTTCCAGGACGAGGTCGAGCGTTTGCAGGCCTCGATGAAGGCCATGGACGAACGCGTCGCCAGGTTGGAGAATTCGCTGTCGGCCCGTCTCGAGTCGAAATTGCCGAGCGAAGAGGATTTCGACAAGACGATGAGCTATATGGAGCGCATGCTGCGTGGCTTCATGGGCATCGTCAAGGAGATGGACAAGGACAATGGCGACGGCGCCAAGCTCAACTCGCAAAAGACCTGAGCTGCCCGGCGCAAAGTGCCGTCCGGCCATTGCCGCTTGAAAACAAAGCGCTTCGCCGCATAATCGTCCGATCCCGTAAAAGCCGTCAATCGGTAACGAAGTTTGGGCAACAACGGGATTTGGGGAGGAACATTTGCCGTCGGGCTACACCTTCGTCATTGCCGACGACCATCCGCTGTTCCGCGGCGCCTTGAAAGAGGCGCTTGCCGGCGTCGGCGATGTCGCCGCCATTCACGAGGCCGGCGATTTCGAAAGCGCCAAGGCCCTGGTCGTGGCCAATGAGGATGTCGACCTGGTGCTGCTCGACCTGTCGATGCCGGGCGCCAGCGGCCTGTCCGGTCTGATCGCGTTGCGCGGCATCCACCCGGCGGTGCCGCTGGTGGTGGTGTCGGCGCACGACGACCCGGTGACCATCCGGCGCGCGCTCGATCTCGGCGCATCCGGCTTCATCTCCAAATCGGCCAGTATGGAGGAAATCCGCAGCGCTGTGCAATCGGTGCTGGCAGGCGATATCGCAGCCCCCGTCGGCATCGACCTCGGCGTCGAGCGCGACCCGGAAATATCGGACCTGATCAAGCGGCTGCAGGCGCTGACACCGCAGCAGACGCGTGTCCTCGGCATGCTGGCCGAAGGCCTGCTCAACAAGCAGATCGCGTACGAACTCAGCGTCTCCGAAGCGACGGTCAAGGCGCATGTCTCGGCCATCCTGCAGAAGCTCGGCGTCGACAGCCGCACCCAGGCGGTGATCCAGCTGTCCAAGATCGGCAGCGATCCGTTGCAGCCAGCAGGCTAAAGCGCATCGCGCTGAACGGATTCATGCGACCCGCTTTAGCTCTTGTTCGATGCATGTCGTGGTCCCAGAACCGGGGCACACTTCTGGGCGACATGCATTGAACCCTACTCGGCCGCCGATGCCAGCGGCCTGACCCTTGCCATCATCGAACGCAGCACCGCCGGCTTCAGCGGCTTGTTGATCACCGGCACGTCGAGCGCGGCGGCAGCGGCACGGACCTCGGTGGAGCGGTCGGCGGTGACCAGCACGGCCGGCAGGTCGGAACCATGGATGTCACGCAGGCGGGCGATGATGTCGAGGCCGCTTCTGCCATCGAGATGATAGTCGGCAAGCACGATGTCGGGACGATCGGCCTTGGCGAAATCCTCCGAACCCGAAAACGTGCCGATGCTGCAGCCCCAGCCCTCGAGCAGAAGCCGCATGCCGTCGAGGATGCGGGCGTCGTTGTCGATGCACATGACGCGCAGGCCGGCCAGCGAATTCGCGGTGCGGGCAGGCGCCTTCGGCTCGACCTCGCGCCGCGGCGCCTCAACCGCCGCAACCGGCAGGATAACGGAAAAGCGCGTACCCTTGCCGGGGTTGGAAAAGATCTGGATTTCGAGCCGCAGCACCCGCGCGATGCGGTCGACGATGGACAGGCCAAGGCCGAGACCTTCGGCCTCGCGCACGCCTTCGTCCAGCCGGGTGAACTCGTTGAAGACCGTGTTCAGCTTGTCGCCGGCAATGCCGATGCCAGTGTCGATCACCTGGATCTCGGCGAGTTCGCCGCGCCGTCGCACACCGACCAGGATGCGGCCATGCCGGGTGTATTTGATGGCGTTGGAGACCAGGTTCTGGATCAACCGGCGCAGCAAGTTGCGGTCCGTCATCACGCCGAGCGACGAGGCCATGATCTTCAGATCGAGTTTCTTTTCGGCGGCGAGCGGCTGGAAGTCGTTGCCGATCTGGCGCAGCAGCCCGTCCAGGCGGAAGGCACTGTCGTCTGGTTTCATTGCGCCGGCGTCGAGGCGGGAAATGTCGAGCACGGCGCCCAGGATCGTCTCGACCGATTCGAGCGAGGATTCGATGTTGATAGCAGCCTCCCCGGCCGGGCCCTTGCCGGCCTTTTCGATCAGCGACGAGCAGTAGAGACGGGCGGCGTTCAGCGGCTGCAGGATGTCGTGGCCGGCGGCGGCGAGGAAGCGCGTCTTGCCCAAATTGGCCTCCTCGGCCAGCATCTGCGCCTGCGCCAACTCCTCATTGACCCGGGTCAACTCCTCGTTGACCCTAGTCAGTTCGATGGTACGCGTCTTGACCCGCTGCTCCAGCGATTCATTGGCCCGCTTCAGCGCCAAATCCTGTTCGACGCGTCCTGATATGTCGGCATAGGTGGCAACGATGCCACCGTCCGGCATCGGGTTGGAACGCAGTTCGAGGATTCGGCCACTGGTCGTCAACTCCATCTGCCATGGGCTGACGAAGCTGGTCAGCCGGTTGAGCATCGCCACGCGCTGGTCGGCCGGGATATCGCCGCGCTCGGCGAGGTGGCGCAGGATGCGGTCGAGCGAGACGCCGACCTGGCCCATCTCGTCGGGCAGGTCGAACAGCGCGCGATATTGTCTGTTCCAGCAGATCAGGCGGAAATCGCGGTCGAAGACGGTAATGCCCTGTTCCATCTGGTCGAGCGCGATCTGCAACAGGTCGCGATTGTGCTGCAGCGCTTCGGTGGCGTCGTCGAGCAGGCGGAAGGCATCTTTTGAGTCGCGGTCGTTGCGGCGAAACAGCAGCGACAGGATCAGCCGCGCCGACGACGAGCCGACCGCGCTCGCCAGCAGCTGCTCGGAGAAACGGATGACGTCCATGCTGGCCTGCTCATTGCCGTGCAACGAGACGCCAGTGCTCTTTTCGAAGGACTGGAAGGAGCGCTCGGTACGCTCGACGCCGAGGTAGCGCGAGATGGCGTCCTTCAGCACGTTGACCGTGATGGCGGTGCGGAAGCGGCGCAGGCTGGGCATCGGGCCGGATTCGCGCGGCACGAAGATCGACGCCTGGATCCGCTCCAGCGGCACTGACGCGCGCGACAGCGAGCCGAGGACAAAAAACAGCGTGTTGACCGACAGGCTCCACAGCACGCCGTGGTTCAACGGTTCGGCGACGGTGCCGAACAGAGCCTGCGGCCGCAGCGCCTCGAAACCGAACAACCCCTGCACGACGATGTCCGCGTCGGCTGCCGAGAGCGACGGCAAAAGCAGCGTATAGCCCCAGACGAGGATGCCGGCGACCATGCCAAGGGCCGCGCCGCGGCCATTGGCGCCGCGCCAGATCAGCCCGCCGATCAGCGCCGGCGCGAATTGGGCGATTGCCGCGAACGACATCAGGCCGATCGACGACAGCCGCGCCGAATTGGTGCTTTCGCGGTAGTAGAGGAAGGCAATGAACAACAGGATGAAGATGGCGCCGCGCCGCACGTTGAGGATCAGCGTCGACCAATCCTCATTCTCCGAGGTCGTGGTCTTGAGCAGGCGGCGCACGAACAGCGGGATGACGAGGTCGTTGGAGATCATGATCGACAGCGCCACGCTTTCGACGATCACCATGGCGGTCGCCGCCGACAGCCCACCGATGAAGGCGGCCATGGCGAGGAAGTCATGGCCGCCGAACAAGGGCAGCGCCAGCACATAGAGGTCACTGGTGGTTTTGGTGCCGACCAGCGCCAGGCCGGCGAAGGCGATCGGCAGCACGAACAGGTTTATCGCTACGAGATAGAGCGGGAACACCCAGGTCGCGGTGCGCAGTTCGGCCTCGCCGCGGTTCTCGACGATGGTGACGTAGAACTGGCGCGGCAGCATGATGATGGCAAAGCCGCTCAGGCAAGTCAGCACCAGCCAGGTGGCGAGCGAGGTGTCGTAGCCCATGGCCTGCCGCACCTGGCTGTTTTCGGCCAGCTTGTCGATCATGTCGCCCGGGCCGCCGAAGATCAGGAAGGTGACCATCAGGCCGATCGCCAGGAAGGCGGCGAGCTTGACCACGGTTTCGACCGCCACCGCCAGCACCAGCCCGTCCTGGTGCTCGGTGGCGTCGGCATGGCGGGTGCCGAACAGCACCGCAAACAGCGCCAAGAGCATGGCCACCACCAGCGAGATGTCGCTGACGAAGGGATCGAAGGAGGGCGGCGATCCCGTATAATGCTCGACCATCAGGCCGACCGAACCGGAGATCGCCTTCAATTGCAGTGCGATATAGGGCACCGCGCCGATGGTGGCGATCAGCGTGGCGATCGCCGAGACGGCAAAGCTCTTGCCGTAGCGCGCGCCGAGGAAGTCGGCGATCGAGGTGATCTTCTCGCTCTTGGCCAGCCGCACGATGCGATTGAGCAGCGGAAAGCCGAACACGAACACCAGCACCGGGCCGGTATAGATGCCGAGAAATTCGAGGCCGCGCTCGGAGGACAGGCCGACCGAGCCGAAAAAGGTCCAGGAGGTGCAGTAGATGGCGAGGCTGAGTGCATAGATGAAGGGCCGGGCGTGGCCGGGTCCCGACGCCGTCGACCGCCGGTCGCCAAGGCTGGCGATGGCGAACAGCAGCGTCACATAGGCGACGGCAATGATGACGATGAACCAGCCCTGCACGGCCCGAAAATCCTCCTCGGCCAGCTTTCACCCCGGCCTGCCCAGAGGCAATCACAGCTCTAAGGTCAAGTCCATCGCGGCTTTCCGGCGCATAGCCGCGACGCCGCCCTGTCGAACCGTGACCTAAGGTAAGGAGAAAGCGGTGTTTTCCAGCTTTTGCTTCTGTTGCAACCGCAGGTTTTTGTTATGGTGCGCACGGGCCGACGCCGGAGGGACGGCGGCAGCGCGGTCCGTCATGACAAGGAGGGTCGAATGCTGAAAGAATTCCAGGAATTCATTTCCAAAGGAAATGTGATGGACCTTGCGGTCGGCGTCATCATCGGCGCGGCCTTCAGCAAGATCGTCGATTCTCTTGTCAATGACATCATCATGCCTTTCATCGGCGCACTTGGTGGCGTCGACTTTTCCAACTACTTCATAGGCCTCTCATCAACAGTGCATTCGACCAATCTTGCCGACGCGCGTAAGGAAGGCGCGGTGTTCGCCTACGGCAATTTTATCACCGTGGCGCTGAATTTCGTCATCCTGGCTTTCATCATCTTCCTTATGGTCAAGGCCGTGAACAACATGCGCAAGCGGCTCGAGCGCGAGAAGCCGGCCGCACCTGCGGCTCCGCCGCCGGCTGACGTCGCACTGCTCACCGAAATTCGCGATCTCCTCGCCAGGAAATAGACAAGGCCAGATTTCTGGACCAAAACCCCGGTCGTTCGCGGCCGGGGTTTTCTGTTGCCGCATCTGCTAAGAGCATCCGCCAATGCATGTCGCCCACAAGTGCGCAGCGGTTCTGGATAATGACATGCATCAAAGCAGACATCAAAACGGACCTGTTCATGACCCTGATCGATAGCTTGCGCGCCGAAGCGGTGGCCGCCCCCGAAAGCGGCATTGTCGCCGTCGTCAATTACGGCCGTACGCGCGAGGGCATGATCCCGCTCTGGGCCGGTGAAGGCGATTTGCCGACGCCTGCCTTCATTTCGGAAGCCGCCGCCAAGGGGCTCGCCAATGGCGAGACATTCTATACCTGGCAGAAAGGCATTCCGGAGCTGAGGCAAGCGCTTTCTCGCTACTATGCCAGGCATTTCGGCAAGAGCTTCGCCGAAGAGGAATTCATCGCCACCGGTTCCGGCATGCATGCCATTCAGTTGGCATTAGCCGCGGTCGCCGGCAGCGGCGACGAGGTGGTCTATCTCTCCCCGGCCTGGCCGAATTTCGCTGCCGCCGCCGGTATTTCCAGCGCTACCCCGGTTGCGGTCACGCTCGACCAGTCGGGCAATGGCTGGTCCTGCGATGTCGACAAGATTGCGGCTGCGGTGACGCCGCGCACCAAGGCGCTGTTCGTCAACACGCCATCGAACCCCACCGGCTGGACGGCCGATAAGGAAACGCTGCAGGCGATCCTGAATCTCGCCCGCCAAAAGGGTCTGTGGATCATCGCCGACGAGATCTATTCGCTGTTCCACTACGGCCACGGCCGTGCGCCGTCCTTCCTCGACATTTCGACCGCGGAAGACCGCATCCTGTTCGTCAACTCCTTTTCCAAGAACTGGGCGATGACCGGCTGGCGCGTCGGCTGGATCAAGACCCATCCCGAGCTGCAGCAGGTGTTCGAGAATCTGATCCAGTATTCGACCTCAGGCGTCGCCCAGTTCATGCAGCGCGGCGCCGTCGCGGCGCTGGACCACGGTGATGCCTTCATCGTCGAGCAGGTGGAGCGCGCCAGGAAAGCGCGCGACCTGGTCTGCGATATTCTCGGCGCAACCGGCAAAGCGCGCTTCACCGTGCCGCAAGGCGCGTTCTATTTGTTTTTCACGGTCGACGGCATCACCGATCCACGCCGGGCTGCTTTCGACATCGTCGACAAGGCCAATGTCGGCCTGGCGCCGGGCACCGCCTTCGGCCCTGGCGGAGAGGCGTTTTTGCGCCTGTGCTTCCACCGCCGCCTCGACCAGCTCGAGGAAGCGGCACATCGCTTGGCGGGATGGATGAGGACGGTTTGAGATAAATGGGCGGCGGCTTCAGCCGCCCGACTTCGGCACCAGCAGCGGCACAATCCGGTCGCTCTTGGCGACAGTGGGCCGTCCGGCGGAGCCGTAGGGAATGCCGAGCGCATCCCATGTCTCGATCAGCGCGTCCTGAAGTCCCGCAATCAGCGCATCGGTATGGAACGGCGTCGGGGTGATGCGCAGCCGCTCGGTGCCGCGCGGCACGGTCGGATAGTTGATCGGCTGGATGTAGATGCCGTGCACGCCGAGCAGACGGTCGCTGGCCATCTTGCAGAGTTCGGGGTCACCGACCAGCACCGGCACGATGTGTGTCGGCGATTCCATCACCGGCAGGCCGGCTGCAGACAGAACCTCCTTGGTCCGCGACGCTTGGCGCTGTTGCGCATCGCGCTCGGCTTGCGACCGCTTGAGGTGGCGGATGGACGTGGTGGCGGCGGCGGCGACGGCCGGCGGCAGCGCCGTGGTGAAGATGAAGCCCGGCGCATAGGAGCGCACCGCGTCGATGATGGCGCTGTTGCCGGCGATATAGCCGCCCAGCGTGCCGAACGCCTTGGCCAGCGTGCCTTCGATGATGTCGATGCGGTCGGCCAGCCCCTCGCGCTCGGTGATGCCGCCGCCGCGCGGTCCGTACATGCCGACGGCATGGACCTCGTCAATATAGGTCATGGCGTTGTAGCGTTCGGCCAGTTCGACGATCTGCTTGATCGGCGCGATGTCGCCATCCATCGAATAGACGCTCTCGAACACGATCAGCTTGGCGCGTTCGCGGCCCGACACCTGCAGCAGGCTTTCGAGATGCGCGACGTCGTTGTGGCGGAAAATCTTCTTTTCGGCGCCCGAGCGCCGTACGCCTTCGATCATCGAGGCATGGTTGAGCTCGTCCGAAATGATCAGGCAATTGGGCAAAAGCCGCGCAATGGTCGAGATCGAGGCCTCGTTGGAGACGAAGCCGGAGGTGAAGACCAGCGCCGCTTCCTTGTCGTGCAGGTCGGCCAGTTCCAACTCGAGCTCGACGAGCGGGTTCGAGGTGCCGGAAATGTTGCGGGTGCCGCCGGCGCCCGAACCCATCTTGCCGGCCGCGTTCTGGAACGCGGCAATGACATCGGGGTTCTGGCCCATGCCGAGATAGTCGTTGGAGCACCAGACGGTGATTTCCTCGGCGCGACCGTTTGAACGCCAGATGGCGCGCGGAAACTTGCCGACAATGCGCTCGAGATCGGCGAAAACCCGGTAGCGCCGCTCGGCGTGGAGCTGGTCGATCGCTTCCTCGAAGAACCGCTGATAGTTCATGTCGCCTTCCCAGTTTTGCGCGGGATCATAATCGTTGGCCCATTCGTCGTCCACCGGGCCGTTTTGGTCAAAATGCCACGCCCCAAGCCTGTTCCTAACGATGCCAGATCGTGGCCTATTCCCTTGATGTGGATCAATTTTGTTTCCGTACGATGCCACAGGCCGGTGAGACTGTTACGGATTTAACATTCAGGCGTTTCTAATGGCCTTGCCGCAGGCTTTCCAGTAAGGCGGTGATTGAGACAGTTTCCGATAAATCATGAGTAAAAGAGGACGCGGATGACGGTTTTGGTAACGGGCGGCGCCGGCTATATCGGCAGCCACATGGTCTGGGAACTGCTGGATGCCGGCGAGAGCGTCGTCGTTCTCGACCGCCTTTCCACGGGCTTCGAATGGGCGGTAGCGCCGGAAGCCAAGCTTGTCGTCGGCGATGTCGCCGATAGGGAATTGGTCGGCCAGATCATCCGGGATAACAAGGTCGACGCGATCATCCACTTCGCCGGTTCCATCGTGGTGCCGGAATCGGTTGCCGATCCGCTCGCCTATTACGAGAACAACACCTCCAAGACCCGCACGCTGATCGAAACCGCCGTGCGCGAGGGCGTGCCGCATTTCATTTTCTCCTCGACCGCCGCCGTCTATGGCGGCGCCGGCCTGGAGCCGGTGCGCGAGGATGCCCGCCTGGCGCCGGAATCGCCCTACGGCCTGTCCAAGCTGATGAGCGAATGGATGCTGCGCGATGCAGCGCTTGCGCATCCCTTGCGCTACACGGCGCTTCGCTACTTCAACGTCGCCGGCGCCGATCCCAGGGGCCGGACGGGGCAGTCGACGCCTGGCGCCACGCATCTGATCAAGGTCGCCTGCGAGACCGCGCTCGGCAAACGCCCATTCATGCAGGTGTTCGGCACCGATTATCCGACGCCGGACGGCACCTGCATGCGCGATTATATCCATGTCAGCGACCTGGCCGCGGCCCACAGGCTGGCGCTGCAGCGCCTGCGCGCCGGCGGCGGCAGCCTCGTCGCCAATTGCGGCTACAGCCACGGCTATTCGGTGCTCGAGGTCATCGACAGCGTGCGGCGCGCCTTCGGCCGGGATTTCGAGGTCAAGATGGGCGACCGGCGCCCCGGCGACGCCGCCGCCGTGGTTGCCAATTCGGACCTTGCACGCGCCGAACTCGGCTGGACCCCGCAACGCGACGACCTCGACCAGATCGTCGCCGATGCGCTCGCCTGGGAGCGTATCCTCACCGGCAAGAACTCCGCGCGAGGCTGAGCCGGGCACTTCCGAGGGCTCGCAAGGCGCGCGGCGAAGCGCTATTGAAGCAATGGCGGTGCGGCGTGGAGGCGCTGTGCCGCGAAGAGGGGGTGGCATGAAGATAACGGTGCTTGGAGCCGGTGTTGTCGGCACCGCGGCCGCGTATTATCTGGCCGCCGACGGCCATGAGGTCACCGTTATCGAGCGCCATCCGGCGCCGGCGCGCGGCACCAGCCAGTCCAATGCCGGTCTGGTGTCGCCGGGCGACGCCACCGCCTGGGCCTCGCCAGCGGCGCTGAAGACCTTCCTGCGCGCGCTCTGGAACCATGATCTCGGCATCAAGGTCAGGCTGCGCTTCGATCCTTATTTCCTCGCCTGGAGCCTGCGCTTCCTGCGCCAGTGCACGGTGGCGCGCCTGCGCGCCAACAGCCAGGTCAAACTGCGCCTGGCGCTCTATTCGCGCGACTGCATCAACGCGCTCTCCGACGCCACCGGCATCCGCTATGACGAGCGCAAGAAGGGCATTCTTTATTTCTTCCGCTCGCAGCACAGCCTCGACACCGGCACCGACAACTACCAGTTTCTGGCGAAGCATGGCCTGCCGATCGAGATCGTCGGCCGCGACCGGCTGGTCGAACTGGAACCCGGCCTTGCCGGCGTCAAGGAAAAAATTGCCGGCGGCGTTTATTCGCCAATCGACCAGACCGGGGATTCCAGGATATTCGTCGACGGGCTCGCCGCCTATGCCGCCGAAAAGCTCGGCGTCAGATTCCTGTTCGACACCACGGTCGAGGGGCTCGACATAGAGGGCGACTGGGTGCGTGCGGTCATGACATCGGCCGGCCCGGTGACGGGCGACGCCGTCGTCATCGCCATGGGCCCCGAGAGCGGCCTGATCGGTCGCCGCTACGGTATCGACCTGCCCGTCTATCCGGTTAAAGGCTATAGCGCGACCATCCCGCTGGAGGACGAGAGCAAGGGACCGACCATGGGCGGCGCCGACGAGGACCGGCTGGTTGGTTACTCCAGGCTCGGAAACCGCCTGCGCATGTCCTCGACAGCCGAGTTCACCGGCTTCGACCGCAGCTTCAAGCCCAGCGACTTCAAGTCTATGCTGAGCA
The DNA here is from genome assembly GCF_040320605.1 of Mesorhizobium sp. M0659. Lineage (NCBI taxonomy): Bacteria > Pseudomonadati > Pseudomonadota > Alphaproteobacteria > Hyphomicrobiales > Phyllobacteriaceae > Mesorhizobium > Mesorhizobium sp. M0659. The sequence goes on from NZ_JAMYPY010000004.1 coordinate 423,475, forward strand.
CCGGCAAAGACCTTTTCCCTGGCGCTTTCGACGAGAAGAAGGCGCTGTTGTGGGCAGGTCTGCGGCCGATGATGCCCAACTCGGTGCCGGTCATCGGCAAGGCGAAATACAAGAACCTTTACCTCGACACTGGGCATGGCCATGTCGGCTGGACGATGGCCTGCGGCTCGGGCAAGTTCCTGGCCGACCTCGTCGCCGGCCGCAAGCCGGAGATCGACCCCCAAGGGCTGGTCTACGGGAATTGAGGGAGCTCTAGTCGTCGTGTTGGCATCGAGTCCATTCGCCGTGCACCCATTCGGCAAGCCATCCGCGCTCAAGCTGGCCAATCTGTGCCAAGTTTTCCTGCCTGGAGGTCAAATGGCCGAGACCGATAACTTCGAAATCTCCACAGTCCGCGGGATGATCATGTTCGCCGCAGGTCAGTTGCCACTCACCATCGAAATGATGAACGACCAGCGTCACCGGCCTCTCCGATCGAAAGACGTGCCCACATACAATTGCTCTGGTTTCCAACATTGAGGCCGTCACTGCGCAAAGTTTGACAAATATCGTACGACGATCTGGAAGATGCATCTGGCTGACAGATTCTACAAACCCTGAGTGACGAAATGTCGGGACCGCAAGTCGCTATCGACCTTGGCCGCATCGAGCGCAACGCCCGCACCATCGTCGAGCGCTGCGCGCTGTCCGGCATCAAGGTGTTCGGAGTTACGAAGGGCACATGCGGCATGCCGCAAGTGGCGCGGGCCATGCTGCGCGGCGGTGTTGCCGGCATCGCGGAATCGCGCTTCGAAAACATCCGCCGGCTGCGCGACAGCGGCATCAATGCGCCGGTCATGCTGCTGCGCAGCCCGCCCATGGCGCGCGTAGAGGAGGTCGTGCGCACCGTCGACATCAGCCTGCAGTCGGAACTGACCACCATCCGCGAGATATCGCGCATTGCCGAGCGCATGGGCCGCGTCCACGATATCATGCTGATGATCGATCTCGGCGATCTCCGCGAAGGCATCTGGCCAAGCGACCTGATCCCCACCGTCGAGCAGATCCTACAATTCAAGGGCGTGCGCATCGCCGGCATCGGCACCAATCTCGGCTGCTTCGGCGCCATAATGCCGACGCCGGAGAACCTTGGCCAACTCGTCGCCCATGCCTACAAAACCGAGCGCCTGTCCGGCAAAAGCCTCGACTTCATTTCCGGCGGCGCCTCGTCATCGCTGACGCTGCTGCTCGAAGGCAAGCTGCCGCCCGGCATCAACAATCTGCGCGTGGGCGAGGCGATCCTGCAAGGCGGTGTCGAAACCTTTCGCGACGTGCCGTGGCCCGAACTCGAACCCGATGCCTGCCGGCTGACCAGCGACATCATCGAGGTCAAACTCAAGCCTTCGCGGCCGATCGGCACATCCGGCTACGACGCCTTCGGCAACCAGCCGGTCTTCGCCGACGAGGGCGACCGGCTGCGCGCCATCGCCAATATAGGCCGCGAGGACGTGCTGGTCGAAGGGCTGACGCCGATCGCCAAGGGGGTGAGGGTGCTCGGCGCTTCCAGCGACCATCTGCTGCTCGATGTGCAGGATGCCGATCCGCGACCTACCGTCGGCGACCGTGTCGCCTTCCGCATGAATTATGGCGCCATGCTTCTGGCGATGACGTCGGAATATGTCGAGAAGGCCCCTATGCACGACGTCGCGGATTTCTCCGGCCGCAAGATGGTGTCGATCTCGGCCGAACCGGAATCCGGCGGGATTATCGCCCGCGAGGGAACCGGCGCGCGTCTGGAGGCGATGAATTTCGACGTGGTCGAACTCGCCGACGTCGAGCGGCCGCCCTCGGGCTTGATCCGGCTCGCTGCCGGCGCCGATCGCCGTATCGCCCACAAGGCGCTGACCGCAACGGCGCGCGCGACGCATTCCTTCGGCCTGATCTGGATCGATTCCCTCGCCGCCCTGATGCCCGAGGACGAGGAGGCCAAAGACATGCCTGAAGTCTCGGTGCTGGCCCGCGCGCTCGGTCTCGATCACAAGCCCTGCGCACTGCAGCCGCAGCTGTCGCCGGAAAATGTCGTCATCGTGGGCCTGCGCCATGCTGATCCGGCGGAGGCAAGGGTGCTCAAGGATTCGCGTGTCTCGGCCTTCACCATGACCGACATCGACGCCATGGGCATGCGCGACCTCATGCATGAGGCGATCCGCATCGCGACGTCGGGCACGCAGGGCTTTCACGTCAGCTATTCGCCGACGGCGACCGAATTTACCGGCTGGGCTGCGGGCTCGGGCGGGCTGACGGTGCGCGAGACGCATCAGGCAATGGAGGCGATCTCGCTGTCCGGCGGTCTGCTGTCGATGGATGTTTCCGGGCTGACCGCCGGTCTGGAGCCGCGGATCGGCGCCGACGCCGTCAACTTCGTCATGTCGGCCTTTGGGAAGCGGATTTTGTGATCAGCCTTGCGCGTCGACTGCCGCGCGCCACGCGGTGACATAGGCCGCCCAGACCGGGTCGGTCTGCGGCTCAATTCTTTCGCCCTTGCCGTGCGTCACTGGCTGATCGGATGCGAGCAGTGCCGCGCCGATGCTGGTGCCGGTGGCCGCCTCGGAGGCGATGACGATGCGCGCGGTCGCTGCCGCCAGCATGCCGACAAAGAGCCGGTTGCGAGCAAACGGTCCTTCCACGGTGGTCGGGCCGTCGGCGCCGATCAGCTCGAGGCAGGTCGCCGTCATCATCGCCAGATAGAAGGAAATGGCGGCGAACCGCTCGCCTTTGCTGATGCCGTCGGCATCAAGCCATTCCGCGGCATGGTGCGGGAACGGTCCCGATCCCTGCTGCGTAGAAGGTAAAAGCAGCATTTTTCCGGTCAGAACGGCCAGCACCTCGCTGCCGCTGCAGTCCTGCGGCTTGTCCTTGGTCAGCTGGGAAAACTCGCGGCCACCCATGAACCGCGCCGAGGGGACGGGAGCGCCAAGCGCGCTGACATTGACCAGCGTGTCGCGCGCAGCATCGAGCGCAATCTCTCTGCCGCCGACCGCCATCGATACCACCCAGGTGCCGGTCGAGACGACCGAGAAGGGCGGCTCGTCGGACAGAAGATGCGGCAATAGGGAGGCGTTGGAATCGTGCAGGCCACAGAATACCGGGGTCTGCGGATCGAGCCCGGTGCGCGCGGCAAGCGCCGGCAGGATCGGGCCGAGCTGGTCCCTGGCCGGCCGCACCGGCGCCATCAGCCTGCGCCAATCCAGCCTGTCGACCATCGAGGAAAAGTCCGCCTCCCAAGGGCTCCACAGATCGGTGTGGCAGCCGAGCGAGGTCACCTCGTTGGCGGCAACGCCGGTCAGGCGCAGCGCCCAGTATTGCGGATACATCAGCATCGCGGCGGCCTTGGCGAATTCGGTGGGGAAACGCTTCTCAAGCCAGAAGAATTGCGCGCCGAGATTGAGACCGACCGGCAGGCGCGGTGTACCGGTTTCGGCGAAGGGCGGACGAACAGCATCATACTCCGCCGCCAACCTGTCGGGGCCATCGAACTCATAGTCTAGGACAGGCAGCACCAGCTCGCCCGAGGCGTCGACCAGCACGCCGGTCGCACCATGCGTGGTGATCGAAATCGCGTCGATACGCTGTTCGCGGTCGAGGCTGGCAAGGCTGTTGAGGATAAACGTCCACAGCGCCTCGACATCGTGATGCGGATAGGGCGCTTGTCGCAGCGGCGCGTTCGCCATGCGGCGCAACCCCACCTCGCTCAGCGTGACGAAATCGACCAGCGCCACCTTGGCGTTGGTCTTGCCGATGTCGATGACGGCGATGTGGCGCAGCGCACTCATGCCATATGGAACATTGTTTCCAGGGGGATGGCCACCGGTTGGTTGTCCGGCCTGGTCTCCATGATGTCGGCCATGTGCGCCCACCAGCGCTGCATCACCGGATGCTTCGGCAGGTCGGCCATGCCATGGTCGTCCCGCCGCCACAGCACGCCGAACAGGATGTTGGTGTCTTCATCGAGATGGATCGAATAATCGGCGACGCCGGCCTCTCTCAGCAGCGCCGCCAGCTCCGGCCAGATCTCATCGTGGCGCTTTTTGTACTCGGCTTTCATGCCGGGTTTGAGCTGCATCTTGAAGGCGTATTTCTCAGGCATCAGCTGTTACCGCGCAGCCGCCGCCAGACGATCGGCAGTGCGATGACGACGATCAAGAGCAGGCCGATGAAGATCGACATGACGATGCCGGGCACGTTGAGCAGGCCGAGCCCGAAGGTCACCAGCCCCATGATGAAGGCGGCGAGCACGACGCCAACAATGCTGCCGGAGCCGCCCAGAATGCTGACGCCGCCCAGCACCACCATGGTGATGACCTCTAGCTCATAGCCCTGCGCGATCGACGGCCGCGTCGAGCCGAGCCGCGAGGTGATCAGCACCGAGGCGATGCCCGCCATCAGTCCGGTCATGCAAAACAGGATGAATTTGATGCGGCCGACGCGAACGCCGGAAAACTGTGCCGCGACCGGATTGTTGCCGATGGCAAAGACACGGCGGCCGAAGCTGGTGCGATGCAGCAGGAACCAGTAGGCGACGGCCGCGAGGAGGAAGAGCACCAGTTCGAACGACACCACCCACCAGACGTAACCCTGGCCGAAGAAGGCGAAGCTCTCGGTATAGCCCTTGTAGGCCTGGTCACCGAGGATGATGAAGGCAATGCCGCGAAACAGGCTCATCGTGCCGATGGTAACGACGATGGACGGCAGGCCGAGCCTCGTCACCAACAGCCCGTTGAAGGCGCCGCAACCGAGCCCGACGACGATGCCGATAGCCACCAGCACCGGCGTGTCCGCGCCGGCCTGTACCGCCATGCCCATCATGGTCGAGGCGAGCGCGATGATGGCGGCGACCGACAGGTCGATCTCGCCCGAAATGATCAGCAGCGCCATGGCGAAGGCGATCAGGCCTTTCTCGGTGAAATTGAAGGTCAGGTCCGACAGCGAATAGGCATCGAGGAAATAGGGCGATGCGAAGCTGTTGATGGCGAAGATGGCGACCGCCACGACGACCAGCAGCGCTTCCCAGGAAAAGATCGCTGAAGAGAGCGGCTTGTCGAGCCGGTCGGGAATGTGGCGCGGGGCGGGGGTGTCGGTCATGCCGCCTCCGCCTTCCTCAGAATGATCCGCCCCTGCTGGCGTTCGCCGCGCGCGTTGAGCACGACGGCCAGGATGATGGCGCTGCCTGAAATCGCCATCTGCCAGAAGGGCGAGATGTTGATCACCGGCAGTGCGTTGGAGATGATGCCGAGGAACAGCGCCCCTAACACCGCGCCCCCGACCGAGCCGATGCCGCCGGCAATCGAAATGCCGCCGATGACGCAGGCGGCGATGATATTGAGTTCATAGCCATTGGCGACCTCGACCGAGGCGATGACATAACGAGAAATCCAGAGATAACCGGCGAGCCCGCCGATCATGCCGGAAATGCAGAAGACGATGAATTTGGTTCGGCCGACATCGATGCCGGCATAGACCGACGCCGTCGGGTTGACGCCGATGGCATAGATCGAACGGCCAAGCGCGGTTCGCGTCATCACCACGAAGAACAGCGCGATGACCAGTATGGCGATCCAGGACAGAACCGGAATGCCCAGGAAAGCTGCGCGCTGGAAGCCGATGAAGTCCGGGCTCATCTTGTCGGCATTGACCCAGGCGCCGCCGGAGAGGACGAAGGTGGCGCCGCGATAGATGGTGAGCGTGCCCAATGTCACCACGATCGAAGGGATGTTCAGCCGCCACACCAGCAGGCCGTTGATGGCGCCGAGCACCAGTCCGACGGCCAGCGCAATGACGATCAGCAGCGGGATCGGGATCGCCGGATGCGCGGCGTTCAGCATCGCCACCACCATGCCGGTGAAGCACAGGCTGGAGGCCATCGACAGGTCGATCGAGCGGGTCAGGATGACGACCATCTGTCCCAGCGCCAGGATCATCAGGATCGAGGTGTCGTTGAACACCTGGGCGAGATTGCCGGGGTCGGCAAAGGCCGGGAAGCGCGTCGAGATCAGAGCAATCAAAGCGACGATCGCCGCTGCCAGCCAGATCTCGCGGAATTTCAGGAGAGCCTTCATGCCGCGATCCCCGCTGCCGTCCGGACCAGCGTTTCGGCGTCCAGCCCCTTATTATCGTAGACCGCCGCAACCAGCCCTTCGCGCATGACGACGACGCGGTCGGACATGCCCAGAATCTCCGGCAGTTCCGACGACACCATGATCACCGACAGGCCCTGCGCGACGAGCTCGGCCATGAAGCCGTGCACGGCGGCCTTGGAGCCGATGTCGATGCCCTTGGTCGGCTCATCCAGGATGATCACCTTGGGCGCCGTCGCCAGCCATTTGGCGATGACGATCTTCTGCTGGTTGCCGCCCGACAGCGTGCCGACATCCTGGCTCAGCGACGAGGCGCGCAGGTCTAGCCGCTCGGTGTAGGAGCGGGCGAGCGCGAATTCTTCCGACAATCGCAGCAGGCCGGATTTGGAGGTGCGCTTCAGCGAAGGCAGCGAGACATTCTGGAAGATCGGCAGGCCGATCACCACGCCCTGCTTGCCGCGCTCTTCCGGCACATAGACGATGCCGGCTTCGATGGAATCCGCCGCCGATTTCGGCGTGATCGTCTTGCCTTCCAGCGTGATCGTTCCACCCGATATGCGGGTGATGCCCGATATCGCCTGCATCACCTCTGACCGCCCGGCGCCGACAAGACCGTAGAAACCGAGGATCTCGCCCTTGTGCAGTTCGAAGCCGATGTCGTTGAATTCGGTCGGGTGCGAAAGGCCAGCGACCGACAGCACCGGCGCGCCGATCTCGGCCTTGCGTTGCGGAAAGATGTGATCGACCGAGCGGCCGACCATCATGCGCACGATCTGGCTCTGGCCGGTATCCTTGATAAGGCCCTCGCCAACCATCTCGCCGTCGCGGAACACGGTGTAGCGATCGGCGATCCGATAGATCTCGTCGAACTTGTGGCTGATGAACAGGATCGCCTTGCCTTCCTCCTTGAGGAATTCGATCAGCAGGAAAAGCTCCTCGATCTCCTTCATCGAAAGGGCTGCGGTCGGCTCATCCATGATGACGATCTGCGCATCGATCGACATCGCGCGAGCAACCGCTACCAGATGCTTGTTGGCGATGCCGAGGTCTTTCAGCCGCGCATCGGCGTTGATATGGCCGGCATGCATGGTGTCGAGCACTTCGCGCGCGTGTTTTCGCATGGTGCGCCAGTCGATGGTGCCTAGCCGCGTGCGCGGCGCATGGCCGAGAAAAATGTTTTCGGCGACGCTCAGATCGTCGAACAGCACGGTTTCCTGATGAATGGCGGTGACGCCGTGGCCGAAGGCGGCATGCGCGCTGGGCAGGGTGACGGCCTGGCCGTCAATGCTGATCGTGCCGGCGTCGGGCTGGTAGATGCCGGTCATGATCTTGACCAGCGTCGACTTGCCGGCACCGTTTTCACCGATCAGCGCCGTAACCTGGCCGGGGTAAAGCGACAGGCTGACATTGTGCAGCGCGCGCACGCCGGGAAAGCTTTTGGAGACGCCGGACAGCGTCAGGCGCGGGGCAGGACCCGTGGGCTCCTCCTTCGCAATGCCGTGCTGGGCTGTCGTGTCCATATCCGTATCAAGCCCTGAAACAAGGTCCGTTTAAAGTCGCGGCGGGATTTTGGTCCCGCCGCGCTTGGTCCGAGACGTCCGAGATCAATAGATCTTGGAGAACTTTTCGATGTTGGACTTGTCGAACTGGAAGGGCGGAGCCATCGCAGCCGAGTTGCTGTCATCGAGCGTGACCTTGCCGACGCGGCCGATCGACAGCGTTGCGCCCGGCTTTGCCTCTTCCTTCTTCACCGCCAGATCATGAGCGAGGTAGACGGCGGAGTAGCCGAGGTCGATCGGATTCCAGAGGGCAACCGCCTGGCTGGAACCGTTGTCGATGAACTTCTTGAACTCCGACGGCAGCGCCAGACCCGTGACATTGACCTTGCCGATCAGGTTCGCGTCGGTGACGACCTGGGCAGCGGCAACGACGCCGACGGTGGTCGGCGCGATGATCGCCTTGAGGTTCGGATAGGATTTCAGCAGGCCCTTGGCTTCGTCGGTGCTCTTGGCCGAATCGTCATCGCCGTAGACGGTGGCGACGAGTTTGATCTTGGGGAATTTCTCCGGCAGGATCTTCTTGGCCGCGTCGATCCAGGCGTTCTGGTTGGTCGCGGTCGACGAAGCCGACAGAATGGCGACTTCGCCGCCTTCCGGCAGATAGTCGGCGGCCAGCTTGATGATGGTCTCGCCGATCAGGCCGGTGTCGGACGGGTTGAGATGCAGCTGGCGGCCTTCCTTGGCGACGCCCGAATCCCACGAGATGACGGTGATGCCGCGCTCCATGGCCTTCTTCAGCACCGGCACCAGCGCGTCGGCGTCATTGGCCGAAATCGCAATGGCGTTGACCTTCTGCGCGATCAGCGAATTGACCACTTCGATCTGCGCTTCGGCGGTCGCCTTGGTCGGGCCGGTGTAGATGATGTCGACATCGCCGAGTTCCTTGGCCGCCTCTTCGGCGCCCTTATTGGCGGCGTCGAAGAAGCCGTTGCCGAGCGACTTCACCACCAGCGCGATCTTGACGTTCTCGGCATAGGCGGCATTCACGAACATGGCGGCCGAGAACGCGGCCGTCACCATCAATTTCTTCAGAAAGCTCATCGTATTTCCTCCCTTGAGCGTTGCATTCCATCGTCGCTGCGGTTGGCCTCAGGCCTGCAGCGAGGATTCTTCCTTTGCCGACTTGCGGGCGACGATCAGCGTCACACCCGCGGCCTCCAGCATGTTGGCTTCGCGATCCTCGATGCCGTCATCGGTGATGACGGTGGCGATGCGCTTGAGCCCGCACAGGATCAGGCTCGAGCGCTGGCGGAATTTCGATGAGTCGACCAGCACCACCAGTTCGTCGGCCTGGTCGATCAGTTTCTGCTCCGCCTGGATCAGCAGCGGGTCGCCTTCCATCAGGCCAAGCGGCCCGAGCCCTTGAGCGCCCATGAACATGCGGCGCGCGTAGAAATTACGCGTCACGTCATTGTCGAAGGGCGAGAGGATGATGTTCTGCTCGCGGTAGATGGTGCCGCCCGACAGCATGACGGTGTTCTTCGAATGCTTGAGCAGGTGCTCGGCGATGGGGAACGAATTGGTGAAGATCGGCATGCGGCGTCCGGTCAGGAAATGCACCATCTGGAAGGTGGTGGTGCCGCCATTGATGATGATCGGTTCGCCGTCCTTGCACAGCTCCACCGCTTCGCGCGCAATCGCGCGCTTCTGCGAAGCGTTAAGCGTTTCGTTGACGGAAAAGGGCCGGCCGGCGAGGCCGATGAACTGCGGTGGCGAGATCGCCTCGGCGCCGCCACGCACGCGACGCAGGCGCTTTTGCACATGAAGAGCCGCGATATCGCGCCGGATCGTCGCCTCGGAGGAGTCCGTCAGGTCGACCATCTCCTGCACCGTCACCACAGGCTTTTCCTGGACGGCGGACAGAATGATCCTGTGGCGCTCTTTTTCGTGCATGGTTCCTCCCTGCATGGTCATGAGGCACTAGAAAACCACCAGTGTCAATCATTTCCGCTCATATAATTTCATTGTGCAGTGCAATATGATCGATCTTGATCGTTTATGATTGACAACCGAGATGCTTGCGTAGACATTTCCGGCAAAATGGACCGCGCCTTTTGCGTCCCAGGGAGGATAATCATGCTCGACAAGCGCTCCGGCTCGCGCCTTGCCAACCTTTGGGACGATGCTAAAGCCAAGGGGCTGAGCGAGCCTGAGCTTCTGGTCTATCGCTCCAACACGCTCGGCTCCGACAAGCGTGTCACCAATTATGGCGGCGGCAACACCTCGTCCAAGATCCGGCAGAAGGACCCGCTCTCCGGCGCCGAAGTCGAAGTGCTATGGGTCAAGGGCTCGGGCGGCGACAGCGCCTCGATCAAGCTGGACGGTTTCGCCACGCTTTACATGGACAAACTGCAGGCGCTGAAAGGGCTTTATCGCGGCGTCGCGCATGAGGACGAGATGGTGGGCTATCTTCCCCACTGCACCTTCAATCTCAACCCGCGCGCGGCCTCGATCGACACGCCGCTGCACGCCTATGTGCCGAAGCCGTTCGTCGATCACATGCATCCCGATGCCATTATCGCCATTGCCGCTGCCAAGGATTCCAAGGCGTTGACCAAGGAGATCTTCGGTGACGCCATCGGCTGGCTGCCGTGGAAGCGGCCGGGCTTCGAACTTGGCCTGTGGCTGGAGAAATTCTGCGTCGAACACCCCGAGGCCAAGGGCGTCATCCTCGAAAGCCACGGCCTGTTCACCTGGGGCGACACACCCAAGGAGTGCTATGAGACGACGATCTCGGTCATCAACCAGGCGATCGAGTGGTTCGAGCGCCGCTCCGAGGGTCTCGCCATCTTCGGCGGCGAAGTCGTCAAATCGCTCGACGCCGCTGAGCGCCGCGCCATCGCGGCGAGACTGATGCCGAGGATCCGCGGCCTGATTTCGGAGAAGAGCCACAAGCTCGGCCATTTCGACGATTCCGCCGCTGTGCTCGAATTCGTCAACTCCAGGGATTTGCGCCCGCTGGCGGCACTCGGTACCTCATGCCCGGATCATTTCCTGCGCACAAAAATCCGCCCGCTGGTTATCGAGTTCGACCCAGCGAAGCCCGACGTCGAAGCCGTGATTGCGCGCCTCGCCGACGATATTGCTGAGTACCGTGTCGGCTACCAGGCCTATTACGACAGCTGCAAGCATCCGGACTCGCCCCCGATCCGCGACCCCAATGCCGTGGTCTACCTGATGCCCGGCGTCGGCATGTTCACCTTCGCCGGCGACAAGGCCACCGCCCGCATCTCTGGCGAATTCTACGTCAACGCCATCAATGTCATGCGCGGGGCCTCGACCGTTTCGTCCTATGTCGGCCTGCCGGCGCAGGAGGCCTTCGACATCGAATACTGGCTGCTCGAGGATTTGAAGCTGCAGCGCATGCCGAAGCCGAAGTCGCTCGCCGGCCAGATCGCGCTGGTCACCGGCGGCGCCGGCGGCATCGGCCGCGCCACCGCCAATCGCCTGCTGCGCGAAGGCGCCTGCGTCGTGCTGGCCGATATCGACGAGACCGCACTTGCCAGCGCCAACGACGAACTGGCGAAAGCCTATGGCAAGGACTTCGTCCGGCCGGTGCTGATCAACGTCACCGCGGAGGAGCAGGTGATTTCCGGCTTCGCCCAGACAGCCGTCGAGTTCGGCGGCATTGATATTCTCGTCTCCAACGCAGGCCTCGCCTCCTCGGCGCCGATCGAGGAGACAACGCTGGCGCTGTGGAACAAGAACATGGACATATTGTCGACCGGCTATTTCCTGGTCTCGCGCGAAGCCTTCCGGCTGTTTCGCGCCCAGAAGATCGGCGGCAATGTCGTCTTCGTCGCCTCCAAGAACGGCCTTGCCGCGTCACCCAACGCCGCCGCCTATTGCACCGCCAAGGCCGCCGAAATCCATCTCGCCCGCTGCCTCGCGCTGGAAGGCGCGGAAGCCCAGATCCGGGTCAATGTCGTGAATCCGGACGCCGTGCTGCGCGGTTCGAAGATCTGGACCGGCGAGTGGAAGGAACAGCGCGCCGCCGCCTACAAGATGTCGACCGACGATCTGGAAGAACACTACCGCTCGCGCTCGATGCTGAAGCGCTCGGTGTTTCCGGAAGACATTGCCGAAGCGATTTATTTCCTGGCGTCCGACATGTCGGCCAAATCCACCGGCAACATCATCAACGTCGACGCCGGCAACGCGCAGAGCTTTACGCGCTGAGTTAAGGGCGGAGCGCTTCTCTTCTCCCCGTCACTATACGGGGAGAAGGTGGCCCGAAGGGCCGGATGAGGGGCAGCGCTGACTGAACGCATTGGGAGGAATAGCACTTGTCCGAAACCATCATCGCCGCCGATCTCGTCTCCAGCCACAACGCCCAGCGCAAACCCGACCTCGAACGCGACTACGCCTCGCTCGGGGAACGCCTCGACCGTCGCGGCATCGCCATCGACGCCATCCGCGGCAAGGTCGAGAAATTCGCCGTCGCCATTCCGTCCTGGGGCGTCGGCACCGGCGGCACACGCTTTGCCCGCTTTCCCGGCGCCGGCGAGCCGCGCGACATTTTCGACAAGATCGAGGACTGCGCCGTCATCAGCCAACTGACGCAGGCGACACCGACCGTCTCGTTGCACATCCCGTGGGACAAGGCCGATCCGAACCGGCTGAAGCAGGCCGCCTCGCGCTTCGGCCTCGGCTTCGACGCCATGAACTCCAACACCTTTTCGGATGCCAGGGATCAGACGCTCTCCTACAAATTCGGCTCGCTTTCGCATGCCGATGCCGGCACGCGCCGCCAGGCCGTCGAGCATAATCTCGAATGCATCGAGATCGGCAAGACGCTGGGGTCCAGGGCGCTGACAGTGTGGATCGGCGACGGCTCGAATTTCCCCGGCCAGGTCAATTTCGCCAAAGCCTTCGCGCGCTATCTCGACGCCATGAAGGAGATCTATGCCGGACTGCCCGCCGACTGGAAACTGTTCACCGAACACAAAATGTACGAGCCGGCTTTCTACTCCACGGTCGTGCAGGACTGGGGCACTAACTACCTCATATCCAAGGAGCTGGGCGACAAGGCCTACTGCCTGGTCGACCTCGGCCACCATGCGCCCAACGTAAACATCGAGATGATCGTGTCGCGGCTGATCCAGTTCAAGAAACTCGGCGGCTTCCACTTCAACGATTCCAAATATGGCGACGACGACCTCGATGCCGGCTCGATCGATCCCTACCGGCTGTTCCTGGTCTTCAACGAACTGGTCGATGCCGAGCTGTCCGGCGCCGAGGGTTTCGATCCCGCCCACATGCTCGACCAGAGCCACAACGTCACCGACCCGATCGAAAGCCTGATGCTGTCGGCAGTCGAGGTGCAGCGCGCCTATGCGCAGGCGCTGCTGGTCGACCGCAAGGCGCTCGAGGGTTTCCAAGACGGCAATGATGCGCTGATGGCGACGCAGACTCTGAAAGCTGCCTACCGCACCGATGTCGAGCCGATCCTTGCCATGGCGCGGCTGAACACAGGCGGCGCCATCGATCCAGTCGCCGCATATCGCGCGGCGGGCTACCGGGCGAAGGTCGCGGCGGAACGGCCGGCGGTTGTGGGCGGTTCAGGCGGGATTGTTTGAGATTGGCTAATCTCCACCACAGGGGGGAGATCAGCTTGCCTCTGCCGGCAGGCGAACACCAATATGTGTTCGCTCATATTGATGATGGACTCGGCCGCTCCATGTAGCTCTTCTAGGCACACCGCACTTGGAGCACCGCCATGCCCTTGACCCGCCGGACGCTGATTGGCGTCACCCTTTCGCTCGCAATTGCGCTCGCGCCATCCGGCGCGCTCCATGCCGCCTCGCCTCAACCGGCGAAGGGCGAGCACGGCATGGTCGTCACTGCCCAGCATCTGGCGTCGGAAGCCGGCGTCGAGGTGCTGAAGAAGGGCGGCAATGCCGTCGATGCGGCGGTCGCCGTCGGCTATGCGCTCGCCGTCGTCTACCCTAATGCCGGCAATATCGGCGGTGGCGGGTTCATGACCATCCGCTTCAAGGACGGCAAATCGACCTTCCTCGATTTCCGCGAGCGCGCGCCGCTGGCGGCAACCAAGATCATGTATCTCGACAAGGACGGCAATCCGGTGAAGGGCGCCAGCCTTGATGGCTACCTTGCGGTCGGCGTACCGGGTTCCGTGGCAGGGTTCGAGATGGCTCGTGAAAAATATGGCACGCTGCCACGCCAGGATTTGATGGCGCCGGCAATTGCCTATGCCAAGGATGGCTTCATCCTCGACCAGGGCGACGCTGCTTCATTCGCAAGCAATGCCGCACGGCTGGCGAAGGACCCTGCCGCCGCCGCCATCTTCCTGAAGCCGGACGGCAAGCCTTATGGCGTCGGCGAGCGTCTCCTCCAGCCCGATCTTGCAGCGTCGCTCGCCGCCATCTCCGAAAATGGCGCCGACGCCTTCTACAAAGGCGCCATCGCCGGCGCCATCGTCAAGGCGAGCGGCGCCAGGGGCGGCATTCTGGCCAAGGCAGACTTCGAGCAATATAAGGTACGCGAGCTGCAACCGGTGAGCTGCACCTATCGCGGCTATGAGATCACGTCCTCGCCGCCGCCAAGCTCCGGCGGCGTTATCATCTGCGAAATCCTCAACGTGCTGGAGGGCTACCCGCTGTCCTATCTCGGCGCCGGCTCGGCCGAGACGGTGCATGTCATGGTCGAGGCGATGCGTTACGCCTATGTGGACCGCAACTCGGCGCTCGGCGATCCAGATTTCGTCGACAATCCGGTCTCGAAACTGCTCGACAAGGGTTACGCCAAGGAGATCCGCGACAAGATCGACCCGTTCCGCGCCGGCGTCTCGCAGGATTTGATGCCGAAGGGCTTCGGCGAGTCGAAGGAAACGACGCACTATTCGATCATCGACGATGACGGCAATGCGGTCGCGGTCACTTATACGCTGAACGGCTCGTTCGGCGCCGGCGTGGTCGCGGACGGCACCGGCATCCTGCTCAACAACGAGATGGATGATTTCACCCAGAAGCCTGGCGTGCCCAACCTCTACGGTCTCGTGCAGGGAGAGGCCAATGCTATCCAGCCGAAGAAGACGCCGCTGTCATCGATGAGCCCGACTATCGTCGCCAAGGACGGCAAGCCGTTCATGGTTATCGGCAGCCCCGGCGGCTCGCGCATCATCACCATCACGCTGGAAGCCATCGTCAACGTCATCGACCACGGCATGAACATCCAGGAGGCGATCGACGCATCGCGCATCCACCATCAATGGCTGCCCGACACGATCTATGTCGAACCCTTCGGCCTGTCGCCCGACACTGAAAAACTGCTGGCCGGCATGGGCTACCACCTCGATCTCGCGGATTCTACTTGGGGGCAGGCGGCCGGCATTCTTGTCGGCGGCAAGAGCCTGGCGGAAATCGAGAAGGGCGGCGGCTCCCGCTACAACGGCGCCATCGACAGCCGCGCCGCATCCGGCGAGGCGATTGGCTACTGATCAAAACAAGAGATTGATCAGAGGACGAGCGTAAGCGTCGACCCGACGAGCATCAGCGCGGCGATCACGACGAACGCCGCGTAGATGCGGGGACGGTCGAGGAGCAGCGCATTGCCCGATATCCAGGCCGCGGTTGCGCCGCCAAGCGCAAACAGGAAGCCGTTCCGGTGACCAAAGGTCATGGAAGCGGCCATCAGCCCGCCAATGATCAGCGCGCCGAAGACGATGATCACGGCAACGGCGTATTTCTCGAAGTCGTTGCCGCCGCCCATGGCCGGGCCGATCGCGTTCAAATTCGTCAGATCGTCCGGATCGAACGGATTGGTCGATCCATATTCATCTTGACCGACAGGTTCTCGCATCATTCATTCTCCGCTGACCGGCAACAAATCATCAACATCTGCCGAGCGCAACCGGATCGCGCCGTGCCGAAGGCCGCCGATGCGGTCTTCAACACTTTCTGATGCCGACTTGCCACGGTTTTTTTGCGCCGGTTCACAAAATCTACCCTGCTTTCGGGTCCACACGCCTGAATTGCCTGGAAAATGAATTACCTGGAAAAATCGCTGCGCACGATGCCGTGCCGCTGCAGCTTGTCGTAGAAGGTCTTGCGCGGAATGCCGAGCGCTTCGATCGTGCGCCGGACATCGCCGTCATTGCGGCCAAGCGCCTCGCGGATGACATTGGCTTCATAGCGTTCCAGCCGTTCCGGCAGTGAGCTGGCGTCATCCGGCTCCGCCGGGGCGGAAGGTGGCGCTTGCGCCGCTTCCTCGAGTCCCAGCACGAAACGCTCGGCGAAATGCGCGAGTTCACGCACATTGCCCGGCCAGTCGTGCTGGCTCAGATGGCGGTGCACTGAGGCAGGCACGGCTGGCATTTGCCGGCGGAAGCGGGCGGCTGCACGCTCTGCGAAGTAGAAGAACAGCAGGGCGACGTCGTCGCGGCGTTCGCGCAGCGGCGGGATCGAGATCGTCACCACATTGAGCCGGTAGTAGAGATCCTCGCGGAAGGCGCCGCGCCGGCTGGCATCGCCGAGATCGACCTTGGCGGCGGCGACGACGCGCAGGTCGACCGGCCGGATTTCATTGGTGCCGAGCGGCGTCACCTCGCGCATTTCCAGCACCCGCAGCATCTGCACCTGGGTCGAGGCCGGCATGCTTTCGATCTCGTCGAGAAACAGCGTGCCGCCGCTCGAATGCTCGATGCGGCCGATGCGCTTCTTCTGTGCGCCGGTGAACGCGCCGGCCTCATGGCCGAACAGTTCGCTTTCGATCACCGTATCCGGCAGCGTGCCGCAATTCAGCGCCACGAAATTGCCCTTGGCGCGGCGGCTCCAGCGGTGCAGCAGGCTCGCCACCACCTCCTTGCCGGAGCCGGTCTCGCCAGTCACCAGCACGTCGACATCGGTGTCGGCGATCTGCCGCAGCGTGCGGCGCAGCCGCTCCATCGCCGGCGTCTGGCCGATCAGCGGCAGGCCGTCCTGCGCCTGTTCGGCGCTTTCGCGCAGCGCGCGGTTCTCCATCACCAGCCGGCGTTTTTCCGCCGCCCGCGCCACACTTTGCGCCAGCCGGTCGGCGGCGAACGGCTTGGTGATGAAGTCGTAGGCGCCGTCCTTGATCGCCTTGACCGCAACCGCGATGTCGCCATGTCCGGTGACCAGGATTACCGGAATGTCGGCATCAAGCTGCAAGACGCGGTCGAAGAGCTGCAGGCCGTCAATGCCGGGCATGCGGATGTCGGACACCACCACGCCGGGAAAATTGGCGTCGAGCCCGGCCAGCGCCTCGGCCGCCACCGCAAAGGCCGAGACGGAAAAACCAGCGAGTTCCAGCGTCTGCCGCGTGGCCCTCAGCAATTCGCTGTCGTCGTCGATCAATACGACCGGTGCGGTGTCCATCATGCTGCCCTGGCGAGGTGAATGGTAAAGCGCGTGCCGGCCTGGCCGCTCGCCACCTCGATGCGTCCGCCATAGTCGGCGACGATGTCCTGCGAGATGACGAGGCCGAGCCCGAGGCCTTTTTCCTTCGAGGTGTTGAACGGCGTGAACAATGACTTGAGGATGGCAGGCGAAATGCCCGGCCCATTGTCGGCGACGGCAAGCGCCACGCCGTCGGCCGTCTCCTGGGCCGACACCTGCACCCTGGCGCCGTCGCGCCCGTCCAGCGCTTCCAGCGCATTCTGGAACAGGTTGATCAGCACCTGTTCGAGCCGCAGCCGGTTGCCCATCACCTTGAGCGTTACCGGCGGCAGCGTGATATCGAGCGCGTCCAGCCGGCCGGCAAAGCGGCTTCTGAGCAGCACCACGGCGCCCTCGATGACGCCGCGCAGTTCGACCGGTTCGGCTGCCGTGCGCCCCTTGCGGGCAAAGACCTTCAACTCTTCGGTGATGCCGCCGATGCGCTCGGTCAGCGCGGCAATCGCTCCAAGGTTCTCCTCGGCCGAGGCGGTCTGCTTGCGCTCCAGGAACACACGCGCATTGTCGGCATAGGCGCGGATGGTCGCCACCGGCTGGTTGATCTCATGCGCGACGCCGGCGGCAACCTGGCCGAGGGTAGCAAGACGGTTGGCCTGCACCAATTCCTGCTGCATGACCTGCAGCTTGGCTTCGGTGCTGCGGTGATCGGTGATCTCGGCCTGCAGCCGGTCGCGAGCCAGGCTGAGGTCATGCGTACGCTCGACGACGCGGCGCTCGAGCTCGATGCGCGCTGCCTGTTCGGCGGCGATGCGCATCTGCGCCGACTGACGGCGCCACAGGAGGTAGCCGGCCAGCGCCAGCAACGGCACCACGACGCCCAGCGCCAGCAGCCGCATCTCACGCACCGCAGCCGCGATCGGCGCTTCGACCGGCACGAGATAATCGAGCCGCCATGGCGTCGATTGGACCAGTGTCGAAAGCCTGAGATATTCGGCATCGCTGCCGCCCGGTGTTATCGCATGCACCATCGACACGTCAGGGCTCAATGCCTCGGGGCGTGTGATCGGCAAGGGGATCAGCGGCGCGTTGCCGAATTGCTGGCTGCTCCGGATGGCGGCAGCCACCGGGCCGGTCAGCGGCGCGGTGGTCATGAAGCGCCAGGACGGCACGCTGGTGATCAGCACGACGCCGTGGTCGTCGCTGACATAGGCCGGCCGGTTGGCCTCATGCCAGTCGGCTTCAAGCTGGTCGAATTCCATCTTGACGACGACGACGCCGAGCGGTGCCGCCGCATTGCCGACGCGACGCGAAATATAGAGGCCCGGGCGCTTGCTGATGTTGCCCAGCGCAAAATATTCGGCCGTTCCGGATTGCATGGCGCCGGAGAAATAGGCGCGGAAACCATAGTCGTTGCCGACGAAGCTGGTTGTTTCGCGCCAGTTGCTGGAGGCGATCGCAAACCCGTCGACGCCGGTGACGTAAAGCACCGAAGCCTTGGTGCCGGAGACCAGCCCTTCGAGCTTGCGGTTGAGCACGTCGATCGTGACAGCGCCCTTGTTCTGCAGGGCGTCATGCACCTGCTGGTCCTCGGACAAGAGCAGCGGCAGCGCCCGCGGGCTTTCCAGCACGGCGCGCAGCAACGCAACCTTCAGATTGGCATCGGTGCGGCCTTGCGCCGCCAGTGCCGCGACCTCAGCGCGGCGCGCGTAGAGGCCGGCGCCGGTGAGCGCCGTGGCAACGATCACCAGCGCGATCGCCGCAAACAGCAGCCAGGCGCGACGCGCGCGTTTGCCGAGTTGCTCGGGCGTCGGCGACAGGACCGCGGCAGGGCGTTGCAGCATTCCCTATTTGTGCATGATTTCGCACAAAGCACAATTCAGTCATGCGGATGTCCGCACTTGCGTTGAGCGGCAGCAGCCTCGATCGGACGAATACCCAACAAAATCAATGGCTGCGGTATGCCGCACAGTCTGGCACGGCAGTTGCAATGACCAATACAGCAGTCGCAAGGCTGCGGAAAACAACTGCCCCGGGAGGTCGAGCTTTCGATCGGGGCGCCATGGAGGACGTCATGCAGCCAGCATTCGCTGCCGCCGAACCGCGCGGCAAGCTACCCTTTTACCGTCATCTCTACGTGCAGGTCCTGACGGCGATCGCCGCCGGCGTGCTGCTCGGTCATTTCTATCCCGAACTCGGTGCTTCGCTGAAGCCGCTCGGCGATGCCTTCATCAAGCTGGTCAAGATGGTGATCGCGCCGGTCATCTTCCTGACGGTGACGACCGGCATTGCCGGCGTTTCCGACCTGAAAAAAGTCGGCCGCGTCGCCGGCAAGGCGATGATCTACTTCCTGGTCTTTTCGACGCTGGCGCTGGTCGTCGGTCTGGTCGTCTCCAACGTCGTCCAACCGGGCGCCGGCATGCACATCAATGCGGCGACGCTCGATCCCTCGAAGGTCGCCACCTTCACCGAGAAGGCGCATGACACGACCATCGTCGGCTTCCTGCTCAACATCATCCCCGACACCATCACCGGCGCCTTCGCGCAAGGCGACATTCTGCAAGTGCTGTTCTTCTCGGTACTGTTCGGCATCTCTCTCGCTCTGGTCGGCGAGCGCGGCCGCCCGGTCGTCGATTTCCTGCAGGCGCTGACCTCGCCTATCTTCCGCCTGGTCGCCATCCTGATGAAGGCCGCCCCCATCGGCGCCTTCGGCGCCATGGCCTTCACCGTCGGCAAATACGGCATCGGCGCGATTGCCAACCTCGCCTTTCTGATCGGCACCTTCTACCTGACGTCGCTGCTCTTCGTGCTGGTCGTGCTCGGCGCTGTCGCTTGGTACAACGGCTTCTCGATCCTCGCCTTGATCCGCTACATCAAGGAAGAGCTGCTGCTGGTGCTCGGCACCTCGTCCTCGGAAGCCGCTCTTCCCGGCCTGATGGCCAAGATGGAGCGCGCCGGCTGCAACCGCTCGGTGGTCGGCCTGGTCATCCCGACCGGCTATTCCTTCAACCTCGACGGCACCAACATCTACATGACGCTGGCGGCGCTGTTCATCGCCCAGGCGACCGACACGCCGCTCACCTATGGCGACCAGATCCTGCTGCTGCTGGTTGCCATGCTGAGCTCCAAGGGTGCCGCCGGCATCACCGGCGCCGGCTTTATCACGCTGGCCGCCACGCTCTCGGTGGTGCCTACTGTGCCGGTCGCCGGCATGGCACTGATCCTCGGCGTCGACCGCTTCATGTCGGAATGCCGAGCGCTGACCAATTTCGTCGGCAATGCAGTGGCGACGATCGTTGTGGCGCGCTGGGAAGGCGAACTCGACCAGACCAAGTTCGCCGCCGCCATGGCCGGCACATTGTCCGAGGAAGCCGACCTGGCGCTGTCGGGCGATCTGCAGCCCGCCTGACCGCTCCGGGCACTGACGTTTGAGCACAAGGCCGCAGCCGATTCGGTTGCGGCCTTTCCTTTTCCGCCTGCACGTGGCTGGCGCTGGCCGGGCCCTCCCGGGTAGGGTGCGGACGTAAAACCGAAAGGCCGGCGCATGAGCAATCCGTACCCCGAAATCTACCTCGTCCGTCACGGCGAGACGGAGTGGAGCGCTTCGGGAAAACACACCGGCCGCACCGACATACCGTTGACGGCAAAGGGCGAGGCGGCAGCTCGCGGCGTGGCGGACCGGCTCAAGGATCTGTCCTTCCAGGCGGTGTGGTCGAGCCCGTCGCAGCGAGCCTTCAGCACCTGCACGCTTGCCGGCTTCGGCGCTGCTGCCGTCAAGAAGCCGGACCTGCAGGAATGGGATTACGGCGCTTACGAAGGCGTAAAGACCAAGGAGATTCTTGTGCAGCGCCCCGGCTGGCAGTTGTTCCGTGATGGCTGTCCCGACGGCGAGTCGGCAGCGGATGTCGGCGCCAGGGCCGACAGGATCATCGCCGGTCTGCGGGCAATCGAGGGCAATGTGCTGGTGTTTTCGAGCTCGCATTTCCTGCGCGTGCTGGCCGCGCGCTGGCTCGGTCTGCCACCCGAAGGCGGTGCGCACTTCGTGCTTGATACCGCGAGCCTCAGCATCCTCGGCTATGAGCACGATCTGAGCGAGCCGGTGATACGCAGGTGGAACCAGAAGTAGGGTTTCGCGGCAAGCTGCCTCTTAACGCGCGAGCACCGCCAATTCCTCCGATGTCAGATGCCGCGCCTTGCCCTTGGCGAGTTCGCCGAGCTGCAAACCGCCGATCGCCACCCGAACCAGCCTCAGCACCTCGATATCGAATGCCCCGAGCAGGCGGCGGATCTGGCGGTTGCGGCCCTCGTCGAGCACGATTTCCAGCCAGGCCGTGCGGCCGCCGCTGCGCAGCAGTTCGATCGAACTTGCGGTCAGCAGTTCGCCGTCGACGATCGCTCCGTCGCGAAAGCGCGCCAGCATCGCTTCGTCGGGCGCGGTGCCGATCTGCACGTGATAGGTCTTGGCGACATGCGAGGCCGGATCGAGCAGGCCGTTGGCCCAGCGCGTGTCGTTGGTCATCAGCAACAGGCCTTCGCTGGCCTTGTCGAGGCGGCCGACCGGCGACACGAAAGGCAACTCCAGATCCATCAGGCAGTCATAGACGGTGCCACGATCCTGCGGGTCATCGCGCGTGGTGACCTGTCCGCGCGGCTTATTGATCATCAGGTAGACTTTTGCCTCGCCGACGATCTGCTCGCCGTCGACAGCGATGCGGTCGCGGCCGAGATCGACGCGCAGCGACGGATCGCGCACCACCTTGCCGCCAACCCGCACGCGCCCTTCGGCGATCAGCAGCTCGGCCTGCTTGCGCGAACACAGGCCGAGTTTGGAAAGCGCCCGGTTCAAGCTGACGCCTGCGCTCGCGGCCTGGTGTCGGGCGATGTCTGGTGGCCGTGCCATGTCCTGCTTGCCATCCCAATGATCGGCATCGACAATTGCCACGCCCCGCATTGGCTTCGCAACCTGCCGCGGCATCAACATCACGGGTTCGCGGGAGCGGGGCTGTTCTCAAATACGATGTGCCAGGGGGCGGGCTCAACAGCCCGCCATGGAACGCAGCCCCGCGAGAGACGTTGTTGCCGACGAGCGATTTGTCGCGAAAGGCACCGCCATGAAGAAAATCTACCAAAAGCCGACGCTCGTGAAGCGAGGCAGGCTCACCAGCCTGACGGCTCAGATCGTCGCTTCTGGGGTCATTCTGGGGGAATGATCCCCCAGATAACGGAAGGGATAAATCGATGAGCGAGCGCGGCGTTGATTTCCTGCAGGGCTGGATCCACGAGCACCTGCCGGGCGAACTGCCTGCCGACAAGGCAACGGCTCGAACCCTGACCACGCGAGCTGCCCTGGATGCTCGGCATTCAGGCCTTGAGGTCAGCGAGATCGAAGAGGATCTCGGTCCGCTGGAACGGGTGATTTTCGAGGCGCTCGATCAGCCCGATATCTGAGCCCCGATATCTGAGCCCCCAATATGAGCCCATTGCAGGCGATATTGGCCCATCGCCATCTGGCGGGGGCTTTTCCGTGATGGCATCCGTGGGTGCGCAGCCCTAGGCAGCCCGCGCAGCTGACGCTCCCCGTGCCGGCGGCAATTCGAACACAGTGGCGCCGTTCTCTCGGCCGCGTTCGACATAACCGATGACACGGAACCATTTGCCGACGTCGGCCCGCTGCAGCCAGCTGCGCGAGTGGATGGGCAGGTTGCCGGCCAGCGCCTGAATGTGGCGGATGTGGCGCCTGCAGAAGCGGACCGTCGCGGCGCTGAAGAAACCCTCCTGCGCGGCAAACAGCGTGTCGGCGGCGTCGCTGTTTTCGTGCCAGGCGACGATCGCCACCGTCTTGTCGCCCTCGACCAGCGCGTGCGCCCGGCCTTCCTTCAAATTCATCATCAGATTGTCGTAGGCGACCTTGCTGTCTTTGCCGGCGGCCACATACTCGTCCGACATCCGCGTGGACAGATCACGGAAGACACTTTCGAGATCGCCGATCGTAGCTGCGCGTGCTCGCATTTCTCCTCCTGCAGCCCCGGCAGGTAGTTTGCCCCAGGGAGAGGGGATCACCAAGCAAATCAAATCCGCCATTTGGCCTATGCGCGCAAAGTGATTTCAGAAGGCGGGTTTATTGCGTTGGCAAATCGCTCCCGTGGAACCGAACTTGCCTCCCCCAAATTGACTCGCGATCGCGTTCGGGAGGGGAAGCATGCAAGATCAGCATTTCGATGAGCCGGTTCGCGTGGCGCTCGGCAGGTCCAGAAACAAGATCTACAAGGTGGAGCGTGTCGCGCAGGCCGCTGACATCCTCATGAACCGATGGCCCGTGAAGACAGGCGGCTATCACGTCGCCGCCCGCAAAGCCTGCCTTGGCGTTCTGGAAGGCCTTCAAGAGGCGCGCTATGCCCGCGCCGCCTTCGTCAACGCGGCGATCGAGGCTGTATTCTGGTTGAACTCGACCGACAGGGTTGAGCGGCCACCGCTTTCCATCGCCTCTTTGTTTGGCGTGAGGTAAACTGGCAGACCGGTCGGGAGCCTTCCATGTGCAACGACTATGAGCAGCATATTCTCTGGGCTGAATATTGCCGGATGCTGGAGTCGCTGGCACTCGAGATCCCGACCCATCAGACCGAGCTTGACCTGCCGCGGGTTGATAACATCCACATCAACGATCCAGCCCCGATCATGCGCGCCACCAGCGACACCGGCGTTGAACTGACGTCGATGACGTTCGGATTTCCGCCGGCCGGACCGAAAGGCGGACCAGTGTTCAACTTCCGCTCCGAAGGCCGGCAATTCGCCGGCAGCAAACGCTGCCTCGTGCCGGCATCCGCCTTCTTCGAGTTCACGGGTACGAAGTATCCGAAGGCCAAGCATCGCTTCACGCTCAACGGCTCGCCGTTCATGGCCATCGCGGGGCTTTGGCGTGAAGCTGCCGGCAACAAGCCGCCAACCTTCACCATGCTGACAACCGAGCCTGGACCGGATATTGCGCCCTATCACAATCGGCAGGTCGTGGTGCTTCGGCCCGGCGATTGGGCAGCCTGGCTCAGTCTGACGAAGCCGGAAGCCGAACTGCTGCAGCCGCTTCCAGCCGGCTCGCTGCGCGTGGAGACCGTGCGCCCCGAAAGTTCATAACTCGGTTGCGCAGGCTTGCCGGCACAGCCGGCAGGCCGAAATCAGGAATCCGTCGGTGCGGCGCCAGGAAGTCAAGCCCTTGATGTTCAGAGAAAACTGGTGCCCAGAGGCGGATTCGAACCACCGACACGCGGATTTTCAGTCCGCTGCTCTACCAACTGAGCTATCTGGGCCTCGCCGGCAAACGAGACA